>JBKPNY010000153.1:0-18010 GCA_046732835.1 Gemmatimonadota bacterium | reverse complement strand
TTAATGATTTTCGTTACGACGCCGGCGCCGACGGTTCTTCCACCTTCGCGGATTGCGAAGCGAAGTCCCTCGTCCATCGCGATCGGCGTGATCAGCTCGATCGTCATCTGAACGTTGTCGCCTGGCATCACCATCTCCATTCCCTCTGGAAGCTCAACCGAGCCCGTCACGTCCGTCGTTCTGAAATAAAACTGCGGACGATATCCCTTGAAGAACGGAGTGTGGCGCCCACCCTCTTCCTTGGTCAACACGTAAACCTCGGCAAGGAAGTTCGTGTGAGGAGTAATCGATCCCGGCTTGGCCAGCACCATTCCGCGCTCGATCTCCTCCTTCCCAATGCCTCTAAGAAGAAGTCCAACGTTGTCTCCAGCCTGACCCTCATCGAGGAGCTTTCTGAACATCTCAACTCCGGTGATGACAGTCTTCTTGTCAGCGTTGAAGCCGATCAGAGCCACTTCCTCTCCAACCTTCACAATCCCGCGCTCGATTCTTCCCGTCGCAACCGTGCCACGACCGGTGATCGAGAACACGTCCTCAACAGGCATGATGAACGGCTTGTCCGTCTCGCGCTGGGGCTGAGGGATGTAGTTGTCCAAAGCATCCATCAGCTCGCCGATCTTCTGGCCCCACTCACTGTTCGGATCACCGCTCTCCAGTGCCTTGAGCGCACTGCCCTTGATGATCGGCGTGTCGTCGCCAGGAAAATCATATGAGGAGAGAAGCTCACGAACCTCGAGCTCCACAAGCTCCAGAAGCTCAGGATCGTCCACCATGTCTACCTTATTAAGGAAGACGATGATGTAGGGCACGTTCACCTGCTTGGCCAGAAGGATGTGCTCTCTCGTCTGGGGCATCGGACCGTCTGCTGCCGATACCACCAGGATCGCACCGTCCATCTGCGCCGCACCGGTGATCATGTTCTTCACATAATCGGCGTGGCCGGGGCAGTCGACGTGAGCGTAGTGTCTCTTCTCTGACTCGTACTCGACGTGAGCGGTGGCGATCGTGATGCCGCGCTCTCTCTCCTCTGGAGCCTTGTCGATCTGGTCGAATGCAACTGTCTGGGCCAGTCCCTTCTTCGCCTGGATCGCAGTGATCGCAGCGGTAAGAGTGGTCTTTCCATGATCGACGTGGCCGATCGTTCCAACGTTCACGTGCGGCTTCGTCCGCTCGAATTTCGCTTTTCCCATTTACCTGATTCCCCTGTGGGTCCTGTTGGTGCCTCGTGCTACAGAGCTCGCGATCGGGATTGAACCGATGACCTCACCCTTACCAAGGGTGTGCTCTACCGACTGAGCTACGCGAGCAAAACGACAGACTTCTGACACCGGTCGCCAGACGCCAACTCCGGCGACCCGGGTCCCTCGACCGGCGACCTAAAAAGCGGGAGACGGGACTCGAACCCGCGACCACAAGCTTGGAAGGCTAGTGCTCTACCAACTGAGCTACTCCCGCAAATCTCTAAAACCAGAACAGCCCCGTATTAGGTATTAGAATCGAACAAAAAATCCGTCCCTTTCCAACCATATGGTGGGGGAAGGATTCGAACCTTCGTAGGCATAAGCCGGCAGATTTACAGTCTGCTCCCGTTGGCCGCTTGGGTACCCCACCCAGTTTCCGTAAAAGCCGCCTGGAACCCGGAGCAATTCGTGCACCTGATCCAATTGGCAGAGCTGACGGGGAGAATCGAACTCCCAACCTGCTGATTACAAATCAGCTGCTCTGCCAATTGAGCTACGTCAGCAACAGCGATTCTACGCAAGCCTACAATTATAGCGGATTTTCAGCGGACGAAACAAGTGGGCAGACGAGCTATCTCACTCTCTTCCAAGCAGTTCCCGTCGGGCCGTCCTTGATCTCGATTCCCTTTTCTTCGAGCTCACGCCGGATTGCGTCGGCTCGCGCGAAGTCCCGCTTCTCCCGCGCCGCTTTTCTCTCAGCCAGGAGAGCCTCGATCGCGGCCGCATCGTCGACAACTTCCCTGTCCGGAACAATGTCCAGTACACCATTGATCTTCGCGAAAGCCGAGCGTGCTGATTCCAGCGCCGCCGAATCAGCTCCGCCGCGAGCAAGCTCGGCATTCGCGGTGCGGATGAACGTGAACAGTGCTCCCATCGCAAGCGGAGCGTTGAGATCGTCGAAGAACGCAGCCGACGCTTCGTCCTCGAGCTTTTTCGCCGCTTCGCCAAGCTCGGGCGTTCCACCTGAGGCTGAATCGAGCCGGTCAGCGAAATCTCCAACGCGACGCACTCCCTCGATCGCCGACTCGAGAGCCTCCGACGAAAGATTCAGCTGCTTGCGATAGTGAGTCGAGAACACGAACGCGCGGAATGCCGCCGCTGAAACTCCCTGCTCTTTCAGATCTGCAACGGTCGCGACGTTTCCGACGCGCTTCGCCATCTTGCTTCCATCAGTAAGGAGAAACTCACCGTGGCACCAGAAGCGTGAAAAAGTTTTTCCTGTCGAGCCCTCTGACTGCGCGATCTCATCTTCATGATGAGGAAACACGAGATCCGCTCCGCCGCAGTGAATGTCCATTGTTGCGCCGAGGTAGCGCATTGCCATCGCGGAGCACTCGAGATGCCAGCCGGGCCGTCCGCGCCCCCAAGGAGAATCCCAGGCGGCGCCTGATGATTCATCCTCATCCTTTGCGGCTTTCCACAGAGCGAAGTCCTGCGCGTTTTCCTTCGTATAGTCGTCCTGCGCAACGCGCGCGCCGCTTTTGATCTCCCTGGTATCCAGTCGCGACAGCTTTCCATAGCCATCGAACCTGTCGATTGCGTAATAGACCGAGCCGTCGTCGGCAACATACGCGAGATTTTTGTCGATCAGCGACGAAACCAGATCGATCATCTCGGGGATGTGATCCGTGGCACGCGGATACTGCTCCGCATCCTGCACGCGCAGATACGCTCGATCGTTGTGAAAGATGTCGATGACGGGCTCAGTGACTTCGCCGATTCTCAGCGATCGCTCAGCAGCACGCTTGATGATTTTGTCGTCTACATCAGTGAGGTTCATCACCTGGTGAACCTTCCATCCCCGAAGCGCGATCACGCGACGCAGAAGGTCCTCGAACAAGAACGTGCGAAAGTTGCCGAGGTGCGCGGGGTTGTAGACGGTTGGTCCGCAGGTGTACATGCGGACGGTATCACCGTCTGCAGGAGAGAAATCCTCGACGCTGCGAGTGAGAGTATTGTAGAGGCGGAAATCCGTCATGGCATCCAAGGTAACAGAATTTTTTCTTGCCGCGTGTGTCGCTTGTGACTAGCGTAGCACCGAGCCAGGCTGTTTGGTTGTATTCGCTCAGTCGGAACCGCTGACCTTCTCCATGCTGCTCTTCAACAACACGCGACGCACACTCGGCGCACTCGCTGCGCTGATGGCATTCAGCCTCAGCTGCGATTCATCGTCCGCGCCTGACCCTGATCCCGGATCCGACACATCTCTCCAGCTGTCGACAATCACCGCATCGCAGCCATCGATTGTAGCAGACGGTAAAACCACATCACAGATCACGGTTTCGCTCAAGGATGCGCAGGGCGCATCTATCGGCAAGAGCGGAGGCGTCGTCACGATCACGTCGACGCGTGGAACCGTGGGTGCAGTCTCCGATCAGAACAACGGGACGTACGCTGCAACGTTGACATCTTCGACAGCTGCAGGCGCATCGATTGTGAGTGCAGCGGTTGGCGGTGCCGCGCTGTCGAATACGGCGATAGTGAATTTCATCGCCGGACCCGCAGCATCCATTGCGGTGGCGAATGCATCGTCGAATGGTCAGTCAGCCGTAGTCGGCTCGACAGTGGCGAATCCGCCGTCTGTGAAAGTCACCGATGCGAACAACAATTCTGTTCAAGGCATCACGGTGACATTTGCTGTCGCGAGCGGCGGCGGCTCGATCACCGGCGCAACACAGACAACCGACGCATCAGGCGTCGCGACAGTCGGAAGCTGGCGGCTCGGTAACAACGCGGGAACCAATACGCTCACTGCGACCGTCACGGTGCCGGCATCCTCTCAGGTGATTGGAGCGAGCACTCTCGCAGATCTCATCGTCACTTTTACCGCGACTGCAACAGCAGGCTCTGCAGGATCGATCACAATCAATGGAGGCAACGCACAGACGGCTGTGGCGGGAAGTGCAGTTGCGACTGCACCTTCGGTGAAAGTGACTGACGGAAGCGGCAATCCGGTTAGCAACACAACAGTCAACTTCATTGTAGCGAGCGGGGGCGGCTCAGTCACCGGTGCGAGCGCAACGACAAACGCGTCCGGCGTTGCAGCTGCAGGAAGCTGGATACTCGGTGACATCGCCGGTGAAAATACTCTGACTGCCGGAGCAGTTGGACTTTCGGGCAGCGTCATGTTCACCGCGACTGGCATTGCGGGACCAGCTGCATCGATTGCGCTTGCGAATCCCGCGTCGAACAATCAGAGCGCTCCTGCGGGATCAGCGGTTGCAATCGCGCCCTCCGTAAAGGTTGTCGATGCAAAAGGAAATGGAGTTCAGGGCGTTGCGGTGACATTCGCTGTTGCATCGGGCGGCGGAACGGTCACCGGCGCAAGCGCGACCACTGACGCATCGGGAGTTGCGCAGGTCGGGTTGTGGACGCTGGGCTCTGCAGCAGGGGCTAATTCTCTCACCGCAACAGCAGGATCACTTACCGGATCGCCTGTCACGTTCAATGCGACAGGAACTGCCGGCGCTGCAGGGAGTCTCACGATTGTCAGTGGCAATGGGCAATCCGCAACTGCCGGCGCAGCGGTCGCAGTTGCTCCATCGGTGAAAGTGACTGACGGCGGCGGAAATGTTGTTGCAGGAGCAACTGTCACCTTTGCTGTCGCGACTGGTGGTGGCTCGGTCACCGGTGCGTCAACAACAACCAACGCAAGCGGCATTGCAACAGCAGGAAGCTGGACGCTTGGCACAGTTGCCGGCGCGAACACTCTGACTGCAACAACGAGCGGTCTCTCTGCTGTGACTTTTACTGCGACCGGAACTGCAGGCGCCGCAGCACTGATCACCATCAATGCGGGCAACAATCAGGTTGCAACTGCGGGCACAGTGGTCGCGACGCCACCGTCGGTGAAAGTCACCGATGCAAACGGGAATGTTGCAGCTGGCGCAGGAGTGACCTTCGCGGTGGCGACAGGCGGCGGCGGCATTACCGGAGCGACTGGATCGACGAACGCGAGTGGCATTGCAACGGTTGGCAGCTGGACGCTTGGTGCAGCGGGACCGAATTCACTCACCGCAACATTGAATGGAGTGAGCGGTCAGTCAGTGACGTTCAATGCAACAGCGACTGCACTCGCGGGACTCGGCTTGAGTATCAGCGGGAGAGTCGAGCGAAGCGAGACGATTACAGTCACAGTGACTGACAACGGAACAACATTGCCGCCTGCGTCCGTCACACTGACTCTCGTTCCGGCGGATGGTGGAACTGTCAACAGTGACGGAACTATCAAGCTTCTAAAGACGGGATCGCTCACGATCAACGCGCAGGCGAACACGCACACCGGATCATCGACGATCACGGTTGCGCAGCCACCGCTCATCGTCTTCGATCTCGTGAGAAACTTCTCGCGACAGGTGTGGCAGGTTGCTATCGACGGTGGTGATCTGGTTCAGCTCACGACTGTCGGCTCTGACAATCAGCATCCGTCGCGCGTCGGATCGAAGCTTGTTTTTGCAGGCGCGAGAAACGGTCGTGCATTCGACATCTTCTCGATCAACCTTTCGAATTCCATCGAGACGCAGCTCACCAACACTACGTGGGCCGATCTCGATCCGAATCTTTCACCAAATGGAGACAGACTGACTTACTGGAGCAGCGAGACAGGGCTCGGCCGCGCCATCTATTCGAATGCTGACGGCAGCGGTGTCGGTTTTGTCGATGATATCTCGAACAACACCGGAGCTGTCGAGGTGAGCCCGTCATGGTCACCAGGATCCGACAAGATCATTCTTTCATCGTCTGCATCTGGCGGAACTCTCGACCTGTGGATTCAGAATTCACTCGGCGGATTTGCGACGAAGATGCCGGCGCCTGTGAACACGAGTTCAGCAGAGATCAACCCTGTGTGGAATTCCGCCGGGAAGATTGCGTTTCACACAACGCGTGCAGGACCCAATGAGATCTGGCTTACGGATCCAACTGGCGCGACGGCAACGAAGCTGACTGATGGCGCGCAACCATCATGGCTTCCCGACGGAAGACTCGTGTTCTCGAGATTTACCGGAACGACTGGATCACTGTTCTGGATCGATCCGGCGAATCCATCTGTAGTTCATCCGATCGACGTTGGCGGCGGCGATGCCCAGCGTCCCTCAGGCGTTCTTCCCTGAACAGAAACACAATGACTTTATCAACTTCGACCGATGTGCTCGCTGCTCACCTCGCGGGTGAAGCTGTTCTTCTCAATCTCGGTGACAAGAGCTACTACCGTCTCAATGAAACTGCAGCACTTATCTGGGCTGCGCTCGAGAAAGGCAAGTCACGTGACGCAATACTCGAGCAGCTTCTCGCAACTTATGAAGGCGAAGAAAAACAAGTGGCGCAGGAGCTCGATCAAGTGATCGAAGATTTCAAAACGCGAAATCTTTTAGTGGAAAACCGCAACGATTGAAATTTTTTTGATGTGAAAAGTTTTTTTCTGTAACACTTTCCTAACGTTGCGTCTGCGCTGTTGCGCGGAAATCCCATCACCATAGTATAGCGTTTCAAAATCCGAGTATCCCTCCGGACAGAAGGGCGTCTTTACTACGTCCCTTCACCGCAATGAAACCGCTTGGGAGGTCTATGAACGTTCGTGTAGCAAACATTCCCAGGTGTCACGACGCTGCAGGAGCCGCATGTTCCCGCTTTGTCGCGCGCCCATGGATTTCTCCATGCATCCAAAACCTACCCCGTCTTTCAGAGCTGACTCTGCAGAGTCCGGGGCCAATTCCCGGAGGCGGTGGCACCGGCGGCGGTGGATCCACCGTAATCCCATGAACAACGTTCGAAGTCGCCGGCGCGCCGCCGTCGGAAAACTCATTGCGGCGATGGGAGTCGTCACCTTTGGTGTTGCCATCGCATGCTCAGAGGATGCTCCTACGGCACCTGCAGCGAAGACCGGAGGATCCCACGATGCGAGCAAGAGCTCGATTGTCGCTGCGCTTTCATGTCATGCGAACATCAGTGAGTTGACTGTTACATGCGAAGCCCCAGTCGGCACAAGCGCCAAGAAACCTGCGTCCGACAATCCTGATCAGGCCGTCGGCAACATCATCATCGGCGGTCAGGATGTTTTCGTCGCGGTGAAGTCGACAAACGTGAATTACAACGCGGGAACAGGCGCGTTCACGTTCGACGTGACAATCCGCAACCTGATTCCTCAACCGCTCGGCACAGCTGACACAATTGCTCATGCACCAGATCCTGATGGCGTCAGAATCTTTTTTGCATCAGGGCCGAACGTCACGAGCGGATCGGGTCTGATCACCGTCGACGGTGACGGCACTGACACGTTCACGGGCGCGAATCAGCCTTACTACCAGTACAACACCGTTCTCGATCAGTTCGAGATTTCATCGCCAAAGACATGGCAGCTCACGATGCCGCCGAGTGTCCTGACCTTCGATTTCCTCCTGCTCGTATCGGCGGAAGTTCCGAGGCCCGACGGATACATCGATCTGCAGGTAAGCCAGCTGCGTCCGCCTGATGATCGTCAGATGACGTTCACGGTTCGCAACGCGAACGGCACGCCGATTGGCTCGCCTGGAACAATCAACTGGGCAGTCAGCGACACGACGCGTGCGACAATCGACGCGAACGGTCTCGTTAATCCGCTGCGCGCCGGTGCGGTCACGATCATCGCCGAGAATGGCACGCGTGTTGGAAGTCTCACGGTGAACGTGAAATCAATCCGACGCTTCTGGATTGGCAGCGTTGACGATCACTATGAGAACGGAGCCAACTGGTATCCGGATGGAATCAAGCCGGTCTCGACGGACACTGCAGTAGTTCCCGATACAACGAGCGCGACGAACTTCCCGCATCTCAATCAGAATGAAGACATAGGCGGTGTCGAGGTACTCGACATCACGCCTGGTGGAGTTGTGCCAACGCTGAGTCTTCAGGCGTTCAATCTGACTGCGAGCGGGGATGTGCTGACAACGAGCAATGCTGCGATCAACAACACTTCGGGTGTGCTGATTCTCACGGGTATTGCGAGAACAATTGCGGGAACGATGCCGCCGCTTCGAGTGACGGGCACGTACTCATTGAATGGCAACGTCACCGCAAGAGCACCAATCCGGGTAGACCTCGGCCGTCTTACCAACACGACTTTCCGGGTCCAGGCGACCTCCTTCTAATGACGAATTCACACACTTCCAATCGAACAGGAGCATTCATGTCATCGCGCTTCCTTCGCGTCCTTTTCCTGATGTTCGGCATAATGATCGCCGGCTCAGCAGCTGCACCGCGCGAAGCTGCGGCGCAGTCTGACATTCTTCTGCGTCTTCGCTCGGGATCACCTCCGGGCGACCGCATGCGTGTCGACAGTGCGGGCGGTCTAATCGCAATTGGAACCCTCGGAATCGGAATCATTCCCGCGACGGGATGCGGTTTCCGAATGATGTGGTATCCCTTCAAGGCAGCATTCCGTGCGGGAAGCCCTGGCAGCTGCCCCACCGCAGCAACTCAGTGGGATGATGCAAACACTGGCTTCTATTCCTGGGCCGGTGGAAATGCGACGCAGGCAAGCGCGTTCGGCACGTTCGCATTCGGTGACGGCACCATCGTAAGTGGTGTTGACGGTGCGGGCTTCGGATCAAGCAACACTGTATCCGGAACTGCCGGCTTCTCCGCGGGAGCCTCCAACCACTGCACTGGTTTTGGCTGCACCGTGATTGGCTTTACGAATACTGGCAGTGGGCAAGGCTCAGTTGCTATAGGCTACCGCGTGACTGCCGACGCTGACTATGCTGTTGCGCTCGGCCACCGCGCGTCTGCCAATGGTCACAGTGGCGTGATGATGATGGGCGACGAATCAACCACCGACTCGATCCAGGCAGTTGCCAACAACGAGTTCGCGGCCCGTTACGCTGGTGGGTATCGCTTCAGAACCAACGCAACGCTGACCACGGGCTGCAACCTTCCCGCTGGCTCAGGTGTGTTCAGCTGCTCGTCGAGCCGCGACCTCAAGGAGAATTTCCGCCAGGTAGATGGTGAGGATCTTCTCAAGAGCCTGCGCGCAATTCCTGTCACCCGCTGGAACTACATCGGCGAGCAGGAAGGAGTCCAGCACATCGGGCCTGTCGCTCAAGACTGGTTCAAGTATCTGAATCTCGGAACCGACGACAAGTCGATCGGCATGCTCGACGAAGGCGGCGTTGCGATCGCAGCTGCCCAGGCTCTCGACAAGCGTACAGAAGATCTCAAGTCGGAGCTGAAAGCCAAGGATGACAAGATCGCGAGTCTCGAAGCACGCATTGCGCGCCTCGAAGCTCTGATGCAGAAGAAATAGAAGGCTCGACAGAAAAAGCCCCGCCCTTGGTGGCGGGGCTTTTTCATATATTGCCTTTACTACAATGCTTCTTGGATTCGCGCTAACACGGCACTGCAATCTTCGTTGTCCGCACTGCATTCGTGACGATGTCACCGAAGTGCGCGCAATTCCGCTCGCTCTCATCACGCGGATCGTCGACGAGGCGCGCGAGCTCTTCCCCACTGTTGTCTGCAGCTTCACCGGCGGCGAGCCGACAATTCACCCCGAATGGAATGCGCTGATAGACATGCTTGCAGCGCGCTCTATTCCATGGAGGCTGGTGACCAACGGATGGCACATGCGGCGCATCATGCCGTCCATCGATCGCCATCCACCAGGTGCAGTGAGAGTCAGTCTCTCGGGGGCCACCGAGGACGTTCACGATCAGGAGCGCGGCAGGGGAAGTTTTCGTCGCGTTCAGATGGCGGTGGCCCTGCTTACCAGCAGGCGCGTTCCAACAGGGTTGTCCATCGTTATCGACAGGCGTGACAGACACCAGATTCGCGAAGCCGCTGATCTGGCTGAGTCGCTGGGGTGCAACTGGATCAGCTACATCCTCCCGCAGCCTGTTCCGCAAAGTGCGGATCGCGACAGCGACCTGCCTCCGCACGAGTGGATACCTGTTCGTGACGAGATAGACGCGCTTGCACGTGAGCCCAATCGGAAGACGGCGATCTCCCTGGATTACGGCGCACCGTTCGACGGCGAGGAAACAGCCTGCGATACAATGGAGCTCAAGCGTATCTATGTGGATCCCGACGCGCGCGTCTCGCTGTGCTGTCAACTTTCCGATTATGGATTCAACACGCGCGATGTCACAGGTGATCTAAGCGCGTCATCACTCAGGGATGTTTATTCGAGCTACCTCGACGCGATGGAAGATCTTCGCGCACGCTCGGCTCCTGGTGCATGCGGGGAGCGAACGACCATCGATGCATTCCCGTGTTTGCGATGTGCGCGCTCTCTCGGAAAACTCGACTGGCTTGCGCAGTTCAGCGAGAGTCCGTGGAACGTGCGAGATTCTGTAATCGCATAACTGCAATTCTGTAACGAGTTTTGTAATGCAGCATTTGGTTATTGCATAACTGTCTGTTCACTCTACAATGGATGAGTCTCTGCACCGGTGCAGGGTCCACTCGCTTCTGTTCGAACCACCACGAGTTGGAGAAAGCAAGGATGAACCGGAATACCGAGAGCAACTCCCTCCCCACTGGCCCTCACACGCCAGTCCCGTCAAAAACGACCTGGGTAACTCCTCGCATAACCGAACTTCCGCGGCTTAACGAGATCACGCTGCAGAGTGGCGGGATTCCCGGCGGCGGAGGTACTGGTGGCGGCGGATCGACCGTAGTTCCCTGACCATGTAGTTCCTCTAAGAAAAACGGAGGGCGAAATAAATGAAGAGGATCGCAGCAGCTCTGCTCCTCTCGGCCACGGCTATTGCCTGCACTGAGGAGGGCCCGACTCGTCCGGCAAAGCCAGGAGAAGGTGGAAACACAGCGGTCGATGCAAAAACGCGAATGATGGTGCTGAGCTGTGATGGAAGCAGGTCAAAGCTCACCGTGAGCTGCCACGAGCCACAGCTCGCCCGCAATCAGAAAGGTCCAGCAGCGGACATCATTTACGGCGGTCAGAATACTTATGTGAAGGTGACGTCCTCGAACCCCGCCTACAATTCAGGCACTGGACAGTTCACGTTCGACATCACTGTGACCAACCTCATCGACCAGCCGATCGGCACAATCGATGGGACCAATCCTGCCCCCGGTGGAGTGAGAGTCTTTTTCGGCTCGGGGCCCACGGTGACATCAGGTACCGGAATCGCGAGCGTGCTTCCTGACGGATTCGCTACGTTCACGGCGGTCAACCAGCCGTATTACGAATACGACGGCGTTCTTCCCTTGAACGCGACTTCCGCACCAAAGACGTGGACGCTCGTAATGCCGTCCACTGTCGACACGTTCGCTTTCATTCTCTTCATATCATCGCCGGTACAGTATCCGAATGGATACATCGAGATAAATGGCCAGCTTCCTGGAACGGACTTTGGAAACCTGGCACCGGGTGCATCGACAGCTCTTGCTGGAGTTGTCGACGACCAGCTCAGTCAACCCATTCCGGGAGCTGATCCCATCGTCTGGGGAATCTCTGACCCGACTATCGCGAGCATCGATGCCAGCGGAAGCGTAACCGCGATCAAATCAGGAACCGTAGTAGCGACCGCGACGAGCATGGGACTGAACGGCTCGATCGTCATTCACGTCATTGGAACGTCAGTGACCTGGACGGGCGCCGTTTCAACAGATTGGGAAGATGGCGGAAACTGGGCCGGCGGATTCAAGCCTCAGCCCGGCGATACCGCAATCATCCCAACCGGAGTTCCAAACTATCCGTCACTGACGGTGAGTGAATCAGCGGGCGCGATACAAGTCGCTGATCTCGCTACGCTCAGTCTTGGTGCGTTCGATCTCACACTCGTATCGCTTGCGAGCACAGGACAGACAGCGGGCAGCGGAGTTCTTGGAACAACAGGAAGACTTTTACTAACCGGAAGCGGGCCGGTTGAAGGCCGGTTCACGCTGGTCAATGTCACCGGCAGCTACACTGCTTCAAACAGCGTTACGGTGATAGGTCCGCTGGCGATCGATTCCGGACTGTTGCAGACGGATTCGAATCTCATCCAGATCGACGCACAATGAGCAACACACACATTCACAACTCAGAGGGTGTGAGCATGATTTCGCGCATTCGGCTTTTACTTTCGCTTGCAGCAGTCATCGCAGGCCTGACGGCGCTTGCGCCCGCTAGCGCCTCTGCTCAGAGCAGCGTACTCATTCGCGCGCGTGCGGGATCGCCTCTCAGCGAGAGATTCCGTGTCGACAGCTCTGGCGCATTCATCTCCTACGGGTTTGTGCGCGACGTCGGCAATACCACTGGCTGCGCAGCGCAGCTGCCGGCATCGGGAGCAGGCACTCGATTTCTGTGGCAGCCGTGTCGAGGATCGGTGCGATTCGGCCGCGTGCCTGTCGGCGACCCGACCGCGTGGGACGACAACCATATGGATGATTTCACATTCGCCGGCGGCAATCAGGTGAGAGCCACTGACTATGGTGCATTCGCGTATGGCGATCAGGTGACCGTATCTTCAACCGTCGGTGTAGGATTCGGCTCAGCTGTAACCGTGAGTGGAACAGCAGGATTCAGCGCGGGCGCGCAGAATGTCTGCTCCGGCTTCGCATGCACCGCCATTGGTTACACAGTGCGCGCCGGCGGACAGGGGGCCGTCGCCCTCGGATACAGAACCACTGCTAACAACGATTACTCAGTCGCTATCGGCTACCGTGCGTCCAACAACACACATACGGGAACGATGGCAATGGGTGATGAGTCAACCACTGACTCCGTTCGCAACCAGGCGGACAATGAATTCCGCGCGCGCTACAATGGCGGATTCAGACTTCGCGTCAGCACAGCCTCGAATGGAAACACTCCAGGCGCCGGTGGAAACGTCGGATGCGATCTTACGGTTGCCGTTCCTTCGTGGACATGCGCATCCAGCAGAACTCTCAAGGAGAACTTCCGAAAGGTCGATGGTGAGGATGTTCTTAGGCGCCTCAAGAGCATGCCCATCACCACATGGAACATGATCGGTGCGGACCGCTCGATTCGACATCTAGGTCCCGTCGCGGAAGACTTCTACAAAGCCTTCCCACTTGGACTCGGCAAGACTACAATCGGAATGAATGACATCGACGGCGTCAACATCGCTGCAGCAAAAGCACTTGAAGCACGAACCAGTGCGCTGCAGGCTGACAACAAAAAGAAGGATGAAGAGATCGCCAGGCTCAGAGTAAAATCATCCGAGCTGGAAGCTCGGCTCGCGAAACTCGAAGCGCTGGTGGCGGGAAAGAAGTAATCGTCGCTTCGATAGAAAGCCCGGCCGGAGGTGGCCGGGCTTTTTGTTTCTAGTGGATGCGCTCTGCTACAAGCGAATGACTTGTATTGAACGTACGCGCGATGCGCCCTTCCTCGAGGCAGATGATTCTCGTTGCAATCCGCGCGAGCGACGAGCAGTTGCGTGCAGCTACAACTGTCGCAACGCCAAGCTCGGTGATCGCTGAAACGGTGCTGCAGGATGGGACCTCAAAGGAGCTGGTATCGATCAACACAACGTTCGGCTCATGCACGAGCGCTTCAGCAATAGAAAGTCTCTTCATAGCGGACATCGAAAGATTTGCTACTACACCTGCAGCGAACGGTTTTAGCTCGAATGCGTTGACTAGTGTCTCCACCCGCTCCTGCTTTGCTCCGCGCAGCGCGAGCACATCATGAACCGTAAGAAATGGATAGAAAACCGGCACAGCTGCTACGTAGCTCGCCACCGCATGCTTCACTGCTCCCTCATCACTGCGCAAGAGGGAGCACGCACATTGAAGCAGCGTTGTTTTCCCGGCGCCCTCGTCACCCGATATGACAATCACTTCACCGGGATAGACCTCGAGATCGACATCTGTGATTGCCAGCGTCCTCCGCGACGCGCGTGCGAGACCGCGCGCGAATGATTTGGTGACGCCGCGCATGGAAATGACGGGAGCTGACCACGAGCTCACTTGTGGCATGCGCTGATCTTACGCGAGCCCCCCTCGCGCGTGACACCAAACAAAAACGCCGCTCATCAAAAGAGCGGCGTGAAGTCAGGCGGTCTTGACTACGACGGGAGGGACTGCGACTTCGGGTGGATTCCGGAAATGGAGCACATCGATAATTGGCTCGCTCGGAAGAAGTACTCCGCCATCCGGCGCCGGAACTCGAAGTACGAACGTGCGATCCCTTGTGCTCTTTCGAAATCCTTTTCCTTCGTAGATGCGGTTGATGAGAATGCGCCGCACAATCACCATCAGCGATGCGAGCATCGGCACCGCGATCACCAGGCCGAGGGGTCCAAGCAGTTTGCCGATCACAAGCACCGCCATGATAGTGAGCACAGGCGGGAGCTCGACCTTGTGCGACATCACCAGCGGCGCCACGACATTTCCCTCGAAGAGATGCACGATCACACCGAGAAGAATTACAAGCAGCGAGCGAGTTCCTCCGCCTGGTGTGCCAAGCACGATCAGCGCCGGAAGAATCGTCGAGAGAAGACTGCCGAAGAAAGGAACTACCGCGACAAGACCGGTGAAGATTCCAAAGGTCAACCAGTACGGAACGTTCAGGATGTAAAGGCCAAGTGCCGTGAACGTTCCAAGGATCGCCATCGCGAGAAGCTGCGCAACGATGTATGAGCGCAGCGCATCCGCGAGATCGCGCAGCACGTCACGGATGAGATCGCGATGTACAGGAGGAAACAGTGCGATCAGCCATTCACGATACACCCCGGGCTGCAGCGCGAGGTAAATGCTCATCACGAAGACTGCAAAGACTTCGATGAGAACATTCACGAGCGAGAAAACTTTCGGGAATACCTCGCCGGACGCGGACGATACCTGGTCATAGACCGCGTGAAGAACCTTGTGCTCGCCAGGCTTCCACACTTCGCGCAGCGCAGGAAAACGTCCCGCGAACTTGTCCAGTCCCGTTTCCCACTTGTTGATCATGTCCGGGAGAACGACTACGAGCTGTCGAGTCTGCTCTACAACCGGAGGGACGAGCAGTGTGAAAAGTCCGACTATCGCTACAATCGTTCCGACAACTGCAAAGAAAAACGCGAGCCTGTCGGGAAGCTTTGCGCGATCGGTAAGTATATCGCGCACCGCGCCGAGGTACAGCGAGATGATGATGGCGAGGAAGAGAAGCAGGAAAACATTGGCCGTCCTTCCCACCATCCACAACACGAGGATGGTGAGAATGATTGTCGCAAGTGCAGGCGCTAGCTTGAAATGCTGACCACCCGCTGCGTCACTCAAGTCGTTGGATTCTCGTCGTGAATCTCTTCGACTTCAGCCACCTCTTCATTCGATCCAGCCGCAAGCTGCTTGTTCGTGTCAGGGGCAGGCGCTGCGATAAGTCCCATCTTCTGCTTCAGCTGAAGCAGCTGCGCGTCTGCGGTTGCATTGCCGGCAGTCGCCTCGAGCTTCTTGAAATCGCTCGCGAGCCGGTCGCCGGAAAACTCTTCGTTGATTTCGACATGCGCGCGGATCTGACGCTCGTTCTGATCGATCTTTTCTTCCATTCGCGCAAACGCCTCGAACGCAGACTTCTCGGAGATGGACGACATCGTTTCGGAAATTCTCTTCTGCGCTTCAGCTCGACGCTGCTTGGCGAGAAGGAGATTCTTCTTTCGACTCGCTTCTTCGATGTTGTCATTGAGACCGCGGAGTGATTCCTTGAGTCGCTCGGTCTCCTGCTTGTGCGCTTCCCACGTGAGCTGCATCTGCGATCCGCGGGACACGTGCTCCTGCCGGCGCATCAACGCCTGCTTGGCGAGATCATCGCGCCCTTCTTTCACTGCCAGCATTGCGCGATGCTCCCACTCCTCCGACTCGCGAAGCTCCTGCGCAGTTTGATCCTGGAGTCTCTTCTCGTCGGCAATCGCTGCGGCAACCTGCTGCTTCGCCTTCACCAGCTGCGAGCGCATGTCGATGATGATCTGATTCAGCATCTTCTCCGGCTGTTCCGCCGAAGAGATGAGATCATTCACGTTGGATCTAAAAAGTCGGGCTAAACGATCGAATATGCTCATCTAAGTAGTGCCTCTGATTTGACTCGAAAATACGCCATTCCCTCAACAGCGTCTACCGAATTCACGCCCTTTTGATCTGGTAAAGCCTCTCTTTGGCCAGCCGGCGCCCTGTCGGAGTGGCAGCCAGGCCGCCCCCTGCAGTTTCCCGATAGCGCACGTCCATTTCCCGGCCAATCTCTCCCATCACATCGATCACTTCATCCGCCGGAATGGCAAACTTTATCCCCGCGAGCGCCATCTCGATTCCTGCCAGTGCGATCGCCGATCCAGTCGCATTCCTGAAAACGCATGGCAGCTCGACAAGCCCGCCAAGTGGATCGCACACAAGACCCAGCATTCCCTGCATTGTCAGCGCGACTGCATGCCCTGCCTGCGACGGACTCCCGCCGAGCATTTCGGTCGCAGCGGCGGCAGCCATTGCCGCTCCTGCTCCCGTTTCTGCCTGACAACCACCTTCAGCCCCCGACAACGACGCCCGCTCGGCGATAACTGCACCGACGAGTCCTGCAGTCGCGAGAGCATCTATGAGTTTTTCTTCCGGGATCGACTTCGCTTTCGCCAGTCCCGTCAAGACCGCAGGGAGCGTCCCCGCTCCGCCGGCTGTCGGCGCAGCGACAATCACTCCCATTGCAGCATTCACTTCCTGAACTGCGAGCGCGCGTGCAAGGATATCTCTGAACGGCGTGTCAGCAAGCGGACCAGCCGAATCATTGAACAGCTTCGCAGCGTCGCCTCCCACAAGACCTGACGATGACCTGAGCTCGCCGGTCATTCCATCTCCAATTGCACCTCGCATGACTTCGAGCGCGCGGCGAAGTGAGGACCGGATGTCGTCGATTGCGCGACCCTGATCTTCAGATTCGCGCTCGAGGGCAACCTGCGAGAGCGATTTTCCCTGCTCTTCTGCATCACGAATTGCATCTGCCAGAGCGCGATACATCTACGCTCCTGAAACCTTGTCGAGGCGACGAGCCCATCTGACCCAGTCGAGCGACCTGATCTCATCGCGAACTGCTTCACCGGGAGAGTCATCGCACTCGATTACCATGAACGCATCCCCGCCTTTCTGTTTTCTCGTCAGCGCCAGCGTGGCGATGTTGATGTCGTGATCCGCGAGAATGCTCGTAATCCGGGCGATTGAACCCTTCCTGTCTTCAGCTACGAGGGCGATGGTGTGGAAGTTTCCGGTGACCTCGACGGGGTACCCGTCGATCTCTGTCACAAGGACCCGCCCCGCTCCGAGCGAAGATCCAACGAGGGTCGCGTGAATGTCGCCTTTCTCAAGGGTCATTCTGACGGTATTGGGGTGCGAGCTGTCGGATAAGGTGGTCTTCTCGAAGCGATAATCGAGGCCTTCCTGCTCGGCGATTTCCAGTGCGGTCCTGATCCGGTCGTCGTCGGGACGAAATCCCATTAGCCCTGCTACCAGGGCCTTGTCGGTTCCGTGGCCTTCCCCAGTTCTGGCGAAGGATCCATGGAGCTCCAGCAGGGCTTTCTGGGGGGTTCCGCTGACCAAGCCCCTCCCCAGCAGACCGAGCCGGCAGGCCCCAGCCGTGTGGCTGGATGAGGGACCTACCATTACGGGGCCGATAATATCGAGCAGCGATACCATACTATAGATATTACTCCCTTGTGACGGTTAAGACGAAACCCATTTGGTTGCCGGAGGGCGGGTTGTGAGTTCCCAGTGACGTGTAGCCGGTTTTTAGTTGACCCGCGACCCGGGACTCATTACCGGTCACTCACAACCCGCCCTCCGGCAACCAAATGGGTTTCGTCTTAACCGTCACA
>JBKPNY010000152.1:0-15254 GCA_046732835.1 Gemmatimonadota bacterium | reverse complement strand
AATGCTGCCGGCATTCCGCAAGCTCGTTCAAGCGTGGGAAGCTGATGTCGATTCGAGCAGTTCAGCGCTCCGGCGGTAGATTAGACGTGCAATGAGCAACTTACTCGGCCGACTCGAGAATGGGCTTGCCGGACGCTATGTCGTGGAGCGACAGCTCGGTGAAGGTGGAATGGCTGTCGTTTACCTTGCTCGCGATTTGCGCCACGAGCGTGCGGTCGCGGTAAAAGTCCTGCGCCCTGAGATCTCGGCTGAAATTGGTGCAGAGCGATTCTTGCGTGAGATCAAGATGGCTGCGGGACTCACGCACAATCACATACTCCCGGTGTTCGATTCCGGTGAGGCGGAAGGACTGCTGTATTACGTGATGCCCAACATGGAGGGGCATTCACTTCGTCACCGGCTCGATCAGGAGCGGCAGCTCAGTCTCGACGAATCTTTGCGCATCACGCGCGAAGTTGCGTCGGCGCTCGATTATGCACATCGCCATCAGGTAATGCACCGCGATGTGAAGCCCGAGAATATTCTGCTGCATGAAGGCGCGGCACTTGTCGCTGACTTCGGTATCGGCAAGGCATTGAGCGGTGGAAAGTCTATTACTCAAAGCGGTATTTCCGTCGGAACGCCGGCTTACATGAGTCCGGAGCAGGCGAGCGGCGATACAACCATCGATGGCCGCAGTGATCTCTACAGCCTCGGGTGTGTTTTGTATGAGATGCTGACAGGCGAGCCGCCATTCACCGGTCCCACGGCGCAGGCAATCATTGCGAAGAGGTTTGTATCACCGGTGCCAAGCGTTCGTACAACGCGCGATGTTCCTGAAGCATTGGACGCTGCAGTTGGTCGCGTACTCTCACGAACGCCAGTCGACCGTTATCGAACCGGAGCTGAGTTTGCCGACGCGCTGCGAAACATTCTGCGTCGGGGAAATGGTGCGACAGGAACCTCACCCATAGAAAAGCCAGGCACAGCACAAAAGGCTGTGGCGGTTCTGCCGTTCGCCAACATGAGCGCTGATCCGGAGAACGAGTATTTCACTGACGGAATGACGGAAGAAATCATCAATGCCTTGTCGAAGGTTCCGGGGATTCATGTCGCTTCGCGTTCCTCCTCGTTTGCATTCAAGGGAAGGAAGGATGTCGATGTCAGACAGGTTGGTGACAAGCTCGGTGTGACATCGGTGCTCGAGGGAAGTGTACGCAAGATCGGGAATCGAATACGCATCGCAGCGCAGTTCGTAAATGTCGAGAATGGTTATCAGCTCTGGTCCGAGACGTACGATCGCCAGCTCGAGGATGTGTTCGCAGTTCAGGACGAGATATCCCGATCCATAGTCGAGGCGTTAAAACTGAAGCTCGGTGGAGAGGGCGAACATCTTGTCGCTCCAGCGAAGAACCTCGATGCGTACACGACTTATCTCAAGGGCCGGTTTCATTTCAACAAGTTCAGCGAAGCCGCGCTGAGGAAAGCACTCGAGCTTTTTCAGAGCGCGCTTCTGCAGGATCCGTCATTTGCACGAGCTTACGCCGGTATTGCCGATGTGTGGTGTGATCTCGCTGACGACTGGGTGGCACCTGATGACGCATATCCTCGCGCGAAGGCAGCGGCCGAGCGTGCGCTCCAGCGTGATCCCGCGCTTGCTGACGCGATGATCTCCATTGGGAAAGTGCTCTGCTGGCATGAGTGGAAATTCACCGATGGTGTGCAGAGTCTGGAGAGAGCGGTAGAACTGGCGCCCAACAATTCTGAAGCACAGTGGGTTTTGGGCACCGCACTGCCGTTGATCGGACGCTTACCGGCGGGACTCGACGCGGTGCGCCGCGCGGTCGCCCTGGATCCGTTGCGTGTCGAGTATGCAGGATGGCTGACGCGCTTTCTTGTGTATTCGAAGGAATACGATGCAGCTCTGGCGCAGGGAAAGGACATCTTCGAGATCGATGATCAGTACGAGCGCGGTTTCGTGTGGATGGGCTCTGCGTATCTCGCATTACGGCAGCCGGAGACGGCGCTCGAATACTTCCAGCGCGGCCAGGCGATGTCGCGCTCAGTTAGATCCTATGATGCGATGATAGTGCGCGCCCTGGCCGCTCTCGACAGGCGTGAGGAAGCGGAAGAGATCCTAAGTCGTCTCGAAGCGGAATCACGTCAGCACTATGTCCGTTCCGAATATCTCGCCATGGGTCACGCCGCACTCGGCAACATGGATCGTGCGTTCGACTCACTTGAGCGTGCATATCAGGCACGATCGGCGGGACTCATCTATCTGCATCTCGATCCCGGGTATGAGCCGTTGAGGAACGACGCTCGCTACACGGAATTGGTCAATCGCATCGGCGTTCGCTAATCATGCCTGCAGCGACAATCGATATACCGACGATTGATGCAATCCGCGCGAATCGTGCGCGGCTTGGCGATCTGGTTGTCACAACGCCGGTACGAAAGCTTGTCGACGATGCGGTCAAAGCGGCGATAGGTCATGATACTCAGCTCTGGCTGAAAGAAGAGCTCTTTCAAAGAACGGGAAGCTTCAAGCCGCGCGGTGCTCTTTCGGTGATGCTGGATCTCGATCGTGATGCACTCGCTCGCGGAGTCACTGCTCTGTCCGCCGGGAATCATGCGATCTCGCTTGGCTACTCCGCACGAATGCTGGGCAGCACTGCAAAGGTAGTGATGCCTCGAACCGCGAACCCATTTCGTGTGCAGGTGTGTCGCGAGCTCGGAGTGGAGATTGTATTTGTCGACGGAATTGGTGAAGGGTTTCCCAAAGTCAAAGAGATCGAAGCGGCAGAAGGTCGAACCTTCGTGCATCCATTCGAAGGTCCAAAGACGGCGCTCGGAACAGCGACAGTCGGCATGGAGTTTATCGATCAGACGCGTGAAGCAGGTGTAACGCTCGACGCGGTGATAGTTGCAGCAGGTGGCGGTGGACTCACCGGCGGAGTTGCATCTGCAGTGAAGCAGATGAGTCCGTCGACGAGCGTGTATGTCGTGGAGCCTGAAGGTGCAGATACGATGTATCGCAGCTTCAAGGAAGGGTCACCGCAGTCGCTCGACAAAGTACGGACGATTGCCGATTCACTTGGTTCGCCGAGGTGTGAGCCTTATTCGTTTGCGTTGAATCGGGAATTCGTTGATGAGGTAGTGCTCGTCAACGACGATCAGATTCGGGATGCAATGCGATTGTTGTTCAGGTCTGCAAAGCTCGTCACAGAGCCTGCGGGAGGCGCGGCACTTGCGGCACTCATGTATCCCCTTCGCGCGCGACTTGATGGAAGGACGGCAGGAATTGTCGTGTGCGGCGGAAACATCGATGCAGAATCCTTCAGCCGATATTTATCGACAGCATGATCGTGGCTGGCAATAGCGACAGTGTTTTCGCCGGACGGGTTCCGAAGATCTATGACGAATACTTCGTTCCGCTGATCTTCCAGCAATACGCTGCAGACATTGCTGCGCGGGTGAGTGCTTTCCGTCCGTCACGTGTGCTTGAGATTGCATGTGGAACTGGCATCGTGACGCGGTCTCTCGCGGAATCACTTTCGCACGAAGTGGAGATCGTTGCCACCGATTTGAATCAACCGATGCTCGACTTCGCAGCTGGCAGGGGAACGAAGCAGCATGTCGAGTGGCGCCAGGCCGATGCTCTGCAGCTTCCGTTCAAGGACGAGACATTCGACGCTGTGGTCTGCCAGTTTGGAGTGATGTTCTTTCCGGACAAGCCGCGTGCATTTGCCGAGGCTGAGCGTGTTCTGAAGCGCGGTGGTGCGTATGTCTTCAATACGTGGGACCGTATCGAGGACAATGAATTCGCCGATATTGTGACCGATTCTCTCGCCGCAGTTTTTCCGGATGATCCACCACGATTCATGGCACGTACGCCGCACGGGTATCATGATGTGGACACTGTCCGTGCCGATTTGGAAAAGGGAGGGTTTCGTTCTGCGAGGATCGATACGGTTGCTCATCGAAGTCGTGCCGACTCGCCCCGGATTCCTGCAGTAGCGTATTGTCACGGGACGCCTTTGCGAGACGAAATCGTTGCGCGTGATCCGATGCGACTCGATGACGCCACCACTGCCTGTGAAAAGGCTATCGCTGCGCGATTTGGGAACGGCGCAGTCGATTCAAAAATTCAGGCTCACATTATTGAAGTGCGGAAATCATGAAAGTTGAAGAGCTGAAGGCGATGCAGGCTCCGCTCAAGGAGCGGTATCGTGAAGATCCTGGCGCAGCGATGATCACGCTTCGCGCAACTGGTAAACTCGGTGAAGGTGTCACCTGCAAAATCGAAACCGGAAAAGCACTCGTTGCTGCCGGGCTTCATCCAGCAACTGGAGGCAATGGCCTCAGCGCGTGTTCCGGCGACATGCTGCTCGAAGCTCTTGTCGCCTGCGCAGGTGTGACGATGAATGCTGTCGCTACGGCTATTGGCGTGGAGCTGCGTGACGCAACTCTGGAAGCTGAGGGCGATCTCGATTTTCGCGGGACGCTTGGAGTTTCGAAGGAAGCTCCTGTTGGCTTTCAGAACATTCGACTCAAGATCGATCTCGACACCGATGCGACCGAAGAGCAGATCGCGACATTGATTCGATTAACCGAGCGATACTGCGTGGTTTATCAGACATTGGTCCATTCCCCGGAGATCACGGTGAATGCGAAGTAGCAGTCTGATTGCGGCAGTGATTCTGGCGACATCGGCGCAGGCGCAGAAGCCGCTTCATCATTACGTATTTTTTGCGGGCGATCGGGATGCGATCCAAACCGACAGCCTCTTCCTGAACACGAAATCAATCGAGGGCGCGCAGATCATCTATACCTGGCGATTTCTCGAGCGCGGAAAGGACGGATACGACTTCAGCGAAGTTCGAAAGAATCTCGACTTCCTGAAATCACATGGAAAAAAACTCTGGATTCAGCTGCAGGACGTTTCGTTCGGTGACCAGAAGAATGTGCCCGAGTACCTGCTCAAGGACCCCATTTATCACGGTGGGGCAGAGAAGACCTTTAGTGTTCGCGGCGATAACGATGAATCAGTGAAGCCATCAGGCTGGGTTTCGCGGCGATGGGATTCGGCGGTGCAGGAGAGACTGGCCAAGCTCTTCATGGCGCTCGGCAAAGAATTCGACGGTGAGATTGAAGGAATCAATCTTCCCGAGACATCAATGGAGTATGGCGTCACAGGGAGATTGTTTCCGCCAGGTTTTACAAACGACATCTATCGCGCAGCAATCAAGACAAACCTGGCTGCACTCAAAAAAGCATTTCCAAAATCAGTTGCGATGCAGTACGCCAACTTCATGCCCGGTGAATGGCGACCAACCGACAACAAAGGATATCTGGAAGATGTCTACAACTTTGCGACATCGATAAAAGCTGCCCTTGGAGGACCGGACTTGATGCCATCACGTCCCGGCCAGATGAAAAGCTCGTATCCATTGCTGCGCGATGTCGCAGGCAAAGTTCCGACAGGACTCGCTGTTCAGGATGACAATCTCGCGGAGATCAATCCGAAAACGGGGAAGAAAGTCACTCCCGCTGAGCTGATCCAGTTCGCACAGGATGATCTGAAGCTCGACTACATCTTCTGGGGAAATCAGGAGCCGTACTACTCGAAAGAGATTATTCCGACTCTCAGATCGCGGGAGATGGCAGCTCGCCACTGACCAGAAACTGTTCGCGCAGGAATGTAAAACTCCTCCGCGCGAAATAATCGGCCTGAGTCAGGTCGACTCGATCGTGTGATGCAGCGCAGTACCACGTCTCAAACGATTTCGGCTTCGCTCTCCCAAAAACCGACGGAGAGAACACACCGATATTGACTCCATCTTCTGCATCACGCGCTGACCAGTAACGAAATGCTTCCACGCCCGCCTCCCGCATCTCAACACCAAGCTGCTGCGAGGCATCGTAGCTCACTGGCGAAGAAATCTTCGAGCGATACGATTCGAACGGCTGACCAGTTAGATCTATCCCCTTCGCGGTTCGAATCGTCGCAGTGAATGCGGTAAGCGCAGTGGTAATTGTGCCGAGCGCTGCGTGACTTCCCTCAATGAACAGCAGGCGATAGTACGCAACCTCAGCGAACGCGCTGCGCAACTCGAGCGATCCGTACCAGATACCGCGCTCATGCCGTCCACCAAATCGCGAACCATGCGGAAGCGGGGGATAGCGAAACGGAGTGAAGAGCAGATAATGAAGCCGGCCGCTCGTAATATCCGGCGGCTTCACGCTGTCGATCAGCTCCTCGAGAAGAATCTGCTCCTCGGTGGAATCAACAAGCTTGCGTGTCGACACCTGATGCTGCGCCTCCACCACTCGCCATGATGAGAGGCGGAGAATGCGAAGCTCAGAGTCGCCCGCGCATCGCGTCCAGATACTGAACGACATCCACTAGTCCTTCGACAGTACTAATACGCTCGGCCGGAACTCCGCGCACGTGACTGTTTTCAGTGTGAAGCCAGGCGCGTGCTTTTGCATCATCGCCGCCAACAAGGGCGTCGAGTGATCGATAGAGCCTGAGAAAAAGAAGAGCGAGCTGCCCTTCAGTGCGCTCCGGATCGAGTCCGCGCCCGGATTTCAGGCGCGACACAAAAGCTTCGCTGGTCCCGATGATCTCAGCGAGCTGCTTGTTCTTGAGCTCGAGTCTCTTGGCTGCGGCTAATGCAGCCTTAGCGAGAACCGGAGCCGGTTGGGGTGCTGCGCGGGTGACTGCGCGAGGCATTGCAATTGCAAGATATTGACTATTTCTTGCAATTGCAAGTACGGGCTGGGTCGGACGGTCAGGTCACACACGACATAACCCTACCTCCCGCAACCGACCCCAACGCATTCGCCGCGCGCTACATTTCCGGAATCACCCTTTATGAGCACAGATCGATGACACGTTTCTCCAGCATTCTCGAGACGGTCGGCAACACTCCCGTCGTGAAAATCAACAGACTCGCTCCCGAAGGCATCGACCTCTATGTGAAGGTCGAGGCATTCAATCCACTCGGCTCCGTAAAGGACCGTCTCGCACTCGGCGTTATCGAAGATGCTGAGAGATCGGGCAAGCTCAAGCCGGGACAGACCGTTGTCGAAGCGACGAGCGGCAACACTGGAATTGGACTCGCGATGGTGTGCGCGGCCAAGGGATATCCGCTCGTTGTAACAATGGCCGAATCCTTCAGCATCGAGCGACGTCGCCTCATGCGATTCCTTGGGGCAAAGGTGGTGCTCACCCCACCTCCTCTTGGTGCGACAGGAATGGCGAAGATCGCGAGAGATCTCGCTGCGAAGAACGGATGGTTCCTCGCACGACAGTTCGAGAACGAGGCAAATGCTGATTTCCACTCAAAGACCACTGCGAAAGAAATCCTCAAGGACTTCGACGGAGAGCGACTTGACTACTGGGTCACCGGGTTTGGAACTGGTGGAACACTCAAGGGCGTGGGGCGTGTGCTCGAGAAAGAAAAGCCTGATACCAGGATCGTTCTCGCTGAGCCGGCCGATGCACCAATGGTTTCGAGTGGAACGCTGCAGGAGAAAAACGAAGATGGCACTCCAGTCTCACGTCATCCCTCATGGAAGCCTCATCCGATTCAGGGATGGAGCCCGGATTTCATTCCGAAGCTCACAGGTGATGCTGTTCACGCAGGATATGTCGATCGCGTCATCACTGTGTCCGGCCCTGATGCAATAAAATCGAGTCAGCAGCTGGCGAAGAAAGAAGGGATCTTCGTCGGTATATCGGCCGGTGCGACATTCTCCGCTGCGCTTCAGGTTGCGAAAGAATCAGAGGAAGGAACTGTCATTCTCGCGATGCTTCCCGATACTGGAGAACGGTATCTGAGCACTCCTCTTTTCGCCGACACTCTGCCGGACATGAACGAAGAAGAGAAAGCCATTTTCATGTCGGTTCCCGAGCTCGCCAATTACACTCCACCACCGCCGCCACCAGCTGCGAAGTAAGCGATGTGACAATCCCCAGCCTGCAGCGGAACGAGCACTCATTTCCTACGCTGACGCCGACGCAGATTGCGCGCATTGCATCGCACGGGCGGAGGCGCGCTGTCGAGCAAGGCGAGATACTCGGTGAAGCTGGAAAAACGATTCACAGCTTCTATGTCGTAACGAAAGGGTCGATAGACGCGGTTCGACAATCGGACGACGGCGAAACGACTGTCACTACGCTGCAGCAAGGGCAGTTCAGCGGAGAAGTGACAATGCTGTCGGGTCGCCGGGGACTCGTGTCCCTTCGTGTCGCCGAGCAGGGCGAAGTTATTGAAGTGGATCGTGGAGAGCTTCTGTCGCTCGTTCAGCTCGATCCAGAGCTGAGCGAGATTCTCATGCGCGCGTTTCTAATGCGACGCGCAGCGCTGATTGCCGGCGGATTAGGGGATGTAGTGCTGGTCGGATCGAATTACTCGTCGGACACACTGCGCATCAAGGAGTTTCTCAGCCGCAACGGACATCCCTACTCTACAATAGATCCCGATACAGATCCTGAGATTCAGGATGTGCTCGACCGGTTTCAGGTTTCGATAAATGAGATTCCGGTTCTCATCTGTCGCGGACGCACTGTTCTGCGTAATCCAAGCAATCGCGAGATCGCCGAGTGCCTCGGCTTCAATGATGCGATCAACCAGACAGAGATCCGTGATGTAGTGATTGTCGGCGGGGGTCCGGCTGGACTTTCGGCAGCAGTGTATGCTGCATCGGAAGGACTCAACGTACTGGTCGTTGAAGCGAATGTCCCCGGTGGCCAGGCAGGCTCCAGCTCGTGGATCGAAAACTACCTAGGATTTCCTGCGGGTATCAGCGGGCAGGATCTGACAGCGCGTGCGTACAATCAGGCACAGAAGTTCGGGGCGGAAATAGTAGTTGCAGAAACGGCAACACGGCTCGACTGCGCAAAGGAAAAATCTTATACAATCGAGATCGACAAGAATCGAAAGGTGCCGGCGAAGACAGTCATCATCGCAACCGGCGCGCAGTACAGAAAGCTTCCTGTCGAGAACATCACTCGCTTCGAGAACGCCGGCGTTTACTACGGTGCGACGTTCATCGAGTCGCAGCTGTGTGCTGGTGAGGAAGTGGTTGTCGTCGGCGGCGGAAATTCTGCGGGGCAGGCGGCAGTGTTCCTCTCGCAGACTGCGAGAAAAGTTTACATGCTCATTCGCTCAGGTGGCCTGAAGGAGACGATGTCGCAATATCTCGTGCGAAGAATCGATGAGAGCGACAACATCGTTCTTCGCACGCAGACCGAGATCACAGCGCTCGAGGGTCACGATCATCTCGAGCGTGTTGAGTGGAGCACACGCGATGACGGAGACGAGACGCATAACATCAGGCATGTGTTCGTTATGACCGGAGCAACGCCGACAACGAAGTGGCTCGAGGGTTGTCTTGTGATGGACGCGCGGGGGTTCATCAAGACGGGGCCTGACCTGTCAGCTGACGACCTGCGTGTGGCTAAGTGGCCGTTAACCCGTCGGCCGCATCTTCTCGAAACGAGCAGACCTGGAGTGTTTGCGGTTGGAGACGTGCGCGCCAACAACATCAAGCGTGTAGCATCCGCTGTTGGTGAAGGGCCGATTTCAGTTTCGTTTGTGCATCAGGTTCTGCAGGAATGACATTGCAGCGAAGCTGTCTTGCGTCGAACGTAATCGGAGCGATCATATCGACTGCCTCTCTCGTATACGTGGGCACACGACTTGGCAGCAACGCGGCTCAACCGGTGGTAATGATTCTCATCGGGATGTGGGTGCTGTCACCGTTTGTACTTCTTTTTGTTCTGCACAGGATATCACCTGGCTGGTCATCAGTGACCAGGACGACGCTTTACTATCTGATGCTGGCCGTTACGGCGATATCGCTGATCATCTATCTCTCTGCTGCAGCCGGTCCGGTCAAGCCAAAGCCCGCGGCTCCTTTCGTAGCTACTCCGCCAGCAGCGTGGATCCTGATTACCATCTCCCTTGCCGTTGCGGCACTCCTGAGTCGACGAAGCCGGAACGCGCTACATTAGTGCCGTCCAATCCCACGAGGAAATGACGATGGCAAAGTATATGATTCAAGGGTCGTACACTCCCGAGGGAGTGAAGGGTTTGACAAAAGCGGGCGGTACAAGCCGGCGCGCCTTCGTTGGCGAGATGATCAAGAAAGCAGGTGGAAGCATGGAGTCGTTCTACTTTGCTTTTGGTGATTCTGACGTGTATGTAATCTGCGACCTGCCTGACACAACCTCTGCTACGGCGTTGAGTCTCGCGGTGAATTCAACGGGCGCGGTAAGTCTCAAGACAGTGCTGCTGATTTCGCCTGAGGAAATGGATGCTGCGACAAAGAAGGAAATCGGCTACAAGCCGCCCGGAGCTTAATTAGTATCTAACTGATACTTAAGCTAATGCGGTCTCTGCAGGCAGCTTGATCTCAAACACGGTTCGCCCTGGAGCTGACTCCAGGGCGATGCTGCCGTTGTGGCGTTGCAGCAGCCGTCGCACGACATCGAGTCCAAGTCCTGTACCCTCACCGACCGGTTTGGTCGTGAAGAAAGGATCGAAGATCCTTCCCTGAATCTCGGCAGGGATCCCCGGTCCATCATCTGCGACAGTCACCACGATGGACTTTGGCTCGTTCAACGCGGTTACTGAAACGCGGCCGCCGACACCAACCGCATCCATTGCATTGTCGACGAGATTCATCCACACCTGGTTCAGCTCTGCACCGATCGCGTAGGCCCGTGACAGGTCGTCAGCAAAGCTTGTCGACACCTTGATTGACTTGGATCGCGCCTTCGCTCCAAGCATGGTGAAAGTGTCCATGATCCCGCGACGAATGTCGACAGGCTCAGGCATCGGGGCGTGGTCCATGTAAGAGAAGCCCTTCACTGCCGCGACGAGCTCATGAATTCGCGATGACGCTGTTCCGATCTCAGAGGTGAGAGTACGCACAGCTGCGGCCGCCGAAATCCATTGCAGTGTGGCTTCGAGTGCATTACCCGAAACGTTTTCCGCGAGCTTATCCAGTGTCGCAATCGAAAGGCAGGTGTCTGCGAGAGCAGCTGCCGACTCATCATTCAAGTCATGATCCGAAAGCCAGTCTGAAATGTCGTCTTCGCGATCAGCGCGTTGCACGGTAGACCAGTCTATGACGCCGCTCGATGCGGCGCGTGCCACTTCAATCGCAGCAATCTGGGAATCCGACAGCTTTGCGCCCGCAAGCTGGCGAGTTGCTTCTTCTACATCACTCAGCCTTTCATTAAGTGTCTTTGCACTTCGTATGACCGCGGACGACGGATTGTTGAGCTCGTGAGCGAGGCCAGCCGCAAGCTTTCCAAGTGACAAGAGTTTTTCGTCGCGCAGGTCACTCGACGTGAACTGACGGGCGCGGTCGACCATTGCGTGAACCAGGGTTGCGGTGAGGGTGGGACATTCGCGAATCATGTCCGGCATCATTTCCCTCTTTATCCGCAGGATCTCCGTTGGCTCTTCAGCAGCGACGTCACCCGGCGGTGAGACGACTCGTGAGTAAGGCAGCAGACCGGCGACATCACCTGTGCGCCACTCCATCACCTTGTGAGAGCCTGCTCCGCGATCGATGCGAATTGCGATGTGTCCGTCGAGGACAACCATCAGCTTGTTGGCTATCTCACCCTTGGCTGTTATCACCTCGCCGACTGCAAACTTCATGAGGTCACCATTCTCGAGGAGCCATGCACGCTCTTCCGGCGGTGCGGTGCCAATTACACGGTGCTGAGTGAGTCGCGTCGCGAGATCGTGGTCCACGTTTTTTTTCAGACGGTGGCGAGATAGCGATGAACAGAATGAATGGTTGCTGATCCTTCACCTACAGCTGCGGCGACCCGGTGATTCGATCCTGACCGCACATCACCCGCAGCGAACACTCCCGGTATGCTCGTCTCGAATGTCAAAGGCTGTCGCTCCAGAGTCCATCCGCGCGGTCGACCGTACTCTTTTGGGAGGTCTGCTCCCGTAAGAATGAACCCCGCTTCATCGCGCTCGAGGATTGTCGCGAATCGGTCTGCGTGAGGAAGTGCGCCGATGAAAATGAACATTGCAGAAGCGGCGATCGTATGCTTCTCGTGTGAATCGACGCCTTCCACCACGACAGATTCCAGATATTTCTCGCCGTTTACATGCTGCACCTGCACGCGCTTCATGACTTCTATGTTTTGCGTCTCTTCAATGCGATCGATCAGATACTGAGACATGGTCGACTCGAGGCTTTCGCCGCGAATCAATATCGTCACCTTTCGAGCGTGTCGCGAAAAGAACAGGGCGCCCTGTCCAGCGGAGTTTGCACCTCCAACCACGAGAACATCCCTATCTCTGTAACGCGCAGCTTCTGTCATGGCAGCGCCGTAGTAGACACCCGCTCCAAGAAAACTCTCGATACCAGAACACTCGAGTGTCCGGGATGTCATGCCGGTGGTGATGACAACCGAGTAACCGGTGAGCTCACTTCCATCGGAGAGAACGACAATGCGATAAGGGTCTTCGCGCCTTATCGTCATAACTTCCTGTCCGGTGATCAGCTCCGCGCCAAACCGCTTTGCCTGTGTCGTAGCGCGTTGAGCGAGATCCGCGCCGGTTACGCCGCTTGGAAAACCGAGATAGTTCTCGATCAGCGAGCTTGTGCCGGCTTGTCCGCCTGTTGCCTGGGACTCGACGAGAATTGTGCGAAGTCCTTCTGATGCAGCGTAGACTGCGTTTGCGAGACCAGCGGGTCCGCCCCCAATCACGATGACATCGTAAAAAGGAAGGTTTCCGTGCGTCTGAAGACCGACCTTCTCGGCCAGTGCCGCGTTGGATGGCGCGATGAGATTTGTGCCGTCGGGAAAGAGAATAATGGGCAGCCGGCTGAGATCGCTCACCAGCGAGCGAGCCAGTGTTTGGGCTTGTGCGTCGCTCTCTAGGTCGACCCACTCATACGGTATGCGGTTCCGTGACAGAAAATCTTTCGTTGCGTATGAGGGCGACGACCACTGCGATCCAAGCACGCGGATTCCATTGAATGGCGGGACTGTGCGTGCGCGCCATTCGTTGAGAAGATCATCGAGAACGGGGTAAAGTCGTTCTTCCGGGGGATCCCACGGCTTCATGAGGTAGTGATCGAGCGCAACTTCATTGATCCCCGCGATCGCCGCATCAGTATCTGCGTATGCGGTGAGAAGAACGCGTCTGGAACCAGGGTGGAGGTTCATCACTTCGCCAAGGAGCTCGGTGCCCGACATCACGGGCATTCTCTGATCTACGAGGAAAAGCGCGACGGTGGTATTGCGGGCAGCGAGCTCTTTTGCGGCCTCGAGCGCTTCGGCCCCTGAGTCTGCTTTCATGATGCGATAATCGCTCTTGTATTGCTTGCGGAGATCGCGCTCGATTGCTGAGAGGACGGTGGGGTCGTCGTCGACGACCAGGATTGCAGGCTTGGACACCCTAGAAGAATATGGCGTGTCAGCGTCGAAGGAAACATCTTGAAGGCAGGAGGAAACGTGAACGGTTACAACTTCACTGAGCGTGTGCGGAAAGTTTTGGCTTTCGCTAGAGAGGAGGCACTGCGGCTTCGCCACGAATATGTTGGAACGGAGCACATCCTTCTCGGCTTACTTCGAGAGGGGGAAGGAATTGCGTCCGCGGTTCTCGCGAACCTCGTAATTGATACGGAATGGGTTCGGTCGACAGTTGACGCAACTGTAAAGCATGGAAGGGCAGCGCCGAGTGTAGATCTGCCGTATACATCGCGAGCCAAGAAAGTCCTTGAACTTTCGATGGCAGAAGCGCGCGACCTGACCCACAACTATGTTGGAACCGAGCACTTGCTTCTCGGGCTTCTCCGCGAAGAGAAAGGAATTGCGGCACAGATACTCACTGAGGCTGGCCTGACCCTCGATGGTGCGCGTGCAGAAACGCTCCGGCTCCTGGGAACTTCGAGCTCACCTCTTGAGGACGCACTGGCGCAGGTCGCACCGCCTACACGTATAGCATCAGTCAAACTCGAGGCTCAGCTAAACGACGGATCAATTGTAAAAGGAGAATTCGTGAGCCGAACTGCTGCAATGAATTTTCTCCGCACTCTCTGAAGTGAAGCAGTCAATCGCTCACGTCGCGATCGTCGTTCGCGATTATGACGAAGCGATACAGTTCTACACCGAAAGACTCGGCTTCAAACTCGTCGAGGATACTTACCAACCCGCGCAGGATAAGCGCTGGGTCCTGGTTGCACCGCCAGGGTCAGACGGCACAATGCTCCTGCTGGCAAAAGCAACCAAGCCAGAACAGGAGCATGCAATTGGCAACCAGACAGGTGGCCGAGTCTTTCTTTTTCTCTCCACTGATGATTTCTGGCGTGACTACAACAGAATGCAATCAGCCGGAATCAAGTTCATCAGAGAACCAAAGGTAGAATCTTACGGAACTGTTGCAGTGTTCCAGGATCTATACGGCAACCTATGGGACCTGCTTGAGTGGAGCGCCACTAAGTAGTCGACTGGATTTGAGCGAACAAAACGTTCGCCATCAGGTAAATTCGGGCGCGCTTGATCAGTCCGTTCTCCATCTCGTACGAAACAGCAAGCGGAACGCGCACATCTTTTCCGGTCGCGGGGATACCGCCGAAGTTGCCAGTGTGTTTACCAACCACCATCGCTTCGAGCAGACCGCGATTGCCAGCGAAGATCGAGCTCACTACTTCGGCATGCGCCGTAAGTGAGCCGTTGTAGAAACCATCGAGATGCTGCGCAATTGAATCGCGACCGCGCATTTCCTCTCCAGTTGGAAGCATTGTGAATACCGCATCCTCCGCAACGTATTTTGGATCATGAGTAGTCCAGTATGCCTCTAGAACTTCGCGGGTTTGTGCAGTTTGATCAGCCATGGATTGATCCCCGGAAAAAGTCGAGGCACAAAATTACTGCAAAACCGGCCAGCTCATCGCATTTTACAGCTCCCAATTCGGGGACCTGATGACTGAGCTATCGCCGCACGCGCTCGCCGGGATGATCGAGTTCTATGAGGCAGCCGCGTATGCGGATGTCTATCGAGCCGCGCCTGGTTCGCTCGGATTTACGGTCGAAGACACCGACGACTGCATCGCGTTCTTTGCTCCGGGATTCGACGTCCTCATATTCAACCGCGTGCTCGGCGTTGGATTGAAAAAAGCTGCATCGAAGGACCTTATCGAATCCCTGGCCGCAAGATATCGAGATACTGGAATTCACAATTATGGAATCCAGCTTTCGCCCGAAGCGCAGGACGCTT
>JBKPNY010000151.1:0-11584 GCA_046732835.1 Gemmatimonadota bacterium | reverse complement strand
TCGGCGGCAGCCACTCACGTTCTATCGCCAAAGCCGAAATCGCGGTTTCAATTGCACCCGACGCGCCCAGTGCGTGACCGTAGTAGCCTTTGGTTCCGCTGACGCTCAGTGAATACGCGCTGTCACCGAATACGCTCTTGATCGCTTTCGTTTCAGTCGGATCGTTGAGCGGAGTCGAGCTTCCGTGCGCGTTGATATAGTCGACTTCATGAGGCTCGAGATGCGCATCCTTCAGCGCGAGCTTCATCGATCTCGCGGCCTGCGCTCCATCAGGAAGCGGCGCAGTCATGTGATACGCGTCATTCGTAGAGCCGTAGCCTGCAACTTCAGCATAAATCTTCGCACCGCGAGCCACTGCGCGATCGTACTCCTCGAGGATGAGCACCGCGGATCCTTCTCCCATTACGAACCCATCGCGGTCCTTGTCGAATGGGCGAGACGACGTACCTGGATCGTCATTGCGCGTCGACATCGCACGAATAATCGAGAACGCACCGAAGCAGAGTGGAGCAAGTGGTGCCTCGGCACCGCCAGTGATCATCACGTCGGCGTATCCATCGCGAATCAGCCGGAACCCTTCGCCGATTGCGATTGTGCCGGATGCGCAGCTCATCGCATTTGTCTGATTCGGTCCGCTCACGCCAAGCTCGATTGCAATGTTGCAGCTCGCTGCACCGGCAAACACGCAAAGCGCAAGCATCGGATCGACTGACCTGATTCCTTCTCGCAGGTAGAGATCGAGCTGACCTTCGGCGAACTGAAGTCCTCCCAGTGCGCTGCCCATTGTCGAGCCGATCTGCTCGCGGTCTTCCTTGCTGAGATCGATGCCTGCATCGGCGATCGCCATCTGTGCAGTCGCAACGGAGAAATGTCCGTAACGATCAAGTCTCTTCGCGCGCTTTTTCTCGAGCCAGTCGGTCGCTACGAAATCGTTGACCTCAGCAGCGTTGTGGCTTTTGAAGATCGACGGATCGAACCGCGTGACCGGGCCAACAGCGGATTTTTCTCGACGCAATCCTTCCCACAACCCATCGACTGTTGAGCCAATTGGAGTGATCGCACCAATTCCTGTAATGACAACTCTTCGCTTCAATCAGCTCTCCTCGCCTGCCTCTCCGCAGCTTGAGCCAGACCGGCAAGCGTGCGTGAAGCGATTCCATGAATGAATACGGGCCCAATGACCATCGTCGCCGCCGGAATCCCAATGAAGGGAAGCGGCGGTCCATCCCATACATGCACGATCGTAACTTCCGTTCCTCCCGGCACCGAACGGAAAGTCCACTCCACGTCCATTCCTTTTGTAATACCCGCGATATGGCGAAAACGGATCGCCGGTGCTCCATCGTCCACCGACATCTCCGACAGCCACCACGTTGGCCAGCCCACCGGACCGAATGGGCGATCGGCAGACATCTCGACAATGCCGCCTCCATCGATCGCGCGTTCCCTGAATCTCACATAACGATAGTGGGAAAGGTGCGCGGGCCAATCTTCGACTTTTTTTGCCAGATCGAACATCATGCGCCAGGGCGCCTTCACCAGCCGGCGATCGGTCGTCTCCATTGGACGACCCAGCGGCATCGGACCGAGCTCGAACGGATCTCTCAATGCTGCCGTCATCAACGCGGCGTCCAGCTTGTGGTCACACGGAAACCGAGGCGTCGATGAACCTGCGGACGCAGTCCAGTCGCACGCTCAACGAGATCCGCGAGCTCGAGCGGAATAAAACCTCTCATCACTGAAACTACACCATCATGGCGGCTGACAGGGTGAAATCCGAGGGGAAACGATCCAAGCCACAGGCCGGCGGCCGCGATCAGACTGCGTCTGAGATCACTGATCACTACGCTGGATCGTGCGACGCGATTCATCTCCGATATGAACGCGGGGGCCGTTTCTTCAGTGAAGTGATGAAGCACCTGCGACGCCAGCACGATGTCCACGCTCTCGTCGCGGAAAGGAAGCGCGAGCGCATCCCCGCGCAGAACGTGATGATTTCCGTTCCTGACTTCAGTCACGAGCGGCAGCGACATGTCGATGCCGATGGTGCGGAGTGTGATGCCCATCGACTTCGCGAGGATTACTGCGGACGCGGGAATGTCTCCCCGACCGGTGCCGACGTCGAGCATCGTAATCCTGCCCTTCGTTCTGCTGAGGACACTCGCAAGCTCGGCGAGCGCAGCACGACGTCCTCCAAAGAGAACATTCGCGCGCTCGACATCCTTCATCGATCGCCGCATGATGTCGGGATCGACAGCGGGGTTGTCGAGTATTTCGATTCCGCGGCGGCGTGATGGCGTGAGCACAGTGAGATCAGCGCTCGAGCTGCGCGTAGCCTCCGCGATAATACAGGAGAGGCTTTCCCTCGTTCGACACGGCGACTTCAACTTCGCCAACAATTACATCGTGATCACCTGCTTCATGCAGCGCTGCGACTTCGCATTCGATGTAGCCCAAGGTCTCGAGCAGAACAGCTGCGCCATTCTGGCCTTTTTCGTAGCCAATACCCGCGAACCTGTTGCTGCCTCGTTCTGCGAACCGGCGAGCCAGTGCCTCCTGGCTTTCCGAGAGAATGTTCACGATGAAATGCGTTGCCTTTGACAGCGTGTTGTAAATCGACGCACTGTGATCGATGCAGATGAGCACGAGCGGCGGATCAAGACTCACTGAGGCAAGTGCGCTTACGGTCATTCCCACATCGCGGCCGCGCTTGTCGATAGCGGTGACAACCGTAACGCCGGTCGCAAACCTGCCAAGCACTGCACGAAATGCACTCTGGTCTACGCTCATGCGCTGCGGAATGATGGAAAGAGAAGGCTCAGAAGATAGCCGGGCCTGAGGACTTCGCGCGCGGGTACGAAATCTCCGACAACACCTACCAGGAGGTCAGCCATGTCGCGTCTCTTCGAGAGAACATTGGCTGCGCGATTGATGATGGGCGGAAACGCGATCGCTGTTCCGACCAGCCGTTCTACTTTCCACTTCCCGGAAAATTCACGGCGTCGTGCTTTCTCATACGAGCGGAGCGCATCTTCCGATTCTCCGGGGATAGCGAGTGCCCGCGCAACGTGATCGGCGAGAATTTCTCCGCCGCGAAGAGCAGTGTAGATCCCCTCGCCTGTAAACGGATCAAAAAAGTCCGCAGCGTCTCCGACGAGAGCAGCTCCTTTCACCCACGCTCGACGTGCGGATGACGCAAATGGGCCCGTTGCTTTTACGGGACCGACACGTGATGCATGAGTGAACATCGCGGCGAGCTTCGGACGCTCAGCAATCCAGCTCTCGAGAAATTCTGCGCGATCGATCGCGACTTCTGCGGCACGTGCGACCGGAACCACTACTGCGACATTTGTAAGTCCATTGCCTACACTCGCAAATCCGCAATAACCTTCGCGCTCGACGTGCATGTCACCGAAGGCATCACCGCGCTCAACACCCTCGTAATGCGTCACGAGTGCGATGCGTCTTGGCCATCCCGCCGGACGAATCAACCCAAGGCGCCTTCCGATCACTGAGCGAAGACCATCAGCGCCAATGACTATGCTCGCTTTTCTTTGGCTCTGCTTTCCGTCGGCATTAATTGTGGCGACGCCCTGAACAGCCCCGTCGCGACCGCGAACAACGTCAGTAACACGCACGCCCTCTTCGATTTGCGCGCCGGCATCGCGAGCTCGATTCAGCAGAATTGAATCGAGAATAGTTCTCCTTATTGCGAGACCACGGTCGCGGTAACCCTTGAATCCGTGAGCCGCAGCGAATTCACCATGAATCGTTGCGCCATTCGGTGCATGAACCCGCATTCCCGCAAGCTGAGCTGCGCCGCTTTCCTCGACTTCCGACAGTGCATTCATCTCCGCCAGTATTCGGGAAGCCTGAGGGCTCAGATATTCCGAGCAGGTTTTGTCGCGCGGAAATCTTGCTCTGTCGAGAACCGTTACCTCGAGTCCCTGACGCGCGAGAAAAAACGCAGTCGATGCTCCAGCCGGTCCGCCTCCAACGACAATTACCACGACGTTGCCCGCGCAAGGCTTTGGAAAATCCCCATGTACTGCCAGTGCGGTTTTGGCAGTCTCATCAGCGAGGCGGCTCGTGTGAGCCAGGGAAGAAGTGCTGAGCGCGAGTCTGCCGAAAACATGAAGCGCGGATGCCGACTCGCAAATTGTTTGATACGCGTGACGGCTGCATCGAAAGAGAGAGCTGGGCTGAAGTAGAAAGTCGGATCGAGAAGGCTGTCGTCCTTTTCAATCACACCTTCACCAATCGCAATTCGTTGCAGCGTTGTGCCCGGGTAGATCCGGAGCCCCACGGTCAGATAAACCGCGTCACCCCGATTCAATCTCCATTCCGCAAACTCGAGAGTCTCTTGCAGAGTCTTCGAATTTTCGCCCGGGCCGCCCACAAGAAAAATCCACAGTGCGCGAATTCCCATTTTCTCTACGCGTTCTGCAACCTCGCGCGCTTTCGCAGCAGTGAATCCTTTCTCGAGCTTCTCCAGAACAGGATCGCTTGCACTTTCCGCTGTAATGCCGAGCGTTCTAAAGCCCGCGTGACGCATCGCCGAAAGCAGCTCGTTCGATGCGGCAGCAGGAGTGAAGTTTGTGGTATCGAGATGTACTCCGAGGTTTCGGCGAATGATCGTCTCGCAAACCTCGAGAGCATGACCTGGCGGTGAATTGAAAGTGGAATCGACGAAGTCGAACGTTTTCACACCCGCTCTTCGATTGAGCTCCTCGATTTCATCCGCAACGAGCTCGGGATTGCGAGTCCGATAACCCCAACCCTCTACATTCCTGTAAGTACAGTAAACGCACTTGTAGACACATCCGCGTTTTGTCTGAATCGGTATGGTCGCACCGTTTCTCTCGTACCGCTTGAGATCGATCCATCGATGCAATGACGGGGTTGGCAGCTCATCGAGTGCGGCATCTTCACCGGGCGGTGAGAAGTGAATGCAGTCCTTCTCCATCCGCACGATACCGGGAATTGGACCGACGCTGTCACCGCGTGCCAGCGCATCGACCAGAGCGACACTTGCACGCTCGCCATCGCCGGCAACTGCGTAGTCGACGCCGAAGCTTTGAAATAACGCTTCTGGCGCAACCCCGAACGCTGCTCCTCCTGCAATCACTTTCGCCGCCGGGGCAGTATCACGAATGGCGGAAAAGATTTCTTTTGCTTCGGGAGTGTAGTGTCGCAGCGCAATCGCATCGCTGTTATCGATGTTGCGTACCGATACTCCGACAATGCCCGGCTCATGCTGCCGGATTGCGCGCTTTGTCGCAGCCACCGGATTCCGCTCAAAGCACAGATCGACGAATCGAACGTCATGCCCCGCAGCATCCAGCGCTGACGCAACGCATGCCAATCCGTTCGGAACCACCGGATAAGGCTGGCGCTCGCGATTGGCGCTGATCAGAAGAACGCGGGCAGACGGCGAATCAGTCATGCAAAAGTGAGGTAACCGAGAAAAGCGCCCGTAAGTGAGCAGCAGAGGTTGACGAGGTCGTTGCGCATCCAGCTCAAACCACCCGCGCTTACCGTTGTCGTACCACAGCTATGAACTGCCCGTTCCGTGCCTGCGCCGCAGGTCGCACACCATCTGCGGTTTTGAAGAGTTGCGCCAAGTAACGAATCGATCAGGGATCCACCGAGTCCGCCGATAACTGCGGCGATCGAAGCTCTGGCGGACCAGCCCAGTAACGCTGCCCCAATCGCGATGAAGAGAGACGCGGCAAGTGCACCTGCGAGACCTGCGAGCGTAACACCTCCGGAAGTTCCTGCCGGGACATGGCGCATCGAAATGATCGAGCGCGGTATCTGCCGCGACAGCATTCCGATTTCAGTTGCCCAGGTATCGGCCGCGGACGCGGCAATTGCACCGGCGCCTGCACCGAAGAATGCTGGCGAGCGGGTTACGGCTGCTGCAACAGCCAGAGCGGTGAACACCCCCCCGTTTGCGGCCACCTGCCACATATCACGGTCGCCGCCTTTCTCGACGATGCCTCCGGCTCGCTCGCGCTTTGCATCAGTACGAAAGCGGGAGAGCAGCGTTGAGCTCACATAGAACACGAGGAGCATGACAAGCCACGTCCAGCCCGCAGCAAGGCACGCAATTCCGGCAACGATCGCAGCGACCGTTCCACTTTCTGACAACCCTCTGATTCTCACCTGCGCGAAGATTGCAATAAGTTTCACCGCTGCCGGCAAATGCCGGTGACATCAGATCCAACCAGGCAAATGTCCCGGACAGTCCACGCTCGCATTCCTCTCAGTCTTCTCGAAGCAATCCGGCGAATCGATACTCCGCCCGATCAAACTGACACGGAATATGTTCCGGAGCTCTTGAACAAGCGACTTGGGCTGAGCGACACCGTGTATACGCAGATTCGTCGCTACAGCGATGCGATGAAGCGCGGACAGCGAATTCCATTCGCTGAAGCAGAGGGCCTTGGAACGCTGATCGGCCGGCGGCCCGATGCGGCGGAGCTGTTTCGCAGCGCGGGATCGATCTTCGCCGCGGATGCATACGAATCCATTCCCGGGTTGACTCGCAGCATGATCAGGCACATGCCGCGGTTCATCAGCCGCCCCATGGCACTGAAGCGGCTGACCGGCATCGCAGACAACTACATTGGCGGCTCGCTCGATTCCTCAATGACTTCGGTCTCGCTGCGAATTCCCGAATCAGTCACGGTAAACGGCTCGACGGATTCGCGCGGGTGTCTTTTTTACGAGGAAGCGTTGAGCGAGCTTGTGCGACGATTATTCGCTCCTGCGAACAGTATAGAACACGTCCACTGCATTCAGCGCGGAGAAAGCGCGTGTGAATGGCGGGCAGAATGGAGCGGCAGCCAGACATCATGAAATGCTGAACAGGGAATCACTGTCCGAAATACAGAAAGTGCTCGCCGATTCTCCCATCGACGGCTGGCTCATTTTCGATTTCCACGGACTCAATCCGGTCGCAGGCGGAGTGATTGGACTCGAAGGAATGGGGACGCGGAGAATTTTCGCTTTCATTCCGAAAACTGGATCACCTGTCGCCATATCGCACGCAATCGAGCAGGGTCGATGGAAGAGCTGGCCCGCTGAATGGAAAAACATTGCCTACAGTGGCTGGCGCGAGCTCGAGTCGGCTCTCAAGGACACTGTAAATGGAAAGACAGTCGCCATGGAGTATTCGCCAGGTGACGCGGTTCCCTATCTCGACAGAGTTCCAGCAGGCGTGCTGGAAATGGTTCGAAATGCGGGGGCGAATGTCGTATCGAGCGCTGATCTTGTCAGTCGCTTCTATGCAGTCCTGACCGACGACCAGCTTGCATCGCACAAGCGTGCTGCGGAGATCATTGCCCGCATTGCGAAGAGCGCGTTCGAGAAAGCAGGTGAGGCCGCCAGCACCGCTTCTCCATTTACCGAATACAAGCTGCAACAGTGGATACTCGGAGAATTCTCAGCGAATGGTTTGAGCACTGATCACGGTCCAATCGTCGCGATCGGTCCAAATGCAGCCAACCCTCATTTTGAGCCGTCGCCGCAGGACAGTGCTCGCATCGAGCGCGGTGCAATTCTCCTGATCGACCTGTGGGCGCGCGAGGAAGGGGGCGTATTTGCCGATCAGACATGGATGGCTTCGCTCGGCGAGCCCTCTGATCGAGACCGCGATATCTGGCTCGCTGTCCGTGACGGCCGCGATGCCGCGATAAAGCTTCTTCACGAGAAGCTCGATAACGGCGGATCAGTGAAGGGAGGTGAAGTCGATGATGCTGTTCGCGCGGTGATAACCTCGCGCGGATTTGGCGATCGCTTCATACATCGCACCGGTCATTCGATCGATGCGCGTGATCTCCACGGGTCAGGTCCGCACATCGATAACCTCGAGACGCGCGAAGAGCGGGAGCTCATCCCAGGCGTTGGTTTCTCTATCGAGCCTGGAGTCTATCTGACGGATGACGTCGGCATGCGAAGCGAGGTGAACGGATTCGTATCAAAGAGCGGCGTCGTCATCACTCCTCAATCGTATCAGACGGATCTCATCATCGTCTGATCGGATACGCTTTGATAATTCCCGGATCCGCGCCGCGAAAATCCGATAGTGCAATTATCCGTGCGCCGCGTCCTCTTGCTGCCTGAACCAGGAAGTTGATCGTCGTCAGGTCGGGCACCCAGACGGTCCAACCATCTCGTCCGCTCGCTGTGAGGAACTGACTCGCAGGATCTCGACGGAATGCACCGGCTTCCCTGATTACCATGCGGTTTGCTTCCTCGAACGTTATCGCTCGCGCGGAGTCGCGGCGATTCCAGAGGTAGCCGTACAGTGGGAAATACGCCGCGATTCTGCTGGCACCAATTGCAGTCGATCTGGTTCCGAGCTCGCGTCGGATAAAATCTGGAGTAGCGGCCGGCCCCGGCCGTGTTCCCGGCCTGTATTCGTCCCAGAGGCGGATCACCAGCAAGTCGACGACGCGTGAGAGTATCTGGGTGGGATACGCCACCGTGTCTCCAGCGGGAATTATCAAGGCCGCGCTGGAGTGTGCTATCGCTCGCGCTGATCCGTTCAATGCGCGAACGAAAGAAGTCAGGGTCGCAACGTCTTCCGCCGACATATCCTGCACATCGATGAGCAGCTGCGCACCCTGTGGGATCGACCGTGCGAGCGTGCGCGCGAATCCATCCAGGACCTGCGGATCTTCGGCGATTGCGCGCACGGCCTCAGGATGGAACCGCGATCCCTGAAAATTCGAGAATCGTACGATTCTGTCGAGACTGACCAGCTCGCCTCGTGAAACCACTGGACGCAGCGACGTTGTGTCGAGCACGAGCATGTCACCCTCACCTGGAGATGCAACATGCCAGACTTCGAATGCGGGCTGATTCGTAACAGGAATGCGCCCGCATGAAAGAAGTCCCGAGATGCAGAGGAAAAAGCCCGCCTGAATTCGCCGATGCATGCATGAACCTACTGGAAATCGAGAAGCGTGTTGGCGAGAATCACACATGCAAATTTCATCAGCAACCAAACTCGCGCTTCTCGCGCTAGTCGCAGCAGCCGGATCGCTGCGCGCGCAGACGCCCGCGGCAAAAGCTGACCTCGTTCTCGTTAATGCGAGAGTCTACACGGTTGACGACTCGCGACCCAATGCATCGGCATTTGCGGTGCGGAATGGTCGAATTGTTTTTGTCGGATCAGATCGCGAAGCGCGCTTTCTGGCGGGTCCGCGAACGCGCGTCATCGATGCGCACGGACGCACCGTAATTCCCGGAATGGTGGACGCGCACGCGCACCTTCTTGGACTCGGCACCTCACTGCGCAATGTTCAGCTGGCCGGATCGAAGACATATGACGAAGTCATCGCCAAAGTCGTAGCGCGCGCGAAGACTGCAAAGCCCGGTGAATGGATTCAGGGCCGGGGCTGGGATCAAAATCTCTGGCCCGACAAGAAGTTTCCGACACACGACGCGCTCACGAAAGCAGTTCCGGATCATCCGGTAGTTCTGACGCGCATCGATGGACACGCTGTTCTCGCCAACGCGATGGCGATGAAAGCCGCGAAAGTCACAGCCGCGACGCACGATCCCGACGGTGGCCGAATCGAGCGCGCAGCTGGCGGCGCACCTGCCGGAGTTTTTGTCGACAATGCCATGGGACTCATTCGCCGTGCGATTCCAGATGAAACGCGCGCCGAAACGCGGGATGAGATTCTCGCTGCGATAGCGGAAGCGAATAAGTGGGGTCTCATCGGGATTCACGACGCGGGCGCTTCCCGGCCAACGATCGACATCTACGAATCGCTTGCACGCGAGGGCCGCTACAATCTTCGCAACTATGTAATGGTGTCGGGCGACAGTGCCGACGTGAGGCATTACTTCGCAGTTGGACCACGAAGTGCGCTGTACGACGGCCACATCTGGGTTCGGAGCATCAAGCTTTATGCTGACGGCGCACTTGGCTCACGCGGCGCGGCACTGCTCGCTCCGTATTCCGACGATCAGGCGAACTCCGGGTTGCTCGTCACTCCGCCGGCCGAGATTCAGAGAATTGCGACCGGCGCACTTCGTCGCGGATTTCAGGTTGGTGTTCATGCGATTGGAGATCGCGGCAACCGGGTGGTGCTCGATGCGTATGATGCGGCGTTGAAAGCGGTGCCTGTTGCAGATCATCGATTCAGAGTCGAGCACGCGCAGATTGTCTCGCCTCAGGACATTCCGCGTTTCGCACAAATGGGCGTAATCCCGTCGATGCAGGCGAGTCATCAGACGAGCGACATGCGATGGGCTGAGACGCGCGTTGGTCCGGAGCGAATCAAGGGAGCGTATGCGTGGAGATCCCTGCTGAGCACCGGTGTAATAATTCCGAACGGAAGCGATTTCCCTGTGGAAGAAGTCAATCCACTGATCTCGTTTCACAGCGCGGTGTCACGACAGGACGCGACCAACTGGCCGCCTGGGGGATGGTATCCCGATCAGAGAATGACTCGTGATGAGGCTTTGAAGGCGATGACGATCTGGCCTGCATATGCAGGATTTCAGGAGAAAGTCATGGGCTCTATTACCTCCGGGAAATACGCGGATTTTGTGATTCTCGATCGCGATATCATGACCGTTCCGGTGACTGAGATACTTCAGACAAATGTCATTTCCACGTGGATCGGTGGTAAACTGGTCTACGACCGTCGTTAGTCAGCATTCAGTATTCAGCATTCCTGTTGGCATACCCGTTGCCTCGTTACATCGCATTTGAACGAGATGAAACCAGAATGATTCAGCGTCTGTCAGGCGCCGCAGTTTTGCTGTTGATAGCAGTACTCAGCTCCTGCTCCACCGACAAGAAAGCCGACGCGGCGCAGCTGCCGAAATTGAAAGAGGGAAGTGTCGCCCCGCGGCCGACGGTAATCTCCGTTCCGTCATCGCCGTATCGGGCGATGAATGTCAGCGGCGGTGTGCGATTGACGGGCACCATCGATTTTGACGGACCACTGCCCGCGGATACAATCATCCAGCTCCCGCCTGATGCGCAGGGATGCGGCCAGCGTATCACGGATCATCGGGTAGAGCGCACCGGAACTCGCATTGGCGGCGCGATCGTGTGGCTCACTGACATCCGGAGCGGCAAGCCGCTCCCGCTGGCTCGACGGTTCGAGCTTGCTAATGAAGACTGTATGCTGACGCCGCAGGTTCAGGCCGTTGTTTCGCCCGCAACTCTGAATGTCGTGAGCGGCGATGTCGCTTTGCATCGCGATCGGATCATCAATGTTGGCACTGGAGAGCTCGAGGCAATTGCGCCATTCAACGACAATGGCGAAGTGGTTCCATTCGACAGTCTGCTGACTGGAACTGAGCAGCTCGAGATTACCTGCGAGCTGCATCCATGGGCCAAGGCCCACATTCTTGTCTTCGATCATCCGTACTTTGCGACGTCGGAGAAAACCGGAGCCTTTTCTATTGATGATATTCCGGCCGGAACATATCACGTCAAAGCGTGGCACCCTTTGCTCGGTGTCGCCGAACAGGTAGTGACAATAGCCGCGGGTCAGCCGGCTAGTGTTGCGTTGAAACTTGGTGCTATCATCGCCGATTCTTCTTCAGC
>JBKPNY010000150.1:0-8437 GCA_046732835.1 Gemmatimonadota bacterium | reverse complement strand
ACATAGAAGTCGACGTTCTGCATCTGCACAGAAGTCGGCGGCTCCGCTGCAAGCATGAGGAGAGCTAGAAGAAATCGCATTGGATGAGGCAAATGCAGTGCATGTGCCAGATGTCGCAGCACGGATGTTCACACTGCGAATGACCCTCAGGAAACGGTGAACCGCAGGCCGAACGGTGCGAGCTCGTGTGTCCCTGCGGTCCCGGGATGAATTATTCCGTTCAAGCGCTCCAATCGCTGGCCCGGTTCCTGTAGTTTTAGTGAAATCTTTCACATGGGAGAATGCACGGGTGAAGATCGCCGTGTGTGTAAAGCGCGTTCCAGACATGGACGTGCGATTCAAGATCGCCGAGGATGGAACTTCTGTCGCCGAGATGGGCGTCAAGTTCGACCTCAATGATTTCGATGCGTGGGCCGTTGAAGCCGCGCTGCAGCTAAAGGAAAAAGACGGTCAGGGCGAAGTCGTCATCCTCTCTCTCGGACCGAACAACGTTCAGGAGACAATCCGCAAAGCGCTCAGCATGGGCGCCGATCGCGGAATTCATCTTCAGGCTGACCGGATTCCTTTCGACTCGTTCGCCATCGCCAGCGCGATTGCATCAGAGTTGAAAGACGGTGCATACGATCTGATTCTGTTCGGAAAGCTTTCGCCCGACTCATCGAACGGTGCGACGGGGACGATAGTCGCGGAGCTTCTTGGACTCCCGTCAGTCTCGGCGATATCGAGACTCGAGATCGCGAACGGGAAAGGAACAACAAAGCGTGAAATCGAGGGCGCGCAGGAAATCGTCGAATTCTCTCTGCCTGCCGTGCTCACTGTCGACGAGGGGTTGAACACCGCGCGATATCCTTCACTCAAGGGAATCATGGCGGCGAAGAAAAAGCCGCTCGAGTCAAAACCCGCGCAGCTCGGCGAAGCGAAAGTGAAAGTCGAAAAGATCGAGCTTCCTCCTGAGAGAGCCGCAGGACGAATCATTGGTGAAGGTGCGGCGGCTGTGCCGGAGCTCGTGAAGCTTCTTCACACTGAGGCGAAGGTTCTCTGATGGCGAACATTCTTGCATTCGCGGAATCGCGAAACGGAGAGCTTCGCAAAGTTGCGCTCGAGGCAGTCACTGCTGCGCGGCGTCTTGCCGACGCAACAGGCGGAGAAGTACACGCTCTCTTGTGCGGCGCACCCGGAATTGCTGCAAAAGCTGAGCAGCTCGCAAAGCATGGCGCCGACGTTGTGCTTGTCTGCGAGCACGACGCATTTGCGAAATACAATCCTGAAGCGGCCGCTGCTGTTGCGGCCGAGCGAATCAAATCGGGTGGATATCGCGCGGCGATCTTTGCGACTTCTGCAGAGGGGCGCGATCTCGCTCCGCGTGTAGCAGGCAAGATCGGCGCGGGGATTGTTCAGGATGCTACAGGTGTCGAGCTGACCGGAGACACTCTTACCGTCAAACATCCGATGAACATCGGGAAAGTCATCGCAACTGTTTCGATTTCCGGAACGCCCGCCGTTGTGTCCGTGCGCCCCGGTACATATCGCGCCGCGGAAAATCCAAAAGCAGGTCGCGTTGAAAATGTTCAGCCCGTCGGCGATCCGGCTGCGTCGCGCGTCACAGTGAAGGAGATTGTCACGGGCGCATCAGGAAAGCTCGATCTCGCCGACGCGCCGGTAATCATTGCCGGCGGCCGCGGTCTCAAGGCAAAGGAAAACTTCAAGCTCGTCGAAGATCTTGCCGATGCATTTGGGAACGCTGCGGTTGGTGCGACTCGCGCAGTCACAGATGATGGATGGAGACCGCACTCGGATCAGATCGGACAGACTGGCCGACTCGTAAGTCCGCAGCTTTACGTGGCTGTAGGAATTTCCGGAGCAGTGCAGCATCTCGCGGGAATGAAAACATCGAAGACGATTGTCGCCATCAACAAGGACAAGGAAGCGCCGATCTTCAAGGTTGCCGACTATGGAATTGTTGGCGACGTCTTTGAGATTGTTCCTGCGTTGACCGAAGCGGTGAAGGAAGCGCGCAAAGGTCATTGAAATGAGCCGCCGCCTGCGAGTGGTTCCGTCCGAATTTCAGCCGCCTCTCCCGCCGCAGCTGATCCTCCGCGAGCCGATGGATCCTGAAGCGGTGCCGATGGACGTCGTATTCGTTGGTGGCGGACCTGCTGGACTCGCCGGGGCCATCGAGCTCGCGCGCCTGATCAAACAGGATACGGAAGCTGGCGGCACACTCGGCGAAACACAGATCGCAGTTATCGAGAAAGCGTCGGGACTTGGCGAGCACTCGCTGTCGGGCGCTGTCGTAAATCCGCGGGCATTTCAGGAGCTTTTTCCTGAAATGCAAATCTCTGATTTTCCATTTCGGGCGCCTGTAACCGGCGAGCGAGTGTACTTCATGATGGGCGGCCGCGCGCAGCGAATACCTGCGCCGCCCACGATGCAGAATCACGGAAACTACATCGCGTCGCTCTCGGAAATTGTGAGATGGCTTGGCGAGAAAGCGGAAGGAATGGGAGTGAACATCTTCACTGGCTTTCCTGTTGCTTCGCTGATGATGGAAGAGGACAAAGTCGTTGGGGTTCGCACGACTCCAACAGGTATGATGCGAGATGGAAGTCAGGGCAGTGGATACGCTGCACCCACCGACATCTCCGCGCGCGTGACAGTTCTGTCCGAAGGAACTCGTGGGTCACTCGCGCAGGCGTGGATGCAGGACGCAGGAATCAAGAGCGACAATCCGCAGATTTTCGCGCTTGGCGTAAAGGAAATCTGGGAAACAAAGAAGCCGCTCGACGCCATTGTACACACACTGGGATGGCCTCTCCCAAATGATGCGTTCGGCGGAAGCTTCATGTATCCGCTCGCGCCGAATCTTGTCGCAGTTGGAATTGTCGTCGGGATGGATTACAAGCAGACGACTCTCGATGTCCATCAGCTTCTGCAGAAGCTCAAGACTGCTCCGCTGTTCCGGGAATATCTGGAGGGTGGGGAAATGGTCGAATGGGGCGCGAAGACAATTCCCGAAGGAGGATACTACGCGCTCCCGAAGAAACGATATGGGAATGGTGTCATCATCGCCGGCGATGCTGCGGGGTTCGTCGAAGTGGCATCGTTGAAGGGCGTCCATTACGCGATGCAGTCAGGAATGTTTGCGGCGCGCGCAATCTTCGATGCACTCAAGAAAGACGATGTGTGCGACAACACAATGGCACGCTACGATGCACTCGTGAACGCGAGCTACATCACGTCCGACTTGAAGGAGCGCCGCAACATGCGGCTTGTATTCCAGAAGGGCGGCCTGTACATGGGCGGCATCAAGGCTTCACTGATGACTCTCACAAAGGGGTCATTCCCTGGCGGTCAGATTCATTCTGAGTCAGATGCAGAAGCACCGAAGGAAGTGACTGAGGAAGAGCCGTTTATTCCCGATGGGAAGTTGACGTTCAGCAAGCTCGACTCGAACTTCAAGTCAGGAAACGCAACTCGCGATACGATTCCTTCGCATCTTGTCGTCGGTGCTGATATTCCGCCTGAAGCTGCAGAGATGTATGTGCACATGTGTCCCGCCGGCGTTTACGAAGTTGTCGACGGGAAGCTCGTGATAAATCAGGCGAATTGCATCGACTGCAAGGCAACTGATGTGATCGGCCCGCGCTGGACGCCTCGTGAAGGAGAGAGCGGGCCGAAGTATCGCCTCATGTAGCTCGAGACCTGCGAGGTGAAATGAGGATTCGGCAATTGGTCGTCATCCTCGTCGGCGTGTTGATAGCGCCGTTGTCCCTGCGCGCTCAAAACGAGACAGGCGTAGTAAGAGTTCGCGCAGTCGATACGAACGGAGATCCAGTTCGCGGCGCGCTCGTGGCCCTGATTGCTCCGGATGGAAGTGTCGTAGTCGAAAGATTGACGGACGATTCGGGGCTCAGGATACTCACAGCGCCGCGGGGGAGTTACAAGGTTCGTATCAGACGCATTGGATACGAGCCGTTTGTCTCCCCTCCGATCTCCGTTCCCTATGAAGGAGAGCTCAAGGTTGCGGTGTCGGGCGCACAGGTTTCTCTCGCAACCGTGGTAGTCAGTGCGGGCTCTCAGTGTAAGCACACGGAAGTAGATCAGCGTGCAATAGGCCAGCTGTGGGAAGAAATCTCGAAAGCACTTCTTGGTGCGGAGCTCGCTCGAACCGACTTCAGCGATCTAGGATGGATCAAAGTTTACAAGAAGGAAGTCGGCATTAGAGGCAAGCTGGTCTCGCTCGACACCAGCACAAAAAAGGTGGGTGACGCTCGTCCCTTCGTTGCTTCGGATCCCCGAGTTCTCGCAGCGAGGGGCTTCGTTCGAGGGAGCCTTACTGTGGGCTGGGAATATTTCGCGCCCGATGAGAAAGTCCTCCTGTCGCGTGAATTCGCCGACACTCACTGCTTCCGCGTTGTTCGTGACAAGAAGCGAGCACGCGAGGTTGGCGTAAGCTTCGAGCCCTCACCTGATCGAAAAGTCGGCGAGGTTGCGGGAGTGATCTGGCTCGATGAGCAATCAGCCGAGCTGCGCGAGATTGTATTTCGATTCGTCAACATCGGGGAGGTGTCGAAATTCAAGCCCGGCGGCACAGTTCACTTTCGGAGACTTGCTTCTGGCGCGTGGATTGTCGACGACTGGAAGCTCACGTTCCCGGTTCTCGAGATCACCGTTGGCAGTCTGGAACGTCTCGTCCAATCCGGTTACGTGGAAAACGGCGGTACCATAGTCCAACGCTGATCAGCTGGCTCGATCTGCAACCTCATAAAGATCGATCTGCTGTCGTATCTCCCCTGCAGCAAATGCGTGCGTGACCTTGGAGCGAATCTCCAATCCCGTATACCTGCACTCGTCGATGAATTCGGGAACTCCGATGCGGCCCGGATCAGCGAGAATCACCATTCCGCCGGGCGCCAGGGCGCGCTTGAAAATCTTCGGCAGAATCTCCGCGTATTCTTTCTCGTAAAGAACGTCCGAAGCAAGAATCAGATCGAATCCGCGCGCGCTCCTTGGAAATTTGCGCCAGTCGATCATCTGGGTCTTTGGCTCGCGGCCGAGCTCGCGCCATGCGTTCGCGCGTGTGAATGCGAGAGCATCAGTGTAGTAATCGCTGGCAGTCATGTCATAGCCCGCGATCATCGCCGCAATCGTCACAAGTCCAACTCCACACCCGAGCTCGAGGCCTTTGCCGCGAATTCGTTCCACGCGAGCCAGTGAGAGAAGATGTTGCGCGAGAATTGTCGATGACGGCCAGATGTCGGCCCAGTAGGGAAGCCGCTCGTCCTTCACGAAGTCTTCTTCGCGAATGAGGTCGTCCGAATTACGCGGGCGAAGGATCGAGAATATGCGCAGGGGAGTTTCAACGGTCGCGACTTCAGTGACAAAACGCTGCTCCAGAGCATCGACCAGCTCGGCGCCTTCCAGATCTTGTAGCTCAGCGATTACCTGTGTCATGTGAGCACCAGTCGGTCGGTTGTGAAGAGTCCACTGCCAATTGGCAGCGCTCTGTGAACTTCGCCTGCGTCGATCTCGAGCCTGTCGCCGGGAAGAATCAACAAGGCATTCGCTCTCGCCATTGCAGTCAGCACCGCGGAGCTTTGCGATCCTGCAAGATTCGCGACATTCTCACCGTTTTCATTCTGCGACACAACTACCCGGAGAAAATGCATCAGCGGTGCCGCAAGCCTTATTGCGGCCGCAGTCTTCACAGAAATCGTGGGAGCGAACAGGCGCTGATGCCCCGTCATTCGACGAATCACCGCACGCACGAACACCTCGAATGTCACAATTGCGGAAACCGGATTCCCCGACATGCCGATCCACGGGATCCCGTGCACGGTGCCGAACGCGAGGGGCGCGCCCGGTCGCATTTTCACCTTCCAGAAGTCGATCGACCCTCCGACATCGGCTATCACATCGCGAACATGGTCGTGATCACCCACTGAAAGTCCTGCTGATGTCACGATGAGATCCGCATCGCGCGCGTGTTCGATCTTTTCGCGAAGCGAGTCGCGGTCATCAAGTGCAATTCCAAGATCGAGTGGCTCGCCTCCAGCTTCGCGAATGAGAGCGGCGAGTGTAACCGAGTTCGAGGAGACAATCTTTTTCCCCGCGAGCGAACGATCGAAGCCATCCAGCTCGACGAGCTCGTCGCCGGAGCTGATCAAAGCCACAACCGGCTTCCGGTAGACATTTACTGACTTGATGCCTGCCGAAGCAAGTGCGCCAGCGTGAGCGACGCTGATTTCTTCGCCGGAATCGAAGAGGAGATCGCCGGCGCGAAAATCTTCGCCTCGCCGGCGAATATTTTTGCCGAGGTCGCGATGGTTGAGAATGGAAACAGTCTCGCGTCCGTCGTCAGTGTCTTCTCGTCGGATCACACTGTCAGCGCCCTGAGGTACAGGCGCACCGGTCATCACGCGCATCGCTTCGTTCGATTCGATCGGGCGAGAAGGGAACCGGCCGGCTGCAACTTCCTCGACAACTCTTAGCGACGCGGACGGGTCTGATGCATCAGTGGCACGAACCGCATATCCGTCCATCGAAGAATTATCCCACGGCGGAGAATCGATCGGGGCCGTGACGGGTTCACTCAACACACGGCCAACTGCGTTGCCTGTAGCTACAGTCTCTCCCGCTAGCGCCTGGATATGCGCAAGGATGCGCTCGCTCGCCTCGGCGACACTGATCACTGAGCGGGCTTGCTTCGATAGCCCGCTAAGAGTGCTCCGACTGCGTCCTGCACGCGGGTGATCTCGGAAACAGGAGTGGTAAAGTGATTCGACAGAAAGCTGAATACGAGTCGCTCGCCGTCCGCGGTGTCGACATATCCGGACAATGAGCGAACGAACTCGATCGTTCCCGTCTTGCCCCGCAGGTTATTCTCTGCAGGCGTGCCTTTCATTCGCGTACGAATAGTGCCATCGACACCGGCGATGGGGAACGCATCGTAGTAAACGCTGAACGCAGTGTCCTTCTGCATTGCAGTCAGAACTTTCACGATCGTTTCCGGCGACACGAGATCGTGACGGGACAATCCACTTCCGTCGTAAACTACGACCTGAGTGGAATCGACTCCCCATTCGCGCAGCTGAGTTGTTTCTATTTCAGCGCCGGCATCAGCACTGCCGATTCCTGTTTTCTCGAGACCGACGGTCTTGAGCAGCGCCTCTCCGATCTGGTTCTGCGATGGTTTCAGAAAATACTTCAGGATCTCGCGAAGTGGCGGCGATGTGACGACATAAACGGTATCATACGGCGCGGCGAGACTGTCGGCTGTGAGATTCACCAATCCATCGACCGTTATGCCGCGCTGTGTCAACGCACCGTACATCGCACTCAGATAGACATAGCCTGGCGTGCGCGTGGCGACCGAGACGACTGTGTCCCGGCCTCCGACTTTCATCGCCCGCTGAACCATTCCTTCGTTATAGAAAAGCTCGTCGACGGGCGCACCGCTCTCGCCGCCGATATCATCCCATTCCCAGCCGTAACCGTAGATACTGTCAGGGAATGCATTTCCGCCCTGGCGAAGCGATCCCGTCACACGACGAATACCGCGAGCGCGAATTGAATCAGCTATTGCCGCCATTTCGTTCGCGGCATTTCCGTAAACGCGATCGCTCATGGTTGGATCACCGCGGCCGATCACGATGAGGTCGCCGTTCAGCACGGAATCCTTCAACGTTCCGCGCTTTGCTATCACAGTTTGATATCTATAGTCAGGACCAAGCTGGGTGAGCGCGACAGCCGACGTGATGATTTTCTGATTCGATGCGGGCATGAACAGCTTGCCGGCGTTACGCGAATAGAGCGTGTCTCCTGTTTTCGGATCGACGATCAACAATCCCAGCTGCGCGTTCGCAAACTTTGGATCGTTCACGAGCGAGTCGATCGAATGCCGAAGCGTTTCGAGAGTAGTTCGCGCTGGTGAAGGCGGAGCACCTGCTGGACCGCATGCGGCGACAATCACGCTCACCAGAAGAATCGCGCGTCTCATGATTCACCTCGGTAAGTCGCGCTCAGCGTACGGTCCTCTGCGATTTTCACGCTGTGGATTTGAACACTATCAGGGAGTCGCATCGCAACGCGATCGAAGATGAATCGGGCGAGATTCTCTCCGCTGGGAATCAGCTTGCCGTCGTGAAATTCCGGCACGTCAACGTTGATATTGCGGTGATCGAACCGGTCTTTCACTTCATCGGCGAGAATCGCATCGAGCTCGCCAAGGTCTGCAATGAAACCCGTAAGCGGATCTATATCGCCGGCAACAGTGACCTCACAGACGTAACTGTGCCCGTGAAAATTCTCACGGGCACATAATCCAAAAGTCTTTTCGTTCTGCTCATCGCTCCACTCAGGGCGACGGTATCTGTGTGCTGCTGCGAAAGAAACTTTGCGCGTTAAGTACGCCTTGGCCATGACACAAAAATAACAG
>JBKPNY010000149.1:0-1975 GCA_046732835.1 Gemmatimonadota bacterium | reverse complement strand
CCTATGAATAAAGTTGATCTCCGGCGAGTCCGCTCCGAGCGCGTGGCTGGATGCGGCCTCGACTAAAGACTAACCTTCTCTGGGCGTTTTATATAGAACTCAAAAAACTCGGTGACGTGGCCCACCGGTAGCGGGCGGTCGATGCGTAAGATATGGCCTACACTTCGAGCAGCTTCGGATCAAACCAAACATCCTTGGTCGCACGCTACCAAAAACCTCCAACCCGCAGGGAGACCCAGATATCGCACGACTTCTGAATCGCGCTCTACCAGATGGGAAACATGAAGCGGCTGGAAATAATCAGCCGCCTCAGAAAATTCCTCAACCAGCCCAGGGGTACCGACCGCTTGTATCGCCTACTGGAGGATGTCGCAATTCATTCAACGGCATTTTGCCAGAGAAAAAGTCCTTTGAGGAAGATGACGTAGGCGCGGCTGCCGACCGCCGACCACACAGAGTCCAGAAGCCACATCTCATCTGCCCACCACTCACGGTCTTCTTCTATCACCGCTTGGGCGCGGCCGCTCTTCAAACCATGGCTTCGCCATCAATGCCCTTGAATAGAAAGAAACACCACCCAAAAGAATGATAGCAAAGCAAGAAAAGAGGGCACGCGGGGAATACTGACTATGGCTGCGATGAGTGTTGCCAGAAGAAGTAACACCCAAAACTGATTCACAACGCGCGGCGTGCTATCCACGTATTGCGAGTCTACAAATGCAACGTAACGAGTACGAGTAAACCAATCCCACACGAACAACGCAACAGCTAACGCGAGAGCCATCCATTGCATTCTGTCTCTGAAGGATTTGAATGACATCTAAAATCTCTGACGAATTTAGCTACGACCAACTAGCGCATAACGCCGGCCTTGAACTGCGGCGCGCGCACCATTCAAGCTAAAGGAAAAGACTAGTTGAGAACACGTTATCGCGACGTCAGCTGCAACGCTTTAGTGGACATCCCCTGTGGCTAATTTTCCCTACTGCTTACAACCTTGTGATTGAGCGATATTCAAACTATTCCAATTACCTCTGTAATCGTAGCCTCGCTCCTGGGGGCTTTCGATGGTCAACCCATCATCATGAAGGACCAGGCAGTATCGAAGCGGCCCAGGCAACTTGCTTTCAAGAAAACTCACGCCATATTCGAAATGTTGACCATCTTCGAACTCCCCTTCACACCAGATACCGTTCCCTTCAGACTGATGCGTAAATGAGAGCTGCATCGACGAATTCGACTGGATGTCGAAAACAAAGAACATATCCTTTGCCTTCAGCCTTAAATATCTGACAGTCTTACTGGCACCGTTAGATACAAGGAGCGTGTCGAAGCGATCATCTTGGACTCTATCTGGCTTTCTCCAGAATCGCATTACATTCTCGGCGATCCACGCATGTTCGGGGTAAGCAAGTTCAAAACTAATATCTAACCAATCGCCAGAGTGTGCGACCCTGTCTGTGACAATCACGATACCTTTCTTTGACAGGTGGTATTTGACGACTGAATCGATGATGAACCCGCCTCTGCCTTTATCACCTGTGAGGCCAACCGCATAGGTGTGATTAGGGGAAGAAGACGATAACCAGACCGGCGATTCGCGAAGCCGCTTGAAAGCGAAGAGACCAACTGCGAAGGCTCCGATAAAAACTGCTAAGCCTAAAAGAAGTAAGAATTTTGAAAGACTCATGATCCTTCAGCCGCAAAGAACGCGAAGATGTCCCATGCCCGGCATCACCCGCGCCCACATTCAACATGCGCAGGCCAGCCTAGACAAAAGATCACTGCTTTACCGCCTTCACAAACTCCAGCGCATCCTTCATCGAGACTTCACGCGCATTATGGCGATTCTGCCAATTCTTCCGGTATTCGATGGAGTCACCCACATCAGTAGTCCAATACCTTACCTGCCCATTGGAATCAAAGATGTAAGCGGGTGGCCCCGATGCCACCGGCACGGCCGGGAAACGTGGAC
>JBKPNY010000148.1:0-11240 GCA_046732835.1 Gemmatimonadota bacterium | reverse complement strand
ATGATCCGACACCATGGCCGCCTGAAGTTCCTGCGGGTGAAAATCCTCCACCGGGCGCGATCATCGATTACTACCTCACGTCGAATGCAAAGAACCTGAAGCTCGAGATACTCGATGCCGCGGGGAAAGTAATCCGCAGGTATTCGAGTACCGATTCAGTTCTCGCGCCCGACCCGGCGCTCGAGCCTGAAGCGTACAACAGGATCTGTCAGAGAAATCCAAACGCACCGCATTGTTCCGTTCCATTGTACTGGGCGGCTCCCAACATTGCGCTCACTGCGACCCAGGGAATGCATCGATTCATCTGGGACATGCGGTATGACCCAATCGAGGGAACACTGAGCGAGTCGGAGGCGAACGCAGTTCCGCATCGCACTTATTTCGCAGCTGTTGCACCATTTGCAGCACCAGGGTCATACACAGTGCGATTGACTGCCGACGGCACAACTTTCAATCAGCCGATGAAGCTCGTGCTGGATCCGCGCGTCAAGACGTCACAAGCCGCGATTGCGAGGATCGGCACGCTGTCGCGCGAGATGTACGACGCCGCGGCAATTGTGCACTCGACATGGATCGACGCGCGTAAGATGTCCGACGCACTCACAAGTAATGCGCAGCTCAAGGCGTCTATCGATTCGATTGCTCCGCCGCTTGCGCGCACCGCGCGTCGCGGATTCGGCCCTGCACCTGCAGGTCCGGCAACTTTCCCGAGTGTGCAGGCCGCACTCCTTGCTGCAGCCATGTCGATGCAGGCCGCTGACGTTGCACCGACTGCACGTCAGATCGCTGCGGTCGAAAAAGCGCGGTCGCAATACACTGAGTTGATGTCACGTTGGAAGGCGCTGTCGGCGAGGAAATAGCCCGGCACAGACTGCCTCGAACATCTCGTTGCGCGCCTTTATAGTTCTCGAAGAGTCGGCGACTGCTGCGGTGTCCAGCACCCGCAGCAATGTCACTCCTCGATGACGGCCATTTGTGTAATCGATGTCGCCATCACCCGCTCTCAACGGAGTTATCAGACCATTGGCGATTCTCACGAAAGACGAATCACTGATGATATAGAGGCGCGGGTTCGGTATAGAATTTCCATGCCGGTCAAACGCCGCCAGAGAAAGATGGAGCGGAGGCTCGCCCAACCGCGTACATACCATGCCCTCGGCAACAATCTTCTCGATGATGTCGCAGCGCACTGTCGCGGAGGAAGTGAGCTCGCCCGCTGAAAGTGCTACGTGAGCTATGCCATCTTTCTGGCACTGAATTCGGTTCCGGTCCCGAATGACAAGCGTCGAATCACCATCTGCCATCATGTATTGAATCGGAACCCCTGGAACGACAACGCCCTTGCGATCGACGACGTGAACATCAAGGGGTTCGAGCAGAGTGCTGTTGACGATCAGCGTATCGGCGGACGCGGCTATTCTCGCGGGCGACTTATCCGAGCAACCTATGATGCCGACAACGAGAAGAACCGCGATGAGTCGCATTGCGGAAGATGACCTTGTTGGTGGAGGCAAAGCGGTCCGACCCGCTACTATATAGTATATAGTGAATGTCACGACGATTCCCGTGGGCGACGTGGTCCGATGAGCGACTCCTTCAGCTTCGCATCAAGGACCTCGGCCTCACTATAGAGGGGACCTGGCTCGAGCCGCGCATCGATGCGCTGTATGAAACACTCGAGCGCCGTGGCTTCCGGCTCCGACCGCACATCTGGCTCTCCGAGGAATGGTTCTCACCACTTGGCGTACCAGGCTTTGCGATTCCGTTCTATCTCGCACATCCGCGTCTAATGCGGCTGGAACGCAGTCAGATGCTCGACGTCGAAGGCGGAACGCGTGACGAGTTCATGCGCATCATGCGGCACGAAACCGGCCACGCGTTTCAGCACGGCTATCAATTGCAGCGACGACGCGAGTGGCAGCGGCTCTTCGGCAAATCATCACAGCGCTATCCCGAGTACTACCGGCCAAATCCAGCGAGCAAGCGATATGTGCAGCATCTGCGCTTGTGGTATGCCCAGAGTCATCCCGATGAAGACTTCGCCGAGACTTTTGCAGTGTGGCTGCGCGGATCACGCAGCGAATGGCGCCGGCGATATGCTGGCTGGCACGCGCTCAAGAAGCTCGAATATGTCGACGAGCTGATGGGAGAGATCTCCGACGCGCGTCCGCTGGTAAAGACTAAAGAACGGATGGATCTTGCGAGCAGGCTCACCAAGACACTCGCGCAGCATTATGCCGAGCGTAAGGCAAAGTATACTGAAGCGCTGCCGGATATTTATGACCGGGATCTCCGACGTCTCTTCTCCGATTCACCGGCGCATCGGAATCAACCGCTCGCATCGGCTTTTCTTCGCCGCAATCGTACAGAGATCAGACGAATGGTCGCAAAATGGACCGGTGAGTACGAGTTCGCTCTCGATGTCGTCCTCGGGCAAATGATTCGTCGCGTCCGCGAGCTTCGCTTGCGAGCAGTTGGTGGAGATCGGCAGCTGAGAATCGATTTTGCAGTCCTGCTAACGGTGCAGACCGTTCACACTCTTTACAGCGAACGGCGACGCGACTGGATTGCGCTTTAACCGTTGCGCCCGGGCGATTCCGCTTCGATACACTTTTACGAAATGACCATGCAAAAACGAAAACTGGGAAACAGCGGCCTCGAAGTCTCCGCGATTGGCTACGGAGCGATGGGCCTCAGCTTTGGTTACGGAACACCATCGGATAAGGGTGATGCAATTGCCATAATTCGCGCCGCTTTCGATCGCGGAGTGACGTTTTTCGATACGGCAGAAGTATACGGGCCGTTCGCGAACGAAGAGCTCATCGGCGAAGCGCTTGCCTCCGTGCGCGAAGGCGTGGTGATCGCGACAAAATTTGGCTGGGAGATAGATCGCAATACAAACAAGAGCACAGGCAGGCTTAACAGCCGTCCCGATCACATCAGAGAAGTAGTGGAGGAGATGCTCACGCGACTCAGAACCGATCGGATAGATCTTCTATATCAACATCGCGTAGATAAGAACGTTCCAATCGAAGATGTAGCAGGCGAGGTGAAAGATCTGATATCACAGGGCAAAGTGAAATATTTTGGGCTCTCGGAAGCTGGAGTCAACACGATTCGTCGGGCTCACGCAGTGCAGCCTGTTGCTGCACTTCAAAGCGAGTATTCCCTGTGGTGGCGAGAACCTGAAGAACAAATCCTCCCTGCCCTTGAGGAGCTCGGAATCGGTTTCGTTCCTTTCAGTCCGCTGGGTAAGGGTTTCCTTACCGGCAAAATCGATGAAACGACTTCATTCGACAGCTCTGACTTCCGCAATACAGTTCCTCGGTTCAGCACGGAGAATCGAAAAGCAAATCAAGCTGTCGTGGATCTATTGAAAAACATCGCAGCTCGAAAAACGGCAACGCCCGCACAGATCGCACTTGCCTGGCTTCTTTCGCAGAAGCCCTGGATCGTGCCGATTCCAGGAACCACGAAGCTGCATCGCCTTGAGGAGAATATTGGCGCCGCCCAAGTCGAGCTCTCCAATGAAGATCTGCGTCAGATCAATCAGGTATCAACGCAGATCGCCATCCAGGGTGAACGCTATTCAGAATCATCTCAGCGGCTCATCGACCGCTAATCAGTCACAGACTATTAAATGAAAGCAACTATCATGTACGGCGCGGGCGACGTCCGCGTCGAGAGTGTTAAAGACCCGAAGATCCTCAAGCCCACAGACGCAATCGTTCGAATCACAAGCGCGTGCATTTGCGGCAGCGATCTCTGGCCCTACAAGAAAATGAAACCCGATAAACACGGGCGCCGAATGGGACATGAGTTCATCGGCATTGTCCAAGATGTAGGGAGCGAAGTTCGAACCGTCAAGCGCGGCGATCTCGTAGTCGCGCCGTTCGCAATCTCCGATGGCACATGCGAGTTCTGCCAGGAAGGTCTGCAGACGTCATGCGTCCACGTCGAATGGTGGGGTGGCGACGGCAACGACGCCGGTCAGGCTGAAGCTGCACGCGTACCCTGGGCAGACGGTACGCTCGTAAAACTTCCTGTAGATCGTGATGACGCACTGATGCCGTCACTTCTTACATTGTCTGACGTTATGGGAACCGGTCATCATGCTGCACTTTCAGCCAAAGTGGCACCGGGCAAGCGAGTCGCAGTAGTCGGCGATGGAGCAGTCGGACTTTGCGGAGTGATCGCTGCAAAGCGACTGGGCGCCGGGCAGATTATTATGCTCGGTCGTCACGAGGATCGGATTGCCTTGGCGAGAGAGTTCGGTGCAACCGATGTAGTGAGCGAGCGTGGCGAGGAAGCTGTCGAGCGCGTGCATGAGCTGACCGAAGGATTTGGTGTGCATTCAGTTCTTGAATGCGTCGGACTCGAGCAGTCTACTGTCACCGCATTGAATATTGCCCGGCCGGGCGGAGCCGTAGGTCGCGTCGGGGTCCCACAAACAGATCCAATCCCACAGGGGAAGCGTACCTTCTCCGACAATGTCACCATTTCTGGGGGCCCTGCACCGGTACGAGCATATATCGAAGAGCTCATGCCTGACATACTCCAAGGAAAGATCAACCCTGGTCGCGTATTCGATCGCGTCATTGGCATTGATGACGTACCTGATGGTTATCGAGCGATGAATGACCGCGAAGCAATCAAAGTGATGATTGCAATGTGAACCGAATAATTCGCCCGGCAGTCTCTGCGGACATGGAAACAGTGGGCCGACTCGGCGCGATACTCGTCAAGGCTCATCACGACTTCGATCAGAAGCGTTTTCTTCCGCCGACAGAGGGAACTCCAGAAGGCTACTCATCCTTCTTGCGAAGGCAGCTAAGCAACGAGAAAGTGATTATTCTCGTTGCCGAAATCGACGGAGTTGTGGCGGGCTACTCTTACGCCGGACTCGAGGGCACCGACTGGATGTCGTTGCGCGGACCTGCTGGCGTCATCTATGATATCCTTGTCGATTCTAACTTTCGGCGTCAGGGTGTGGGAATGCAGCTTCTCCAAGCGATGCTGGAAGTTCTAAGCTCGCGTGGTACTGAGCAGGTAGTGTTGTCCACTGCGGACCGAAGCGAAGAAGCCCAGCGACTGTTCGAGCGCGCGGGGTTCAGGCGGACGATGATCGAAATGACAAAGGAGCTGTGAAGAAGCTGCGCGTCCTGGTGCTGATGCACCCAGATCACGTTCCACCGGATTCACTCGACGGACTCAGTCCGCAGGAAGCGCTCGCGCTCAAAGCTGAATTCGACATCGTGAGGTGCCTGAAGAAATTAGGACACGAACCGCGCGCACTCGGTGTGCAGGATGAGTTTCTCCCCATCCGCGATGCTGTGGAAGACTTCAAGCCACATGTAGTGTTCAATTTGCTCGAAGAGTTTCACAGCAACATGCTCTTCGATCAGAACGTGGTAAGCCTTCTCGAGCTTCTGCGGGTTCCCTACACCGGCTGCAATCCCCGCGGGCTCGTCCTCGCACGCAGCAAATCGCTCGGCAAAAAATTGCTGGCGTATCATCGTATTCCAGTTCCTGACTTCCTTGTAATTCCGCGTGGACATCGTACGCGCCGGCCGAAGAAGCTCGAGTTTCCATTGATCGTCAAGAGTCTGCTCGAGCATGCGTCATTTGGAATTTCGCAGGCATCACTTGTCGAAGACGATGAAAAGCTTGCCGAGCGTGTGGCCTTTGTGCATGACAACATCGGCACTGATGCGATCGCGGAGCGTTACATCGAAGGCCGCGAGATTTATGTTGGCGTACTCGGCAACGATCGACTCGTGGCTCTTCCGCCTATTGAGTTAGTGTTTGAGAAAATGCCTGCGAACGCGGCGCTGATCGCCACTGCAAAGGTCAAGCACGATGTCGCATATCAGGAGAAACGTGGGATTGCTTTGAGAGCTGCCGAGGGGTTGGAGCCGGAGGTGAAGGAGCGGATTGCGCGGCTTGCCAAGCGCATTTACAAAACTCTCGAGCTCGACGGTTATGCGCGAATCGATTTCCGGTTGAGCTCATCCAACGTGCCGTACTTCCTCGATGCTAATCCCAATCCTGACATCTCGGAGGGCGAGGAGCTCGCCTCCGCCGCAGCGCTGGTTGGGATGAAGTACGGTGATCTTATCTCCAGGATTCTGAGCTTGGCGCTGCGGCGCGGGACTGGTGGAGCATAACACGTTTTAGATTAGTATCTATATGATACTATGTCTTACGCGTCCGGAATCTCAGGCTCCACAAGCTGCGCTAGAAGAGTTAGAGACTCCTGCCACCCGAGATAGCACGCCTCTGCAGGAATAGCATCAGGAATTCCTTCCTGCGTGATGTTCAGCTCAGTCCCCATCATTACCTGGTTGATCACAACTGTCACGTGCATTTCACCAGGCAGGTTTGGATCATCGAATTTGTCGGTGTATCGGATCAGCTTGTTGGGTACGAGTTCAGTGTATGTACCGCCGAATGAATGGCTGTTCCCTGTCGAGAAATTCGTGAACGACATCTTGTAGGACCCGCCGACACGGGCGTCCATACTGTGAACCTTTCCTGTGAATCCATTGGGCGGAAGCCACTTGGCTTTTGCATCGGGATCGAGGAACGCTCGATACACGCGCTCAGGCTTGGCTTTGAGAACTCTGTGAAGGCGAACTGTGCTGGGCATTTTCTGAAGGGTTAATTGTTTATAGATCTTCCGAGGAATCAGCATCAAGTGAGACCATCACAGCTCCCGTATCCACACATTCCGGAAGCTTACGGGAAAGCTGTGATCCTGAAGCACGAGTGACTCTTTCGGATTGTGTTTGCTGTATGTCTGCGGACCCGTATTTACTGTGGTGCCTTTGATTTCAACGTGGTCCTGCACAAGCACCCCGTTGTGCACGACAGTCATATAACCCGGCACTTTCACCGAACCATCATCGGCGAATTGCGGGGCTCGATAGAAGATGTCGTATGTCTGCCATTCTCCAGGTTTGCGGCTGGCGTTAACGAGCGGGATATACTGTTTGTAGATGCTTGCAGCCTGTCCGTTGGAGAATGTGCGGTTATTGTATGAATCGAGAATCTGAACTTCGTATCGTCCCTGAAGAAAAACGCCACTGTTGCCGCGCTCCTGTGATTCTCCCTCAACCTTCGCAGGGGCGCGCCACTCGATGTGAAGCTGGCAATCACCGAAAGTGCGTTTGGTTCGCAGGTTGCCGGTGCCTTTCACTACGGTGAATGCGTTGTTTGCAACGCTCCACTTTGCGGGTGTGCCGTCTGTCTGCTCCCATTGCGAGAGATCCTTTCCTGTAAACAGGACGATAGCATCCGATGGCGGTGCGGTTCCCAACCCTGGTGTCACCACCCTGGGGACAGGCTCCCAAACTTCTGTCAGCTTTGGATCTGTCTGAGCGGCTGCGAGGGTGGGCAAAGCCAAAACGAGCAAAGTGAATTTTCTCATCGTGTCTCCTTCAATGAACTGCTGTGCCTGGAAAGTATTTCCGCAACGAACTTAGACTTTCCAGAAATGTATGCTTCGCGATTGTAGGGAAACTTCCGTGCTAGCTCGAGCTTCAGCTCGCAGTAGCGTCGCGCATCTTCGCTGCTTGCGCGAAGTGCATCACGAAATGCCAGAGTCACCGTGTGATAATGTGATGATGGTTCTGCGAGTGACAGGTGGTGCGTTCGATGTTTTCCACGCAGCCGCCGGAAATAATGTCGGTCAGGGATTTCTTCGTTTGGGCGGAATTCATAACCCAGCTTAGCGAGATCGGGAACTATCTCGAGCGCCTGCGAGAAATCAGGGACGCTGACGAGTATGTCGAGGATTGGTTTTGCACACAGTCCAGCCACTGCTGTGCTTCCAACGTGATGGACTTCAATTATTCTGGAGCCGACCGCGTTGTGAATCTCGTGCGATGCGATGTTGAATTCATTCACCCAATGGGGATCGTATGGCACCACCGTGACTGTACCGCTCGCCAAACCCAATGAGTTCACTTCAACGAGATCCTGGCTCCCAGCCTGGAATTGAAGCGGCCTGCTTGATCCATTTAACGAGCTGCTTGTCATCAATCTTGTCATCCTGACGAATATCGAGGTAGCGCACATCCTTGTGCTTCGACGGACCGGGCGGAAGCGGCAGCAGTGCCGCACCTCGGAAAAAAGTCACCTTCACATAGTTTGAAAAGCAATGAAATGAGAGAAACCAGCCCTTACCCTCGACTCCATAGAAAGGTGAATTCCACTTTACAGCTTTTCGCACGCCAGGAAGTGTGCGTGTAACGATCTCATCCAGATGGCGACCGATATCGCGTTTCCATCCAGGCATTGCCGCGAGGTACGCTTTTACCGGCGCATCGCCGTCAGCCTTTGCAATCTGAGGATTGCCGCCCGAAAGAAGCACCACCTTCTTTTTTGCGGGCGACATTACTTCGCCCTCGCTCGTTTCGCCTTTCCGCCTGATTGATTCGCGGCAACTGCCGCACGAATCAGCTCCTTGAATGCTCGCGCGTCGACATTCTCACCTTTGTTGATATCGATCGCGCGTCTCACATTTCCCTCGAGACTCGAGTTGAAGAGCTTTGCTGGATCCTTCAGCGACGCACCCTTGGGAAACGTCAGCTTCACGCGCGTCTTGTACGACTCTCCGGTGCAGATGATTCCGTCGTGCGACCACACAGGATTCTCCCACTTCCATTCTTCGACCACATCCGGATCTGCTTCCTTGATGAGCTTCCGCATTCTGGTCAGCGCTTCGCCGCGCCAGTCGCCGAGCTCTTCGATCCTTTTGTCGATGTGCTCGGACGCTGGCCGGTCTGCACCAAGACTCGATTTCTGCATCTCTTCTCCTACCATTTAGGCTTTTCGATGCCGAACTGCTGAGAGTATTGCTCGTTCAGTTTCTGCCATGGTGCGAAGTGCATCGCGTCGGGGCCGACGATGCGGCCAAGTGGGTCTCCATCGAGCATGTGATCCAGGACGTCGAGGCAAATATGCCAGCCAGCGGCACCCATCGCGATGAACGGGCGGGCGATGTTGGTCCATAAGGTCAATCGTGTGCCGTTGCCTGCAGGCTCGAGCTTCCAACGCATGTCGAATCCGCCCCATGTGTACTCCAGCAATTCCGGCTTGTCAGCGCGGGTCACTTTGGTTTTGGTAACGTGGAGCTGAGGAGCACCCACCGTCGTAAGCTTCACGGTGTTTCCTTCGGCGCCCATGTTTCCATCTGCATCGAATGGCGCCCACTCACGAAGCTGCGCGGGATCGGTCAGCGCATCCCAGACTTTGTCCGGTGAATGTCGCAGATCTTTCGTGAGAACGAGCGCCCAGCTCTCTCCATTCTTTTCCACCTCGGCAGTCATCGGACCCGGTGTGTATTGCTCGCGAGTGGTCATTACTTTTTTCTCCTTTTTGTTTTTTTCGCGGGTTTCGATGGATGCATGCGGTCGAGGTGGCGCTCGAGGGCGTCCACGCGGCTCGTCCATAAATCACGGAATGGAGCCAGCCATTCCTCGAGCTCCTGCAATGGCTTGGGGTTGATGCTGTAGAGCCGGCGCTGCGCATCCACGGTTGAATTGACGAATCCCGCGTCACGCAGGACTCGCAGGTGCTTCGACACCGTCGGCTGCGGCATGCGAAGTCGTCGTTCGATCTCGCCTACGGACTGCTCTGATGATGCCAGAAGGCTCAGAATCGCCCTTCGATTTGGCTCGACAATGATTTCGAAGACAGATGCCATGGAAGTATATATACTCTTAGCCGTATATACATGTCAAGGTATATGAGAAATCTTGATATCGCCCGGCGACCCCGCCATGTTCTTTAACAGTGCGCTGTCGAGGCGCCCCCTGTCCGCGGCAAGGGAATCTTCCCACTCGACTGGTTCGTAATGCAGCTTGCTCGAACCTTCTTCCGTGCCTGTCATTCAGCGGACGTCAGGCGTAACCGGAGAAGGTTTTATGGAATACGATCCCGCCCGACCGCGCAGCTTCGAGAGCCTCCGCAAGGAAGCGAAACGCTGGCTTGCCTCGCTCGACAATCCCGAGCTCCTCGAACGGCTTCGCAAAGCCCTTGGCAAGATTCCCGACACACCGACTCTTCGCCACATACAGCTCGCACTCGCACGAGAAAACGGATTTCTCGGCTGGACCGATCTCAAGCGTACGCTGAGTCCGGACTCGGAGATGGTAGCCGAGGCGATCGCACTGTATGAAAGGAAAGCTGAAGCTCTGCTCGATGCATATCGTACAGGTACACGCGAAGCGCTGGAGCGTCATTATGCTTTCACCTGGCATCGTCGCGAGTGGCAGGCAATACGCTCCTATGTTCAGCTCGATCTGGGAAAACGCGGGCCGAATCCGGATGAGATCGACATTTCTCTCGACGACGCGCGATACCTGATCGCACAAGAGCACGGTGCTGAGAGCTGGGATGAGCTGCGCCGGAATCCGTTGCGACCAGTGCGCATGAATGTGCTGGATTCAGTGGTTGACGCGCACGGTCAGATGACCGACGAAACGCTGGAGCGCATTTCGCATCTTCAGCACATCACTTCCCTCAGGCTGTCGAATTCCAAACTGCTGACTGATGACGGAGTAAAGCACGTCGAGCGAATTCCGCAGCTGACGGAGCTCGATCTAAGTCAAACAGCAATAACAGACCGCAGTCTCGAAGTAATCGGCAATCTCCCAAATCTCGAATCTCTGTCGCTCGTGTTCACTCGTGTCAGCGACAATGGTTTGCAGAATCTCCGCAAATGCAGATCGCTTCGAAGATTGAACGTAATGTGGACGAATACGGGTGATGGAGCGATTAGAGCTCTCGCGGGGCATCCACACGTCACGCATCTATGGACGGGCAACAACACTACTGATGACGGGCTCGGTGCTCTTCATAATCTGCCTGCATTCACGACGTGGCATCCCGATGACGTCGACATCAAGCTCCTTGACCACGAGACTCAGCACAACCAGCTGACGCTTCGCGGTCAATTCACCGAGCGTGGATTCGAGAATCTCCGTGGTCTCGACGGTTTGTTCGGTCTCGCGATTGAAAGCTCAATCCCAATTACAAGATCAGGAGTGGCACATCTCACTTCGCTTCCGAATCTCGGATGGCTTTCGGTCGATGCAAAGGACGAATGGATGTCTGTCATTGCCGACATCCCTGCACTCCGCTACCTCGGCATACAGGACACGACAGCCGGAGACGATGGCTTTGTAGCGCTCAGCCGGTCACGGACGATCGAGAGTATCTGGGGACGACGCTGT
>JBKPNY010000147.1:0-1630 GCA_046732835.1 Gemmatimonadota bacterium | reverse complement strand
CGATAGACTGGCGACCCGCCTCCGCGTCCGACGCTTCCGCCGCGCCCGTGAAAAATTCGGAGCTTCACTCCCGCTTCATCGAAGATCGGATTGAGCATCTCCTGCGCGCGGTACAGCGCCCACGACGATGCGAGGATTCCCGCATCCTTGTTGGAATCGGAATAACCGATCATGACCTCCTGCCGCGACCCTCGTGCGGCAAGCTGCTTTCTATAGGTAGTGTCTGAAAGCAGTGATCTCATGACCGCAGGAGCGTTGGTGAGATCATCGAGTGTCTCGAACAGCGGGACGACATCGAGCGATGACCTCGGCGGGTTCGCGTCCAGATCGATCAGACCCGCTTCGGTTCCAGTGCGGACGATCTTTATAAGATCCTCCCCGGTGTGAGTCATCGACACGACGTAGGTGCATGCCGCTTTCTCACCCGCTTCGTCCTGAACCTGTTTTCCCGCGCGCAGCGTCGCGAGAACGTTTTCCGATTCGACGTGATCGCGGAGATCCATCATGAGCCCGTGGAACTGATGCGTTTGTACCATCGCAATCAGCGGGTCAATCAGATTCATCTGCGAGATAGTCGCTTTGGCGGCAGACAATGCGTCACGAATTAACTCGAGATCGGCAATCAGGTCATTTGAACTGGCATACGCTGCGTTGTCAGTCGCGGTGAGATCTCCTGCGTCACGCGCTGCAACGAGCTTTCGCGTTGCCTCCAGTCTGGCAGCGATGAAGGTCAGCTTGAGACGGACAGGCTCGTCGGCATTTCGCTTGTTGTTCGCGTCCCAGACTTTGGGAAGAAGGTGGCGGTCGCGTTGAATCGACTTCTCCAGCTCCGGCGGTACAGGGGCGAGTCTCGCCGACAATGAGATTCGTCTTACAAGATCGGAGACGATGTCTTCGTATCGTCCAAGTATTGCGTAACTTGCGCGGCGCGCGGCGGCGATGGTTGTCTCCGGTGTCACGAACGGATTTCCGTCGCGATCACCACCTACCCATGTACCGAGTCGAATAGTCGGTGCTACGCGTGACTCGATTGGCGCGATTGCGAATGTCTGCTCGAATGCTTCCATCATCGCGCGTCTTGCGCTGATGCTCGCGTCGAGCAGCCTCGTCTCGAAGTACCAGAGCACAGTGCTCACTTCATCGCCAACGCTTGGACGATCCTTGCGCACTTCCGACGTGAGCCACAGAAGCTCGACTTCGGCGTCGAGAGCCTCTTCGATCTCACTCTTCTGTTGAGCGCTGGATCTCTCGGTGCGCGCAAGCAGCAAGTCCGCAACGCGAGCTTGAAGAGCGAGCAGTGTTCGGCGGGTGGATTCAGTTGGATGTGCGGTAAGAACCGGGCGGACTTCCAGATCATTCAACGCATCCGCAACCTCATCTGCACTGAAGCCGAGTGACTTGAGACGCTCCATTGTCCAGAGCGCGGACGCCGGCTGCGGTGATTCGTCGACAGCCATGTACTCGCGACGCCGACGGACTCGATGTACCTGTTCGGCGGTATTGATCAGAAGAAAAAACAACGTGAAGGCACGAGCGGTAACTGCAGCGATCCCCGGCGAGAGCCTCGCAGTGCTCTCGATCAGCTCATCGAGATTCGGCGCATGCGGTTTTCCCCTGCGTCGCGCGCGAC
>JBKPNY010000146.1:0-8023 GCA_046732835.1 Gemmatimonadota bacterium | reverse complement strand
TCCCGCGAGCAGATGCTGGCAGATCTTGGTGCCGGCTTGCAGTCCCCAATGGCCGCCTTCGTGGGCGCGCTCAACGGGCTTCTTTACATGTTTGCAGGCGCGCTCGACGCGCTCAAGTCACAGCGCGAAGGCGCCTAATTTTTCCGGAGAAATACAACAATGGCCAACGCAACCATGAGCAAGGATGAGATTCTCGACGCTATCGGCAACATGTCGGTGTTCGAGCTCGCCGAGCTGATCGACGCTTTCAAGACGAAGTTCAACGTTACCATCGCCGCCGCGCCAGTCGGTGGTGCAGCTCCCGCCGCCGGCGGAGCTGGTGCAGCACCGGCCGCCGCTGTCGAAGAGCAGACTGAGTTCGAAGTCCGCTTGAAGGAAGCAGGCGCGAAGAAGATCCAGGTCATCAAGGTCGTGCGCGAGCTGACCGGCCTCGGTCTGAAGGAAGCAAAGGACTTAGTCGACGGTGCACCGAGCACCGTGAAGGCCGGCGTCTCGAAGGAAGACGCTGCCGCGATGAAAGCCAAGCTCGAGGAGCAGGGCGCAGCCGTCGAAGTGAAGTAAGGGCTTCAAGGCTGCCGGCTCCCGCCGGCAGCCTAGGGCGCCTCACTTCAACTTCGACGATATGCATCGAATTACCGCGTCGCTTTTACAACCGAAGTTCCTCTCTCGCTCCAACCCGCCGTCACGAAAATTTCGTGAGAACGGGCGTGGAGCTGTCTGCGCCTCGTCTATGCGCAGAAGGTGAATAAATGCCAGAACTCATGAAGGAAATCTCTTTCGCCAAGCTCGATCAGGGCATGAACATGCCCCATCTGCTCGACATCCAGACTCGCGCGTTCGAGTCACTGCTGCAGCTGGATGCCGCCTCGCAGAATCGCGAGGACATCGGGCTCGAGCGTGTTTTCAAGGATCTCTTCCCGATCACCGACGTCCACGAGAATTTCTCGCTGGAGTTCAAGAGCTATACGCTCGGTGATCCGAAGTACTCCGTCGCCGAATGCATCGAGCGCGACATGACGTACTCGGCGCCGCTCAAGGCGACGCTGCAGCTCGTCATCTTCGAGGAGACAGAAGCGGGCAAGCGCCCCAAGAACATCATCGAGAAGGAAGTCTATCTCGGTGAGCTTCCTCTTCTCACTCCGCTAGGCACGTTCGTCATCAACGGGGCAGAGCGCGTCATAGTGAGCCAGCTGCACCGCTCACCTGGTGTCGTGTTCGAGGAATCCACTCACCCGAACGGACAGCGGCTGATCTCAGCGCGCATCATCCCGTTCCGCGGATCGTGGGTAGAGTTCACTGTCGACATTCACGACGTGATCTACGTCCACATCGACAAGAAGAAGAAGTTCCCGGCGACTGCGCTTCTCCGCGCATTCGGTTACGGAACGAACTCGTCGATTCTCCGTCTCTTCTTCGCCGAGCGCGAGCTCGATCTGGTGAAGAAGCGTGAGAGCCGCGTCGATCAGCGCGAAGTACTCGGCGCAATCATCGCTGAGAACATCACGCTCGCTGGTGAAGCGGTCGATCCTGATGCCCCGCGCCTCAAGACCAAGAAGGCTCGCACGCAGCTCGAGCGCGATCAGTCAGAGCTGCTCGTCAAGGAAGGCGATGAGCTCACTGAAGAGGTTTACAATCGTCTGCGCAGACTGAAGATCGACAGGATCAAGGTCTTTGCGTCATATACGATGATCGATCTCCGCGACGAGATGGATGCCATCGAGCGCGGTGAACGAGCCGAAGGCCGTCGCGTCATTGCAGTCGACGTCGTCGATGCCGAGACTGGTGAAGTTCTCGCGGAGTGCGGTGAGAAGCTCACTGATCCAGTGATCAAGCGTCTGCGCAAGCAGGAGATCAACAAGGTTCAGGTATTCGTCACGTCGGGCCGCGCCGAGTCGATGCTCATCAAGAACACGCTCGCGAAAGATCCGACGCATGCAGAAGAGGAAGCACTCAAGCAGATCTATTCACTGCTGCGTCCTGGTGATGCTCCGAATCGTGAGACTGCGAAGCAGGCGCTCGAGCGTCTTTTCTTCTCGCCGAAGCGTTATGACCTCGGACGCGTTGGACGTTACAAGATCAATCAGCGCCTTCTCACGAATCGTCCCGCAAGCGAGACGGTTCTCACGAAGGAAGATTTCGTCGCGATCATCCGCTACCTCATGGAGCTGCACGAAGGACGCGGATACACGGACGATATCGATCACCTCGGCAACCGCCGCATTCGCTCGGTTGGTGAGCTGATCGCGAATCAGTTCTCCGTTGGTCTTTCACGCATGGCGCGCCTGGTTAAAGAGCGCATGTCGATCAACACAGATCCCGAGAAGATTTCTCTCGACGATCTCGTGAATGCGCGCACAGTGAGTGCGGTGATCCAGGCATTCTTCGGATCGTCGCAGCTGTCGCAGTTCATGGATCAGACAAATCCTCTCGCGGAGCTCACGCACAAGCGTCGTCTCTCTGCACTCGGACCTGGTGGCCTCACTCGTGAGCGCGCCGGCTTCGAAGTGCGCGACGTGCACTACTCGCAGTACGGCCGCATGTGTCCCATCGAAACGCCTGAAGGTCCGAACATCGGACTCATCACTTCACTCGCGTGCTTCGCGCAGGTGAACGATCTGGGCTTCGTCGAGACTCCGTATCGTGTCGTGAAGAACGGCAAGGTCACGGATGAGATCTCGTGGCTCGATGCGAACCGCGAAGAAGACATCATCATCGCGCAGGCAAACGCGCGACTGAATCCTGACGGATCGTTCGTCGATGACCTGGTGCTCTGCCGCCAGCGCGGTGACGTTCCGCTCGTAAATCCAAACCGTATCGACTACATGGACGTTGCTCCCGAGCAGCTCGTGTCGATTGCGGCTGCATTGATTCCGTTCCTCGAGCATGACGACGCTAACCGCGCGCTCATGGGATCGAACATGCAGAGGCAGGCAGTTCCTCTTCTCAATCCGCGCACTCCGCTTGTCGGAACCGGACTCGAGGAGAAGGTCGCGCGTGACTCGGGTGCAGTGATCATCGCGCAGCGCTCAGGCGTTGTGACGAGCGTGACTGCAGATGAGATCATCGTCGATACCGGCACCGGTACAGACGGCAGCAAGGCAAAGAAGGACAGTGATCGTCCGCTGTCACGCCTTACGCAGCATGACCGCTACAAGATCAAGAAGTACTGGAGAACCAACCAGGACACCGCCATCAACCAGCGTCCGATTGTTCGTCGCGGACAGAAGGTGAAGGCGGGCGACGTTCTCGCTGACGGAGCATCGACCGAATTCGGTCAGCTCGCACTCGGCGCAAACGTGACCGTCGCATTCATGCCCTGGTACGGACACAACTTCGAGGACGCGATTGTTCTCTCAGAGCGACTGGTGAAGGAAGACGTGTATTCGTCGATCCACATCCAGGAGCTCGAGCTTCATGTCCGCGATACGAAGCGCGGTCAGGAAGAAATCACTCGTGAAATTCCGAACGTTGCTGAAGAAGCGCTGACGGATCTCGACGAGCGCGGCATCGTGCGCATCGGTGCGCATGTAAAGCCGGGCGACATCCTCGTTGGAAAAATCACTCCGAAGGGTGAGACGGAGCTCTCGCCTGAAGAGAAGCTGCTCACTGCAATCTTCGGTGAGAAAGCAAAGGACGTTAAGGATTCTTCACTGAAAGTTCCGCCGGGAATGGAAGGCGTCGTGATCGACGTCAAAATCTTCTCGCGCGTCGACGATCAGGTCGTCGAAAAGGATCGCGGTGAGAGAATCGGTGAGATTCGTCGTCTCGAAGGTGAAGAGAAGATTCGCGTCAACGAAGTTCGTGACTCGGAGCTTGTCGAGCTTCTCGATGGTCAGACAGTCGCGCTTGCACTCAAGAGCGGAACTGTCGAGGAAGCGATTCCCGCGGGAACGAAGCTTAGTGCTGCTTCAATTGCAGACATCAAGCTTTCATCGCTCGATCTCAAGACGTTCCGCGTCGAGAACAAGTCGATGAACGAAAAAATCCGCACCATCATCGATGCAGCCAACGACGAGAAAGCGAAGCTCGAAGAGAAAGCGGAAGAGAGAATCGACAGAGTGCTTCAGCCGGATGAGCTGCCCCCGGGCGTCATTCAGCTGGTGAAGGTCTACATGGCCGAGAAGAGAAAGGTCTCGGTTGGTGACAAGATGGCGGGACGCCACGGCAACAAGGGTATCGTTGCGCGTATCGTTCCTGAGGAAGACATGCCGTTCCTTCCGGACGGACGTCCAGTCGACATCGTGCTGAATCCGCTCGGCGTGCCGTCGCGAATGAACGTTGGACAGATTCTCGAGACGCACCTCGGGTGGGCAGCGCGGCTGCTCGGCTTCTTTGCGAAGACTCCTGTCTTCCAGGGAGCGAACGAGCGCGAGATCGGACTTCTTCTCAAGCTCGCGGCAGTGACGTGGGTGAGAGATGCGCTCGACCTCAACACTCCGGGCGTCACTATCAGTGATGCAGAGATTCGCGGCATCATCGCTGACACGCGTCACGATGTTGTCGGTGAGGGTGAGCGCGTCGAGCTTCTCGCAGATGCGACGATCAATGATCTCGCAAAGCGTGGAGTTTCGGCGGAAACGCGCGATGTGTACAACCGCATTCGCGATTTCATCAGCGCAGCTGCAAAGGAGCTCGTAGACCGGGAGTACTCAGAGCTCGATACTCAGCTCGCGTTCCACAAGAACGACGAGACTGGCGAAAGCGAGGAGGGCGCAGAGCTCGGAGAAGCGCTTTCACCGGCGATGAAGCAGGTGTACAAGACCGCTTCAAATCAGATCGCAAAGCGTCGTGAAGCAGATGAGTCTTCGGTGCTCTCGAATCTCGAGCTGCCTGCACTCGCATCGTCGCTTGGAAAGAAGTCAGACATCGACGTCGATCAGGGCGCAGCAGAGCTCATGCGTCTCGCGGGAATTTCCGCGGGCGGAAAGGTTCGTCTGCGTGATGGAAGAACGGGCGAGACATTCTCGAACCCGGTCACCGTTGGCGAGATCTACATGCTCAAGCTGTCGCACCTTGTTGACGACAAGATTCACGCACGCTCGATCGGACCGTACTCGCTCGTCACCCAGCAGCCGCTCGCGGGTAAGGCGCAGTTCGGTGGCCAGCGCTTCGGAGAAATGGAAGTGTGGGCGCTCGAAGCGTACGGCGCAGCGCACACGCTGCAGGAAATTCTCACCGTCAAGTCCGACGACGTGAACGGACGCTCGAGAGTATACGAGGCAATCGTGAAGGGTCAGAACCTTCCGGAGCCCGGAATTCCCGAATCGTTCAACGTGCTCGTGCAGGAATTGAAGGCGCTCGGAATTCACGTGAGCATGGGTGCGAACGTGACGAGCGGATATGGGCTGGGCAACCAGAGCTCCACCATGGGAAACAACGGCAACGGGAGCGAGGAGTAATAGATGATTGATTTTCGCAGCTCGCGCGAAACCCGCGCGTCTTCATTCGATTACATCCAGGTCCGCATTGCATCTCCCGAGGAGATGCGCGGACCGAAGGATCCAAAGGAGCGTGAGAGACTCGAGATGTCGGGTCTCCGCACGTGGTGGTCGTGGGGCGAGGTACTGAAGCCCGAGACCATCAACTACCGCTCCTTCAAGCCGGAGAAGGATGGTCTCTTCTGCGAGCGGATCTTCGGACCCGTAAAGGACTGGGAATGTCATTGCGGTAAATACAAGAGAATTCGCTATCGCGGTGTGATCTGCGATCGTTGCGGCGTCGAAGTGACTCTCGCTCGTGTACGTCGCGAGCGCATGGGCCACATCGAGCTCGCCGTTCCCGTCGCCCACATCTGGTTCTTCAAGACTCTTCCGAGTCCCATGGGGAACCTCGTGGACCTCACGCTTCGCGATCTCGAGAAGGTTGTCTACTACTCGAACTACGTTGTCATCGATCCGGGCGAGCAGGACGTCATGCAGAATGAGCTGCTCGACGAGGATCGCTATCTCGATCTCAAGCAGAAGGCGAAAGAGGAGAATGATGCTGCATTCCTCGCCGACATCGGCGCGCCCGCTGTTCGCGAGCTGCTGAAGCGCATCGACGTCGACAAGGTCGCGGAAGAGCTTCGCGCCGGACTCGTCGACGAAAGCTCGCAGCATCGCAAGAAGCAGATGCTCAAGCGCCTCAAGGTTGTGGATGCATTCCGCAACTCCGGCGATGCAGGCAACACGCGCAACAAGGCCGAGTGGATGATCATGGACGTGATCCCGGTGATTCCGCCGGATCTTCGTCCGCTCGTTCCTCTCGACGGAGGCCGCTTTGCGACTTCCGACTTGAACGATCTGTATCGCCGCGTCATCAACCGCAACAATCGATTGATGAAGCTCATCTCGCACCGCGCGCCTGAAGTCATTCTCCGCAACGAAAAGAGAATGCTGCAGGAAGCGGTCGATGCATTGTTCGACAACGGTCGCCGCTCAAAGGCAATTCGTGGTCGCGGCAAGCGTCCTCTCAAGTCGCTGTCCGACATGCTCAAGGGCAAGCAGGGAAGATTCCGTCAGAATCTTCTCGGAAAGCGCGTCGACTACTCTGGCCGTTCGGTAATCGTCGTCGGTCCTGAGCTCAAGCTGCACCAGTGCGGATTGCCCAAGGCGATGGCATTGGAGCTCTTCAAGCCATTCATCATTCACAAGCTCGTCGAGAAGGGAATCGCCGAGACGGTGAAGCGCGCGAAGAAGATCGTCGAGAAGGAATCTCCGGAAGTTTACGAGATTCTCGAAGAGATCATTCGCGATCACCCGGTGCTCTTGAATCGTGCACCGACTCTTCACAGACTTGGCATCCAGGCTTTCGAGCCGGTGCTCGTCGAAGGAAAAGCCATTCGTATTCACCCGCTCGTGTGCGCAGCGTTCAACGCTGACTTCGACGGTGACCAGATGGCTGTGCACGTTCCGCTTTCGTTCGAGGCTCAGCTCGAGTGCCGTCTGCTCATGCTGTCGTCGAACAACATTCTCAAGCCGTCAGATGGACGTCCGGTTGCAGAGCCGTCGCAGGACATTGTACTCGGCTGTTATTTCGCGACCAAGGCGCCTGCCGATTATGACAAGGCAATCAAGACTGCCCGTCGTTACAGCAATGTAGCGGAGGTCGAAGTCGGCATTGCCAACGGAAGGCTCAACTATCATTCGCCGATCAAGTTCTGGGTGAACGACTTCGAGGGCGCGCGATGGGTGGAGACGACCGCTGGTCGTGCAATGTTCAACGCGATTGTCCCGCCCGAGCTCGGTTACCAGAACCGCGACATGAAGAAGAAGGCGCTCGGCGAGCTGGTCTTCGAGTCGTACAGAAGAACCGGTCTCAAGGGCACGGTCCCGTTCCTCGACCGCTTGAAGGAATTCGGATTCCGCAACGCAACGCGCGGTGGAATCTCGATAGGTATCGAAGACCTTCACATCCCGGCCGAGAAGGAGCCGCTGCTGCAGGAAGCAACGGAGCGCGTCGAGCGTTTCCAGCGTGCCTACCAGACCGGTAACATCACGAACGGTGAGCGCTACAATAAGGTGATCGACACGTGGACCCACGCTAACTCCGACATCGCCGACGCAATGGTGCGCGCGATGGCGAAGTCGAACGATGGATTCAATCCCGTGTTCATGATGTTCGATTCAGGATCTCGTGGATCTCGCGACCAGATCCGTCAGCTCGCAGGAATGCGCGGACTGATGGCGAAGCCGCAGAAGAAGCTCACTGGTGGTATTGGTGAAATCATCGAGAGCCCGATCAAGTCGAACTTCCGTGAAGGACTGTCGGTGCTCGAGTACTTCATCTCGACACACGGTGCACGTAAGGGTCTTGCGGATACGGCCTTGAAGACTGCGGACGCCGGTTACCTGACGAGACGACTCGTTGACGTTGCGCAGGACGTGACGATCACCGAGGAAGATTGCGGTACCATCCTTGGTCTCGAGGTCGGAGCGCTGAAGGAAGGTGAGGACATCATCGAGCCGCTGGCCGAGCGTATCGTCGGTACAGTTGCGGCCGAGGATATCGAGGATCCGCACGAGACAGATCACTCGGGTCGTCG
>JBKPNY010000145.1:0-3467 GCA_046732835.1 Gemmatimonadota bacterium | reverse complement strand
ACAAACTCGACGGGCGCGTTTGCGAATCCCTGCCCGCAGTCTCGCAGGACCTGCGGCGTATCGAACCCATTTACGAAACGCTGCCGGGCTGGCGAACGCCGACGGTCGGTACTACGGAAATGAGTGCGCTGCCGCCGAAGGCACGCAATTACGTTAACTTCCTGTCAGAAAAAATTGGCGTGGAAATCGGATTGGTTTCTACCGGGCCCGAACGGTCGCAAACGATCGTTGTTAAAGACTCGGCGGTTGGGCGCTGGCTTTCCGAATAGAGCGAGCTTTGAGCTTTGTACTTTGTGCTTTGCTCGAATCAGCACGATTGAGTCGACGTTTGTAAGAAGAACAAAGTACAAAGCACCAAGTTCAAAGTACAAAGCAGTAAGTACTGTTTTGGACATTGATCTTTTGGTTAGGTAGAATCCCTCTCAACTTAAAAATGTGGGCCGATAGCTCAGTCGGTAGAGCAACTGGCTTTTAACCAGTGGGTCGCAGGTTCGAGTCCTGCTCGGCTCACCACTTATCTTAAGCGAGAACCAGAAACGGTTGGCTGCATACGCCAGCCGTTTCTTTTTAGAAGGTTGATAAGCCCGCGGAGCGGGCGACAGCGTAGAGCCTGGGGCGTGAGCCCCAGGTGCGCGTCGGCAAAAATGAATCAAGCCCGCGGAGCGGGCGGCAGCGTAAAGCCTGGGGCGTGAGCCCCAGGTGCGCGTCGGGAAAAATGAATCAAGCCCGCGGAGCGGGCGACAGCGTAAAGCCTGGGGCGTGAGCCCCAGGTGAGCGTCGGGAAAAATGAATCAAGCCCGCGGAGCGGGCGACAGCGTAAAGCCTGGGGCGTTGAGCCCCAGGTGCGCGTCGGGAAAAATGAATCAAGCCCGCGGAGCGGGCGGCAGCGTAAAGCCTGGGGCGTGAGCCCCAGGTGCGCGTCGGGAAAGATGAATCAAGCCCGCGGAGCGGGCGGCAGCGTAAAGCTTGGGGCGTGAGCCCCGGGTGCGCGTCGGGAAAAATGAATCAAGCCCGCGGAGCGGGCGACAGCGTAAAGCCTGGGGCGTGAGCCCCAGGTGCGCGTCGGGAAAGATGAATCAAGCCCGCGGAGCGGGCGGCAGCTGAAACCGCTCGCTTCTGTCGCCCGCTCCGCGGGCTCGTTAATTGTGTTGGGCCCTGATCCTGGGGCTCACGCCCCAGGCTTTATGCCGGCGTGCGCTCCGCGCACTGATTCCTGCCACTGCGCGCACTCATGCCCTCTGCGCTGCGCCTTGAAAAAATTAGTCATTTTTAGAACAGGCGAGTAAACTACCCGGACTCTCCTTCTCTCTCCTCAGATCCCGATAGCTGAGGAACGATCAAATGAGACAAGTGAAAAGAACTCGCCGCAACCGGGTTGATCCACGCATACGCCGCCGCGTGTGCCGGTTCGTGTCTCTGTGCTTTCTATCTGCTGTCGGCATTGTCGGCGTTTTCTGCGAACGCGACTTACTCGTTAGCGCCGCGCGACCTAATAAAGCCGGAGAGTTGATGCGGCCTGTTACGCTCGGTTTCACACCCAGCCAGGCGAACGCCACTTCTGCAAAATCAGATCGATCCGAAGATGGGTTATGGCAGTCACGAACCGGTGTGGACGTAGAGCGCGGTCCGAAGGTCTATCGGGCTCTGACGCTCAATGAGCCTGCACAAAGACGGATGCTTAGTCAGGCTCCCATGGAATCGAGAGCAAACGAGCGACACAACAAAGCTGCCCGGCAAAACAGAGTTGTCATGGCGTTGCCGATGCCGGATGGAACGTTTGCCCTGTTCGATATTGAAGAATCCCCGGTGATGGCCCCCGAACTGTCGGCACGTTTCCCGCACCTCAAAACCTATCGAGGTCATGGCCTCACTGATCCCACTGCCACCGCCCGGCTCGCTGTTACGCCGCTGGGTTTTCACGCCATCGTGCTCACCAGCGAAGGAACATTCATCGTGGAACCTTCAGCCAAAGGCAGTCGCGGCCGATACATCAGTTACAACCAACGCGATGCTTGGCAGAACGGCGATGCGTTTAGTTGTCTACTCCTCGGCGCCGAGCAGGCTACTGTCCAAACAAAACAACTCTCGCGCAACGGTTACGCGAGTCCGCTCGCCAGCGGCGCGACGTTACGTACATACCGTCTGGCGCTCGCGGCCACCGCCGAGTTCACGCAGACATTTGGCGGTGGCACCGTTGCCGGCTCACTGAACGTACTGACCACAATGATCAATGCAGTCAATGCGATCTACGAGCGCGACCTGGCCATTCACTTGAACTTGGTGGGCAACGAATCGTCCATCATTTTCACGAACACGGCGACTGACGGCTACACGAGTGACGCCATCAATACGATGCTCACTCAGAATCAGACCGTTTTAGATCAGCGCATCGGTTCGGGTAACTACGACCTCGGCATGGTCATGGACGGTCACACATATAATTTCCAACCCGGCAAGTTTATCTTTCAGGGCGCCGCTCAGTATCAGAGCACCTGCAGCAACGGGCAGAAAGGTAAGGCTGCGACAATATTTCGTTCCACTGATCCCAACTCAACCACGGGTGTCTATGTTGTCGCTCATGAACTGGGGCATCTGCTCGGAGCGTTGCACACCTTCAACGGCACGCTTGACGACTGTGGGCCCAGCCGTTTTGCCGAAGTCGCATATGAACCAGGCAGCGGTTCGACGATTATGGGCTACCGCGGCGGCGTCCTCCCTGACGGCACTTACTATCCGCTGTGCGCGAGTGAAGAACTATTTTCGAATGACACTTACTTCCATATCGCGAGCATCGATCAGATTACGAATTTCACAACCTTTGGTAATGGCAGTGTCTGCGGCGTCTCGACAAATACCGGGAACAATCAACCTAACGTGGACGCGGGTCCGGATTTTACGATTCCGGCCAACACGCCCTTTATATTGACCGCCAGTGGCACTGATGCGGACGCGGACACGCTTACCTATTGTTGGGAAGAATATGATTTAGGGGCGGCCGGTCCGCCGCACACGGACAATGGCGATCGCCCAATCTTTCGATCGTTCGCACCGGTTGCGAATCCCGCGCGAAGCTTTCCGCAGTTGTCGGACATCTTGTCCGGCACCCCGACGTTCGGCGAATCCCTTCCCATCACCAATCGGACAATGACTTTTCGCGTCACCGTACGCGACAACCATGCAGGCGCCGGCGGCGTGAATGCCGCAGCTATGCACGTTAGCGTGGTCTCGAGCAGCGGCCCGTTTGTCGTGTCGCAACCGGGGACAAACTGGACCGCGGGTTCAACTCAAACCGTTAACTGGAACGTTGCCAACACGTCGAGTGCCCCGATCGACTGCGCGACCGTACGCCTGCTGCTTTCGATTGATGGCGGCAACAGTTTCCCGTTCACGCTCGCCTCCGGCATAGCGAACAACGGCACCGCGACAATCACCGTGCCCAACACGCCAACTTCTTCGGCGCGCATTAA
>JBKPNY010000144.1:0-6148 GCA_046732835.1 Gemmatimonadota bacterium | reverse complement strand
GAGTAGGGCTGGTGTAGCCTGCCTCGAGCACCGCTTTCAATAATTCAGCACGGAGGCCAAGATCGGCGAATCCGATCAGCGGCTTCTCTGGAGGCTTCTCTTCAGATTTTTTCTCTTCGACTTTCGGTTTTTTCATGCGTTGTCAGAAATATAGACCTGACCGGTCAGGAAACTCGTTATTGCTGCGTTGAGAGTTTCCGGCGCTTCGTCGAAAAGCACGTGCCCTGCACCTTCGACGACAATGGTGGGGTCCCCGCCATACCGTCCAGCGTCGCCAGCAGGGGAGAGTACATCCTCACTTCCGAAAACAGTCATGACTGGCATGGATACCGGCAAAAAAGGTCGCCGCCAGTCGAATTCGTGCAGGAGATAGCGCAGTGATCTGACGAATCCCGGCAATCTTGTCGGAGCATAGAACTCTTCGACGTCACGATTCGATGCCTTTCGAATCGACCCATACACAATGGACAGCATTGCACGAATCAAAAGCCGCGATGCAAGCAATTGAAGAATCGGCAAAGCAAATCCCGGAGTTATCAGCCGGAAGAGTCTCATGCCTCGCACACCTGCAAATCCCACAGGCGCCGCAATAACAACCGATGCGATTCGCTCCGGCTCGGCCGCAGCAACCTCGATCGCTATCGCTGCTCCCATCGAATGACCGATCATGTGCGTTCGATCGAGCTCGAGCGCATCGAGTATTTCCACGAGGTGATCCCTCATCGCGTCGTTCGTGTACTCGCGCTTATCGTCCGGTTTGTCGGAGAGACCGTGACCCTTGAGCTCAACAGCCATCGCGTGAAATCCCGATGATGCAAGGTGCGGAATGATGTCGTGAAAGATCCACGCTCCGCATCCCCAGCCAGGCACCAGTACGACTGGATTTGAATTGTGCTGGCCGGCTTCAACCACGCGCACGCGCACGCCTGAGCTGAGCGTGATGAATCGCGCACTTACATCGTCAAATCCTGCAGGGTATAGCGAATTAAATGACCTTGACCTCGCGGCCGAGCTGCTTGCCGATGAGTCCAACGCGGAAAGTGACGTCTGCCCACGCTGCCCCTGTTGCTTTTGCTCCTGCTCCCCCCGAAAGATCCTCGAGCGGGAACATCGGCCACACATTGGGATTCGTCGTGGTGGGAATGCTCATTCCCTTGTGCGGGTGCCACACACCGCTTCGATCGCGATCGTCCTCGAATCGCTCGAACATCTTCATCCAGTTTTCGTTGCGACGGAGGAATCCCAGACGCGCCATTGTCTCGAGCCAGTAGAGCGCGAACGGAACATCGTTCTCCACCGCGTTTCTGTGCGGCAGTCTGTCGCCAAGGACAAACTGCGGCTGCTCGATCATTTTCTTTCCGACGAGCTGAACCGAATCCTGCCGCGGATGCGCCTGCGAGATGTACGCGTAAATGCGCTCGGTCTCCGAATAATTCTCCTGACGGAAAATCGGCATGTGAGCGAGCATCGTCAGTGCATGGAAAGTCGGAGGAGAAACTTCAGGTGCCAGCACGTGAACATTTCCCACGCGCCTCCACGGTTTTTCCGCCAGTGGAGAATTCAGATATGCATCGATGCGCTCGATAATCCTGCGCGCAGCCCCGCGAAGTCGCGGATCGGCTTCGTATCCAGCCTGCGCCAGCGCTGCCGCAGCCGCTTCACGCAGCTGAAGCCGCCCGCGCCGGACAGAATCGTCGTCTTTCGATTTCGCACCAAGCTCGTACAGATATGCGGGATCGTTATCCTCAGCGAGCAATCGGAAAAGCGCCCGACGCGCGTGTGAAAGAGGCGGTGATTCGCGATCCCATCCGTATTCGAGAAGCCGCCTGACCGCCGGAATGGTTCCCGCGCCCGCGATGTCGGCGCCCTGCTTCGGAACAGTGAGCATCGACCCGTTCCAGATTCCATCGACGTTCTGCGTAAGTGCCAGCCTCAATGCAGGACGGTGTGCGTATGGAAGCCATTCCATTTCGCGAATCGACATATCCGCACCGCGCGAAACTTCAGTAACTGAACGGTACTTTATCGGCCCCGATGCATTATCGAGAATCCAGCCGAGCGGATAAGTGATCGTTTCCCCCGTTCCAGGCGGGGGAGGCAGCGTGATATCGGCAGCTGAGCTTGGAACAGTCACATCGCGCTCGAAGGAATTTCGGTGGAAAAAAGCGGCCCACGCCAAGGCTGGCAGGCAGGTGGCCCTGTAGTGGCGCGTAAGAATAGCACTTTTTGTTCTTGGCGGTAGGGGATGCGAGTTAAGTTATTGTAATTGAAGGGCTTAACCTTGTGGCAAAAACAGGTTCAGCAATTTGTTTAGGGTGCGCGTATGTAGAGGTGTTAGCTACTTCGAATCGTTTATCTAGAGGAGTTGGGGAATGAGCTGGATTAAACTGGCTGTTGCCGGCATTGCGCTTTGCGCAGGCGCATCGGTCGCAAGTGCACAGGGGACACCTCCCGCCGGAGCACCGCAGGGACCTCAGGGTGGACCACGTGAGGGTGGACGCGGACGTGGAATGCAGATGCTGTTCGAAGGCATCACGCTGACCGACGCCCAGCAAAAGCAGGTAACTGACATCAGTGAGAAGTATCGTGGCGAGATGCGCGCGCTGATGCCGAATGGATTTCAGGGCGGACCGCCCGACGATGCAACTCGTGCAAAGATGGACGCGCTTCGTACCAAGCAGAACGCGGAGATCCGCGCGCTACTCAGCGCCGACCAGCAGACGATCTTCGACAAGAACGTCGCCGAAGCCAAGAAGCGTCGCGAGCAGATGGGCAACCGTCCGCCTGGCGGACGCGGTCGCTAACTACAGAATTCAGCTCTCGGGATCGAGAGCACTCTCTGTATAGACACTTCTCGGGTTCCAGAGTATCCAGCTCTGGAACCCGTTGTCGTATCCCGCCTTTTTCTGCGCGCGCACCTGCTCCGCATAGTAATGCGGAGGGCCCAGCGTGAAATCCTGATACCAGGGGACAATCTTCGCAGCGTTCGCAACCGATGCACTGCGGCGCTTCGCATCCTTCATTGCATGATCGATCGTCGCGTACGGATGCGCATTGGGATTCCCAAGCTTGTACGTCCCGGGTGCAAAGTGTGACGGGTACACCATCGGCAGAACTACGTCAGCCTGGTCGACGAACATTTCCCAGCGCTGCCCTATTCCCATGTCTGTAGTATCAGTCGCGGTGAGACCGAAGACGTCGATTGTCATCGGCATGTTGATGGGCTTGAGATAGGAGCGAACAAAGCCGAGCTGTTCGCGAATCACCTGCGCGCGCACTCGTCCATTCGCCAGCGGATAAACTGATTCCCTGATCAGCCGCTTCTCGTCGGGAAAGCGAACGTAATCGAACTGCACTTCGCTGAATCCCTTTTCATAGGCTTCCTTCGCAAGATCGGCAGCGTACTGCCATACCTCGCGATGATGTGGGTCCAGCCACGGTTTCCCATTCTTATCGAGCCACGGCTCCATGTTGTCGCGGCGCTTGATAGCCCATTCGAGCTTCGCGCTCGCCAGAAGCGGATCCTTTGCGACAACAATTCTCGCGATAGGAAAGATCTTGTGCGCTGCCATGGTGTCGAGAATCGCGCGGAGCTTCCTGTCGCTCATCGCCATGTTCGTATCAGCACCGATCTGAACAGCGAGGGGCACGCGCGATTTGTACAGCACAAATCCACGGTCGTCCTTCACGTCGATCACCAGAGCGTTCACTTCAGTCTTGTTCGCGAGATCGATCAGCTGCCCCATTTTCCTGCCGAGTGCTGCCCATCGATTTACATAGAGTCCACGCACGACTTCGGGGCGCGGCACGCGAACAATCCGCGCACGCTCTATCGAATCGCGTCGAACTGAATCATCACGAGCAATCTCCGCCGTCGATTTCGCGGATGCTGCGTGAGCCGTTGAAGGAGTGCTCTGCACACCCTTATCTGTGCAGGAGAGCGCACCGCACAAGGCGGCGGCAAGGCCGAGTTTATTCATGCTGATTTCTTAGAGTGCGTTTACTTCAGCAGCCGCATCAGAGAGATACCCCATCTCCTTCACAACGGACTGCGCCTGCTGCGTAACCATGGTCAGACCGTTGGTCGCGGCAGTACCCATGCCCGCCGAGCGATAGCGCAGCAGCTCGAGTCTCATACTTCTCAAAAGCTGTCTGCAGTGCTCGAGCTTTGTTTCAGCATCTGTGCGGCGCTTCGTCAGATCGGCAATGACGCGACGCTCGCGCTTGAGATGCGCAAGACGCCGCACGCGCTCTTCACTCGCGCGATAATCCAGCGGATTCGCCTGAGCTTCAAGTTGATCGATCTCCTTCTCGATCGACTCCGGCGTATCACGCGTTCCTCTCAAATCAAGCTCGGCGAGAGTTGACGCGACCTGCATCGCCTTTCTATAGATGGCGTCCGCAGATTGCTGAACGTCGGGAATCTGCTGCTTTTCGTCCTTCGACATTGTCTGCATCTGCCGATAGATCTCGTCCCGATCCATTCGGATAGACGAAAGCGCGGATCCATATGGCGAATTGTCGGCGGGTAGCACAGGCGGAGGATTTGTCTCACCCGGCAGCGGAGAGCGCGGCATGCTCGAGCCTGCTCCAAGCGCCTGGCCAGGCGCACGATCGTTGAACAATCCGCTCGACGCGCGAGCACGGGCACGCGCGCGCACCTTCTCACGCTTGGTTTCATCGAACAGTGCACGTGCGTCGTCGATGCTTTCAGCGGCGACATCGAAGAGCAGACGATCGCGTGGCTGACGGAACACGTCGCGCCAGTTGAATCCCTCCTGCCACAGCTTCGAGTAGCTCACCGCCATTCCGATCGACCAGAATGCAGTAACGACAAGGAATCCACCATCGCCGAAAATCGAGAGTGGAACCAGGATCGCGTTGACCGCCAGATACGGTGCGAGCTTTTTCCTGAATTTTCTGACAGGCTCCGCATTCCACCGGTCGAGCTCTTCGTGAGTAGGAGTACTCGCACTCGCGGAGCGGAATCCCGATCCGGTACGAATACCCATTGGCGCCATCGGAGCCATTGGCGCCATTGGTGCGCGGCCGCCGAGTAGACTTGTGCCCGCTGATGCGGGCGACTGAAGCGTTCGGAGCGTCGGCATCACGCCACCCGACAATGCAACGACAACAGACTGCGCGTCCGGGAACCTGTTCGCGGGATCCTTCTCGAGCATCATCATGATGACGCGCGAGAGATCCGTCGGAAGATCAGGACGTCGCTGATCGACAGGCATCGGAATCTCCGACAGATGCTTCACCAGCATCGACGGAGTGTTCGGCGCAATGAATGGAAGATCACCGGTCGCCATCTGATAGCCGACTACGCCAAGTGAGTAGAGATCACTTCGTCCGTCGATCTCCAGCTCTCCTGCCGACTGCTCGGGCGACATGTACGCCGGTGTTCCGATTGCCATTCCCGTCGCTGTGAGACGCGAGTCACCCGTATCAGTCAGCGCGCGCGCGATACCGAAATCGGTCACCATCGCGCGGCCGGAATCGCTGTCGAGAAGAATGTTGTCGGGCTTGATGTCGCGGTGCACGACTTTGCGCTTGTGCGCGTATGCGAGCGCATCAGCTACTTCGCGCAGAACCTTTCTTACTTCAGCGGTATCGAGGGCGCCAACCTTCTGCAGTCTCGTGGCGAGATTGTCTCCCGCGATGAATGCCATGATGAAGTAGACGAGGTTGTCGCGCTCCTCGACGTTGTAGATCGGGACGATGTTGGGATGGCTCAGCTGCGCAGCAGTTTCCGCCTCGCGCAAGAAGCGCGAGCGGATGTCCGTGCGAAACGCGAGCTCGGGAGGGAGCAGCTTGATCGCGACATTGCGCTTGAGACGTTTGTCTTTCGCGCAATACACGATCCCCATGCCGCCGCGCCCGATCTCGCTGTCTATTTCATAGTGGGACTCAAGAACTTGAGCTACGTGAGCGCCCAGAGCATCGTCAGGTCTTAATGGCATGTGTCCCGCGTCATCCCGACAGACAAATTAGGCGAATCATGCCCCCCTGGCGTGAATCTGTCGCTCAAAAGATGCAGTATATGCCGCACTTCTAACTAGACGTAGCATTAAAAGTAGTCGTTTCAATTCTCAGGGAAAAACATGGCACAGCGTCAAACTATACCGGTTCTGCCTCTCCGTGG
>JBKPNY010000143.1:0-7380 GCA_046732835.1 Gemmatimonadota bacterium | reverse complement strand
GTGGTGAGAAGCGACGCGTTGCGTTGTGTCGCACACTTCTCGAAGAGCCTGACATGCTGCTTCTCGACGAGCCGACGAACCATCTTGATGCGGAATCGGTTGCGTGGCTCGAGCGGTATCTCGCGGAGTTTCCGGGAACGGTCGTGGCGGTTACGCACGATCGTTATTTCCTCGACAATGTTGCGAAGTGGATCTTGGAGCTCGACCGCGGATATGGAATTCCGTGGGAGGGGAATTACACGTCGTGGCTCGATCAGAAGAAGACGCGACTTGCGCAGGAAGAGAAGCAGGCGTCAGCCCGGCAGCGAACTCTCGAGCGTGAGCTCGAGTGGGTGCGCATGGCGCCGCGTGCGCGTCAGGCGAAGTCGAAGGCGCGCATTCAGAAGTACGAGGAGCTTGCTTCGGAGAAACAGGAAGAGCGAATCGCGCAGAACGAGATCGTGATTCCTCCTGCGCCGCGGCTCGGCAATGATGTTGTTATCGCCGAAAATCTTGCGAAGGCGTATGGTGATAAGGTGCTGTTCGATTCGCTGTCGTTCTCGCTGCCGCGTGGTGGAATTGTCGGAGTCATCGGGCCGAATGGTGCGGGTAAGACGACGCTGTTTAGAATGGTCGCCGGTCTCGAGACCCCGGACGCCGGAGAACTGAAGATCGGCGAAACAGTGCAGATGGCGTATGTCGACCAAGGACGTGAGCTCAATGCGGCGTCTACTGTATATGATGAAGTGTCAGGCGGGTCGGATACGATTCAGGTTGGAAAGCGGGAGATCAATGCGCGCGGTTATCTCTCGAGCTTCGGGTTCAAGGGGTCGGATCAGCAGAAGTCGGTCTCCAATCTGTCAGGTGGTGAGAGAAACCGACTGCATCTCGCGAAGCTCCTGAAGTCAGGTGGGAATCTGCTGCTGCTCGATGAGCCGACGAATGATCTCGATGTCGATACTCTCCGCGCTCTCGAAGATGCTTTGCTGGATTTCTCAGGATGTGCAGTTGTGATTTCGCACGATCGCTGGTTTCTCGATCGTATAGCGACGCACATGCTTGCGTTCGAGGGAGATTCGGAGGTCGTGTGGTTTGAAGGGAATTACCAGGCGTACATCGAGGATCTAAAGAAGCGAAAGGGAACTGATGCGGATCAGCCGCACAGGATCAAGTACAAGGCATTGGTCCGCGGTTAACCAATCCTGCCAGCAATGGCTGAAAATCGTGACAGAAGAATAAAACAACGGGTCGCCCAACTCGGAACGACCCGTTGTTTTGCCTTCTGCCCAACGTTCCATCTACGGCGTGATGATGATGGGAATCGTCGTCATCGCACCGTTGATATCAGCCTTGATTAGAACCACGTTCGGAACACCAGCCAGCGCAGAGCTCGCCGGGAGAGCGTTTGCCTTCATAGTAAAGAAGAACGACGTGCTGCTGACTGGCGTCACCGTCAGTGATGCAGAGTTTGATGAAGTGACATCGAGCGCACTCCGCACAGTTTGAGATGTCTGCTGAATTCCAGTCTGATCACGAGCGATAATCTGGAATTGAATACTCTGACCAACCGCGATTCGGCGCGCGTCGCCGGCGACCGAGAACTGCACTGCTCCAAGATCGTCTCCCCCCGAAGGATAGACAGTGAGCGGCGACGTCGCTGTCAGAACGGATTGACCATTCTTTCGGTAAACCGCAGTGATAGTCGCCGTCCTGGTACTCGCTTGAGCTGTGTCCATTACCGCTAATCCACTGATAGAATCGATGAGGACTACAGAAGCCCTGTCAGAGAAATACCGGATGACGCCACCATCCGAACTCGCGGTAATCTCTCCGCCCTGACCATTGAGCAGTCGCGCACGATAGAAATTACCGGCCCTCGCCGTATACTCGGCGACTGTCGGATCGAGGTACATCGAGACAACGGCACTACCGGAAGAGACTGCCGTAATCGTGACCGAAACCGTAGCAGTGACTGTGACACCATTGAGTGTGTAGGAGGCAACGACATCAACCGGACCACCAGCCTTGACTCCTTTCAAGGTCGTCGGCGAGCCTGATGCTGATGGAGCTGCATTCGTCGGGCTCACAGTAACGATAGTCGTGTCTTTTGAGGTCCACACGACAGGCGACGTACCGGAGAAATTCACCACTGTTGCTGTTGCAGTCTTCGATTCACCAACCTGCATTGCGATTGCGATTGGGTTCACCGTAATCGTGGGAGCCGGAGGCGCTGGTGTAGCGCAAGTGATTTTTGCGGTGGCCGTCAATGGCACGCCGATTCGTGTCACCTTGATTGTCGAAGTACCGGCAGCGAGACATTTCGCGAGACCATTACCGTCAATCGACGCTACCGCTCCTGAAAGACTCTCCCACTGCAGATTGATATTTGAAACGACCGCGTCGGTCTGGTCGAGAACCTTGTACTGGCGTGTGTCACCGATCAATACGGGAATCGAAGCATTACTCTCATCGTTCTGAGTAACGATGGGGTTAGCAACGATTCTGATAGATGCTCCGACGAGAATCGTAACATTCTTCTGAAACATTGCGGGGGCGGCGAGAACAGAGGCAGCGTTCAGAAATGACACACTTCTCTTGAACGCGACAGGCAGCGTGAGCTGTCCCTGGGCGAGTCCCTTTACGATAAGGTATGAGTTTGGCAGTGTGACTAGACGACCGTCGGACTGGACCTTCAACACGGTATCGACCGGAGTGACAGAAGCCACCGAGCTCGACTGGCCCCATACGAGCGCACCGGTCGTTATTCGTGGCCCAGTGCCGGCACGGACAGATCCACTCAGAAGTGTCGACTCGCCAACAGCAAGCACAATAACGTCGGGAACATCGAGTCGGTCGACCAGCGGGAGCACAATGACGTTGCGAACGTATTCTGCACCATCTCGGAATGGGATACTGGCAGTGAACGACATCTGAGCGGCACCAAGCCCGACTGATGCCGTCTTAACAAACTGGAGCGCAGTCGTTACGTCGACATGCTGGGCTGTTCCGCCGATCCGCGTGCTGACAGCAGCATTTGTGGTCGTCCAGTTCAAGTCGAAGTTTCCTGCAAAGTCACACTGACTAAGGCGCTCGAAAAACTTGTCTGTGTTGAAGAGAAGATCGGGGAAGAAATCGCTATGTTGGAACTTGTTCGCAAGGTCAACGCATCCGGACGTGACGAACAGCGGCAGCGGGAAAACGACGGTATCTCCGACGAATGACGTGTCCACCACGGACGACGGCATGATCAACGAGACACTTTGGTCGTCGAGCTTCGTAATGTCAGTTGATTGACACGCTGCTATCAGCGTTGCACAGCCAACTACAATCAGCTTCCATACGCTCGATGCTGCAGGCGATGTCGTGCCGTTTTGGAACTTACCTGTTGACATGTAACCTTCCCGTCTGGTTGGTGGCTAAACGATTGTTTGCATAAGGAGCGGAATCGTCCTACCTTGAATCGCAGGAATTTCCTCTCAGTTGGCTCACCGCCCGCCCTTGGAGTTACGCTGGCTGCTTCGGAAGACGTTGATGTGGCCGGCTTTACGATCAGTGGCGACTCGTATGACAAAGCCGCACTCGATGCACTTCTTCCCGTCGTGTACGGTGAGCTTCGGGCTCTGGCTGGCGCATATCTGCGGGGTGAACGCGCGGACCACACGCTCCAGCCGACTGCTCTCGTCCACGAGGCATATCTTCGGCTGACCAGTCAGCACGGCGTAGACTGGCATGACAAGGCGCAACTCTTCGGAGTCGCTGCTCAGATGATGCGGCGCATTCTCGTGAACTACGCCGAGGCGCGCAACGCAGCGAAACGGGGCGGGGATATCACGCGTGTCACTCTCGACGAATCAGTCAGCTGGGGCGGTGAGCGTGAGCTCGACATCACCGCGCTCGACGAAGCACTCACGCGCCTCGCTCAGCTCGATGCACGTCAGGCTCGCGTCGTCGAGCTGCGTTTCTTTGCCGGTCTGAGTATCGAAGAAGCTGCCGACGTTCTCAGCATTTCACCGGCTACTGTCAAGCGCGAATGGAGCATGGCGAAAGCATGGCTTCGCGCCGAGCTCTCCAATCCATGAGCGCATCGGGATCAAGCAATGGAGATGCAAAAGAATGGGCTCGACTCAAGGATCTGTTCAACGCGGCACTGGATAAACCGCAGGACGAGCGAATTGATTTCCTGAAACGTACCGCAGGCGATAATAACTCTCTGTACGAAACTGTATCGCGGTTGCTCGCGTCGCATGACGAATCTGCTGGCTTTCTCGAAACGCCTGCAGCGAGTCTTCGCGAGCCATCACGCGATACGACGCGCGACACCTTACCGTCGCGCGGACGCGTAGGCCCATACCGCCTTATTCGCGAGATCGGACGCGGAGGAATGGGCACGGTGTATCTCGCCGGGCGCGACGACGGCGAGTTTCGGCACGAAGTCGCCGTAAAAGTGGTGAAGCGGGGGATGGACACGGATTCGATCCTTCGCCGCTTTCGTTACGAGCGACAGATTCTCGCGGGCATCGATCATCCGAACGTTGGGCGTCTGTTAGACGGCGGAACGACTGACGACGGTCGCCCGTACTTCGTGATGGAGTACGTAGAAGGCGACGCCATCGACGTCTATTGTACCACGCACAAGCTGTTGCTCAACGACCGACTAGAGCTTTTCCGCACGGTGTGCGGAGCCGTCGAATACGCGCACCAGAATTTGATCGTGCATCGGGATATCAAGTCGAGCAACATTCTCGTCACGTCGTCCGGTGTGCCAAAGCTCCTTGATTTCGGAATTGCGAAGCTACTGGATCCCTCACGGATGACGCCCGATACGGCGGCGCCAGCGACGATGCGAGCGATGACGCCGGAATACGCGAGTCCGGAGCAGGTGCGCGGCGAAGCGATCACAACTGCGAGCGATGTCTACTCGCTTGGCGTTCTATTATATGAGCTGCTGACGGGGTGCCGGCCATACGAAGTCAACTCGAGTAAGCCGGAGGAAATCGCGCGCATCGTGTGCGAAACAGATCCGATGCCGCCGAGCCAGGCCCCAGCGCGGCAGAACGTGCATGATGATCGACGCCGACTTCGTGGCGATCTTGACACGATCGTGCTTATGGCGATGCAAAAGGATCCGCGCCGGCGGTATGCGTCGGTAGGGAAATTTTCGGATGACATCCGCCGCTATCTCAACAGCCTTCCCGTCACAGCCCAGCGTGACACGCGCCTTTATCGAACGACACGGTTCGTCCGGCGCAATCGCATTGTGGTTGCAACAGCATCAGCGGTGCTGCTCTCACTTATCGGCGGACTCGCAACGACAGTGTGGCAAGCGCGCGTGGCTCGTCATGAGAGAGAGCGTGCTGAACGGCGATTCTCCGAAGTGCGCTCGCTCGCGACGTCATTTCTCTTCGAGCTTCATGACGCGATTGAACCGCTTCCGGGCTCCACTCCTGTCCGAGCGTTACTCGTAAAACGCGCTCTCGCATCGCTCGATGGCCTCGCGCGCGAGTCGACCGGCGACCCGACGCTTGAGCGCGACCTTGCTTCAGCATACGAAAGAGTTGGACGAGTGCAGGGCAATTCGTATAACGCGAACCTGGGCGATACGAACGGAGCATTGGCAAGCTATCTGAAATCGCTCGAGATCCGCGAGCGGATGGCACGCGAGAATCCCGCGTCACTCGAACTGCAAGACCAGCTCGCGAGTGGATATTCGGGGGTTGCCGATATATACAGCGGTATAGGAAAATTGAATGAGGCAGCAAATGCTTACGGGCGCGCAATCGTCATTCGCGAACATCTTCAGGCGGAGAATCCCGCGGATTTAAAGAATCGCGTCGACATGGCTGAGCTTTACAATTTTCTTGGCGACACTCAGGGGATGGAAGGTTACGCTAACCTCGGCAATGTAAAAGGCGCGCTTGCGAGTTACCGAAAATCGGTGAGGCTGCGTGAAGATCTTCTGAATTCCGCTCCCTCGAATCGTGATTATCGGGTTGGACTTGCGAACAGCCTGATGAATCTCGGGTTTCTCGGAAGCAGCAATGGGGCCGCTGAAGGCGCCGGGCAGGTGCGTCGTTCTGTTGATCTTCTGGAGCATGTGCTCGCTGAGAATCCGAATGATGCTGTCAGGCGACTCGAGCTTCTATCCGCTTACGCTCGACTTCGATATGTGCTCGCTGACCAGGGCGACACAAAGAGTGCGAGGGCAGTCGATCGCAAATCGATTGCGATGCTCCAGGAAATGATCGTGACGGACCCGAGCAACAAACTACTCCACCGAAATCTCGGTGCCATCTACAATTATCTCGGAAGGGATTTGCGGTCAGCCGACAGCGCTGAGCTCGCGGTCACAATACATAGGAAAGCGCTCGAGATCGCAGAGGGCCTCGCCGCGAGTGACGTAAAAAGCGCGGAGCACCGGCATGACGTTGCGTTCACTCATTATCTGCTCGCCGAAGCGCTCAGTGATACGCGCGATGATCTGGCTGCATTGAGTGAGTACCGAAAAGCGGCGGCTCAAAAGGAAGCGCTTCGCATATCGGAGCCGTCGAACACCCGTCACGGAGATGATCTCGGCCTCATCTACACCGGGATGAGTCGGGTACTCACGCGCAGGGGAGAGCTGGCCGAAAGCGCATCGATGATCGAGCAAGCGATTCCGCTTGCGGAGGCCACTGTGGCGCGCAGCAAGACGAATACAAAGGCCAGCATCAATCTCGCTTATACATACTTGAGCGCGGGAAAGCTTCACACCGCGACGATGCAACGTGCGGCAACTGACGTGGCGAAACGCGAGCAGCTGCTCCATGCTCGAACGTTTTTTCTGAAGGCCGCTGGTATCTGGCAGTCAATACAGGCGCAACATGCTCTAACTGCATCGCAATTGACCAGGATGGCCGAGAACTCGCGTGAATTGTCGAGCTGTGATTCGGCATTGGCCCAACTATAGATTTGCAGCCGAGATGTGAGTTGAAGGTTGAGGCGTTTGCGTCAAATCAAACCGGCGTGTCGCAGGTATATGTAACTCCGTTCCCCGGACCAAGCGGGCGCAACGTGGTATCAACTGGATCGGGTGCGATAACGCCAGTGTGGACACGCGATGGCAAGCAGATCATATACGCAACCGGCTCACAGCTTATCGAAGCGACACTGAGCTTTGAACCGACATTCTCGGTCGTGTCGCGAAAGATTGTCTACGAAGGCTCATTCGCAACGACTTCGATTCATGCGAACTTCGACATTGCTCCGTCGCAGAAAGGGTACCTCGTTCTCAAGAATCAATTCGACAATTCGCAGGTCGTCATGATTCACGACTGGAAATACGAGCTGCTGTCACGATTGAAGGAATCGACGACTAAACATTAAGACACGAACGCGGACAACCTATGCCTTCTTTCTATTGTA
>JBKPNY010000142.1:0-50589 GCA_046732835.1 Gemmatimonadota bacterium | reverse complement strand
CGCCTTCAAGTGCGCGAGCTTTGCCTCCGAGGTTGATCGGGATGTAGTCGGTGTTGAGTGTCAGCGCTTCCGCATCGGCACTGAGCTTTGAGCTCATGTCCAGCGACCGGTCGTAAAGCGGAACGGCCTGGAAGAATGTTCCGTTGTCGCCGGCGGGAACGAGTCCCATGCGCCGAACTTCGCGCTCGATGTATGCGGTTCCTTTCATTCCGCCGATGTCACCGGCGCGACGGCCCATCATCGAATCGTCAGCGAAGATGTAGAGACGCGTCTTTGCATCATCGGCCGTTATCGCCGCTTGTGTCGCCTTGCCTGTGTACTTGAGCGGCTGGCCGTTCTGCGCCTGAGCATCGCGCGGGCGAATATGCGAAAGCGATGCAACCACAATGAATGTGGCGAGTCGTAGTGTGTTAGACATGTGGAGGGGTTGTAGAAAGTGCGGATCAGCTCTGAATCATACCCCGATGAGGGTCAGTTTCGCGTAAGGGCTTTGTAAGGTGCTACCTGCTCGTTCTGCTGAATGCGTCTACTCCATCGAACTGCTGAAGCTTTTCGACGTGATGCCACGTGTGGACTTCGCCGATCTTGGTGAGAAGCGACAGAATCTCGGAGTTGCTTAGCGCGTCACCGCGCGAGCGCTTCATGAATCGGCAGCGATACTGATCTACGAGAGTCACCTTCTGTCCTTCAGGAACCGGAAACACCGTGTTGCCACGGTTGCCGATCATCTGAAGTGCGAGCGTAGTTCCGCCAACAATTTCAGTGAGGTCTGCTCCGAGCTCTTCCGGTTTGAGCTTGCTCTCGATGAACACATCGACGCCAGTGACCTTTCGCTGCTTCACTTCGACGCCCTGAACGTCGTCGGATGAATCCGGAATCTGGACAGCCCTGAAATCGCGCGCTGTGCTCGTCGATGAAACTTTGCCGAGGTTGGAGATGATTGCCTCGGCGAATTCCGTTGTAGTGGACGCTTTTGCTTTTCCAGCCATGTCGCCGCTGCGAACACCGCTTTCGAGTGTGACGAGTACTGCCTGCTCGATGTCGTTCGCGGCTTTCCCTTCACCGATGTGTCGCAGCAGCATTGCTGCGCTAAGAATGATTGCTGTTGGATTCGCGACATTCTTTCCTGCGATGTCAGGTGCGGAGCCGTGTACAGCTTCGAAGATCGCAGCGTTGTTGCCGATGTTCGCCGATGGGGCGAAGCCAAGTCCGCCGGTGAGTCCGGATGTCAGATCGGAGAGGATGTCGCCATTCATGTTCGTCGTGACGATCACGTCGAACTGTTCCGGTCGCATTGCAAGCTGATGCGCAGCGTTGTCGATCAGGATGTGCTTTGCCTCGATCTGCGGATAGCGTGGCGCAATTTCTTCGAAGGTGTGCTGCAGCATTCCTTCGGTGAGCTTCATGATGTTGGCTTTCGTTGCGCAGTGAACTCGCTTGCGTCCTGCGGCAACAGCGAACTCGAACGCAAGCTCGACGATTTTTTCGCATCCAGTGCGCGTGATAATCTTGAGTGCCTCGGCGACGCCGGGCGTCTGCATGTACTCGATGCCCGTGTAGAGATCTTCGACGTTCTCGCGAACAATTACGATGTCGAGCTTTCGTCCGGTGAACGGCGTGTGCACGCCTGGCAGCTCACGAACGGGCCGAAGATTTCCGAACGTTTCGAATAGAGTGCGCAGGGTGACGTTTGCGCTTTTGTTGCCGTGTCCGATCGGAGTCTCGAGCGGACCTTTCAGCGCGACTTTGGTTTGCTCGATCGATTCGCGGGTTTCGTCGGGAACCCCGGATTCGATTCCCTTCTCGAATGCTTTCGCGCCGGCCAGGCAGACTTCGGGCTCGATCTCAACGCCGGTGGCTTCTATGACTTTCAGTGCGGCGGCGACCACTTCGGGTCCGATTCCGTCGCCGGGGATAACCGTGATTTTTCGTTTGGAGAATAGCATTGTCGGAAGTTAACGGAGCTTGGGAATCGTCTGCAGTGCGGCCCGTGGAGAGCTGAAGGGGGTGTTCGAACAAAACGCTCTCTATCAGATCTCGAGTACGGCACTCGACCGCGTTTGTTCGAACACCCCCTTCAACTCTCCACTCGTTCTAGCTCGCGTCCTTTCGGCGGGTGAACCGGGCGGTTACTATGCAAATTCAGCGCGCGTAGCTCAGCTGGATAGAGCGTCGGCCTCCGGAGCCGAAGGTCGTGGGTTCGAATCCCGCCGCGCGCATCTTACCACTTCTGATAGTTCGCCCTGATCCACTCCCGGAGCGGCCCCGTATCCGCAATCGCATCGCGACGCACCACGGGCACGTACCCCTCGTTGTTTTTCCTGCGGCGATTGCGATACACCTTCATTGGATAACCGACCTGGATAATCCCGGACGGCGACGCCCATCCCCAGTTCTCCATATAGTCGGTGTCGACACCCGTCGGCTGACCAACGTGAACGACATCCGGCCGAAGTCGCATCAGGTCCATGAAGTCGAGACACGCACTGAAGCATGATGAGCTTGTGACCACCACGATCTTCCCACTCAATTTCTTCGCTTGAGGACGAGCGACTCCTGAGCGAGTCGAACGCGATCCATAGAGACTGTCGCCGCGCGCATACGCGGCCTGCATCGAATCCATGAACGCCTTCATCTCCGCGGTTTCAGGACTCGTCGCACCATGTCGATCGATGGTCTGCTTCAACTGGCCATCCAGTGCATCGAGATTTCGCTTCGACACCCTGTACTCGGTGTATCTCCCATCACCAAGCCAGTTTTCTGCGTCGTCCGCCCATTTCTCCCCGAAGACCGCGGCGGCGACTTCCTTTCCCCACACGGATGATCCACCATCATTACCGCGAAGATCGAACACCATCAGCTTCCAATTCGAGTTTTTCTTGACGATTGCCGCAAGCGAATCGATCGTGGCGCGCATTCGCGGGACAGAATCACCATCTACTGCGAAAGTAGGAAGATCTACCCAGATCTCGTGTTGATCATTCGACACCTGCACGCCGAGTGGATGCATAGCAAACCCTGACGATTCTCGGGACGCGGCGACCAGTGGCGCTGTCTTCACTGAATCCCACAACAAGGCAACATCGATCTCTCTCTTTCCACTCGGCTTGAATCGACAGCTCCTGGGAGCCGCCGGCGTCGGCGGACCATAATCTATCAGAGTGTAGGGAGACCACTTATACCAGTCAGCAATAATCGACGGCCGACCTCGCCACGAAAGAATCGCATCCCGAAAGTGCTGAGCGATTGGTTTACCATCGCAGCTTACGAGCGTTGCCCCGCGAAGACCCTGCGCCCTCCCTCCATATCGCTCGTCTGCGGAGGCGACAACGAACGCATCGTTCCGATAAATGGGATAGATGCCCGCGTCTCTCACACCCTTGAGAGGCCGCGACTGACGCGGAGCAACGTTGAGATGCGCATCCTGAAAACGGTTTCCGAATCGACCCAGCGCAATCCGATACGATTCATAGCTGTTAACCGACTTTGCCGCGTCGAGCGCTTCCTTATATGCCGATGCAAGCGCTTTTCGAAATGCAGGATTCTGCAGATCGACACTTCCAGGATGGTCCGACGCGATAACGTCGCGAGCCATCTCCAGGTCCTTGAGGTACAGGTCGCTCCACGTCGTGTCGGCCTGCGCGTCGAGGCCCAGCGGAAACGCGAGACCCGCCGCAAGACAAAAACGGATAATCGTTCGCATAATCCTGTGACAGTTCAGGTCAAAAAATCGTTCAACACAAAATTCATTGCTGACGATTTGCGTACCATGTCCTAATTTCTGTTCATGCTGCTAACCTGGGTCAGACGCACCCGGCTTCTCATTGTGCTCTTCATGCTGCCACGACTGGCATTTGCGCAGGCCGGGGCGAGAATCACCGGTGCCGTGTACGACAGTCTTGCGCGTGCATCCCTTGCCCACGCAACCGTTCAGATAGTCGCTGCAGACGATCCCTCAAAATTCGCGCTCTCCGCAGAATCCGACTCAGATGGTCGATTTGTATTCAACGACATTCCCGCCGGGAAATACCGCCTCGGATTCTTTCACGAGATGCTTGATTCACTCGGCATCGATCCCCCGTTGAGAGAAGTGACTGTTGCCGGAACGAAGTCAATCAATGTGGACCTGGGTGTCCCATCAGCAGCAAGTCTCCGTACTGCGATCTGCGGCGCGTCATTGTTGACCGACTCAGGTGCGGTGATCACTGGATTCGTTCGCGACTCCAGGGGTGCTGCCGCACCTGGCGTTACGGTTTCCGGCGACTGGTTCGAGTACGCAATCGGACGAGGCGGATTCAAGAGACAGCTCGCACGACGCACCGCGACAACAAGTGCCAACGGATGGTACGCACTCTGTAACGTGCCGAGTGGCGGCATTGTTGCGCTTGTTGCAAATCGAGGAGCGGACAGCACGGGTCTCGTCGAAGTCCAGGTTCCGGCCGAGGGGTTCCTGCGCCGGGAAATTTTCCTCGGCCGCTCCATGAGCGGTCACATCAGTGGGACGGTGGTGACGCTTGCTGCAGGACGTCCTTTAGCCAACGCTCAAGTCACTGTCACTGGCGGACCGACTGCGCGTACGAATGATCAAGGTGAATTCACGATTACGAATGCACCCGAGGGCACCCGAATGATCGAAGTGCGCGCGCTTGGCTATTACCCCGATCGCCGTCACGTCAACATCGTCGAAGGCACCCCGCCACTTCGCATCGCACTTCCAACTCTGAAAGCAGTTCTCGACACGGTGAGGATTCGAGCAAGTCGCCTTGCGCTGGATGAAGGATTTCTTCGCAGGCGACGAATGGGACTTGGCAAATTCATTGGGCCTGAGGATGTCTTGAAAGCACAGGCTGTCAACACGACTGATCTGTTTCGGAGAGTCGCCGGTGTGCGCGTGGACACGGATCAGGATCCAGTCAAGATGCGGGGCGCGTTCGATTCCACTGGCTATTGCGACGCCGCGATTTTCATCGACGGAGTATACATGAGAACATTCACTGCCGAAGACATCGACAGTTTTGTTTCCACAAAGAATGTCGCCGGGATCGAGGTCTACTCCGCGGCGTTTGTCCCTGCTGAATTCCAGGTTGGCCTGCTTGGATGCGGGAGTATCGCCATCTGGACGAAGCGTAATTAGAAGAAATTCGCTCCCTCAAATCGCGGGTTGACCACGTTGTTGAAGATCGACCCGAACGTGTACGTCAACCCGATTCCGGCGAAATAACTGTAGGATGTAGAGAGCGCCTTGCGCTGTAAAAGAATTTCCTCTTCAGTCGCGCCGCCTTTCGGCAGATAGAGCTGATCGCGCAGCAGAGTCACACTGCCGAACAGGTTGAAGCTGAAGCCCTTGAACAGTCGCGCGTTTATCTGGTTGAAGAGCTGCAAATGCCGCTTGGTCAAATCGTCCAGATACGTTGAACCCTCGACAAATCCGGCGACGGATCCCCACGGCTGCGTTGCACTGATCGATGCTATCAGCGATTGATTCGGTCGCACCTCCGACAACTTCTCGAAGATCGTAGTGTCGTGATAGAGAAAACTGGCGATGCCAACCGAGTACTGGAGAGTGAGCAGCTTGCGTGTGGACTGTGAGTACGGAAACACGTCATACTCGATAGCCGGCCCAAATCGAAGCGCGCGCTTGGTGTTGCTGTACGTGGATGACGAGAGTGACGCTTTTTCGCCCGCCGACCAGTGCTCAGTTATGCTCTTCACGAGCAGATGGTCAAACCCGTATGAACGCGAGTAGCTGGAGAACTTCTCGTCGTCGTCGAGCGTGAAGTTGCTCTCGGAATAACTCACGTTGAACCCGTTGTTCGCCTTCCATCCTTTGGTAACACGGTTCGCCGATACACCGCCGAAAATGCTCGTGAAATTCTGAGAGCTTTCCCCGCTGAAGTTGCCGTTGACCCGTGTGCGAATGACCCAGAAATCCCACGGATCCTTTGCTGGCTTCGCTGCTGCAGCAGTGTCGGCTGAAGCGGGCTTCACGAACGATATCTGCAGCTGCTCACCTGCTTTTGTACGAGCGAGATATCTCACAAGTCCAAGCTTCAGCGTTCTGGCAATTCCTTTCCTTCGATCATCAGGTGTCGACGTCTGCGATGCGACGTAAATGAGCGTATCGGATATTCCTGCGAATTCCTTCAGTCCGATAAAAGTCATCGTGTGCTCAGTTCCCCCACTTCCCGTCTGGAGCGTCGATACCAGAACATGAAGCGAAGCGTCGCTTCTGTCCCTCACGTAGTCGACGTACGGAATCTCGGTGCGGAAATAATCGAGATCGCAGCCCATCGTGTTGCAGTCCACGAAAACTCTGAGCGGTCTGTCAGTCGATCGACGTTGACCCGATGACGTACCTGGAATTACAGCGACCGCGAGCAGCGTGATGACGAGGAACCGGGCGAGCGACATGAGTCGAGGAAGTGGGGGAAGCCAGAAAGTAGATGCGGCAGGTGTTTACGCGCTACATTTTTCTTCCCATGCGATCCCTGATTGCTGCCCTCACGTTGCTCGCTGTCACCTCGACCGCACAGCCGCAAACGCCGACTGTTCTCGTTCCCGCGTCGGTCTTCGATGGAACGAATGCCTCGCTTCATCGCGACTGGATCGTAGTCGTCACCGGAAATTCCATCACCTATGCAGGCCCCTCCGATGCTTCGCGAATTCCGGATGGGGCGAAAAGAATCGAGCTCCCTGGACTGACGCTTTTGCCGGGATTGATCGACGCGCACGTGCATTTCTTTCTTCATCCCTACAACGAAGCAAAATGGGATGACCAGGTCCTGAAGGAACCACTCGCACTCCGCGTTGCCCGCGCAACGAACCACGCGCGAAATACGCTCATGGCTGGATTCACAACGGTGCGCGACCTGGGAACCGAAGGAGCACTTTACGCTGACGCCGGACTCAGGCAGGCAATCAACGAGGGAATAGTTCCCGGTCCGCGATATCTCATTGCATCGAAAGCAATTGTTGCAACCGGGTCATACGCGCCCGCGCGTCCTAATTACGCTTACGACACTCCGCTTGGCGCCGACGAAGCAGACGGCAGCACATTGCAGCGAATCGTTCGCGATCAAATCGGGCACGGTGCCGACTGGGTCAAGCTCTATGGCGATTACCGGTGGGGTCCGCACGGCGAAAGCCGGCCGACATTCTCACAGGACGAGATGAAGCTCGCGAGCGAAACGGCGCATGATTCCGGTCGCGAGTTGGTCGTGCATGCATCGACAGTCGAGGGAATGCGCCGGGCAGCCGAAGCGGGGGCAAAGACAATCGAGCACGGCGACGAAGGAAATCTCGAAGTGTTCTCTCTAATGAAGAGAAAGGGCACCGCGTATTGTCCAACGCTCGCGGCGGCCGAAGCTAATGAGAGATATCGCGGATGGAAGAAAGGGACCGATCCCGTACCCGCCCGGTTGAAAGAGAAACATGAATCGTTTTCGGCCGCGCTCAAAGCCGGCGTAACGATGTGCAGCGGCAGTGATGCCGGAGTATTTATGCACGGCGAGAATGCGCACGAGCTCGAGTTGATGGCCGAGTATGGAATGAAGCCCATCGACGTACTGCGCTCCGCGACATCCGTCACAGCAAAAGTACTCGGCATGGATGAAATGATCGGACGCATCGCACCCGGATTGAAAGCGGATATCATCGCCGTTTCCGGCGACCCGACGACCGACGTCTCGCGCCTGAAAGAGGTTCGATTCGTCATGAAAGACGGCGTCATTTACAGGAACCAGTAACTTCAAGCATGTCGAGAGCACTGGCGTGGCGTGATCTCAAGGTCGGCGCGATCTCATTCGCGGTGATCGTCGCGCTCGTTCTCTCCATTCTCCTGTTCGCCAGAGTCGGCGCACTGCATGGCGACACCACCAACATTTACGTTGTCGCTGACGACGCGCCCGGAGTTCTGAGCGGAACGGAAGTCTGGCTCTCCGGCCAGAAAGTCGGCCTGGTAAAGGACGTTCACTTCCGTCCACCATCGACGGACACACTCGAGCGACTTGCGATTCACCTCGAGATTCTGTCGAAGCACATGCACTTCATTAGAAAGGATGCATGGGCAGACATTCGTCCCGGCGGCAATCTCATCGGAAGTCCGGTCGTCTTTATTTCTTCTGGAACATCAAACGTCGCCGCGCTGAACGAAGGTGACACTCTGAAGGAAATATCGACGGGTATGATGAAACCCGTCGGCGACAGAATGGAAGAGCTTGGAAACCGGCTCGGGATGCTGACTGACAGCGGCGGACGAGTCCTGCGACTTCTGCAATCACAGGCCGGAACGGCCGGCCGTCTGGTCGGAAGCGGATGGCCAAAGGTTACAGCTCAGACCGATGAGATAGCGCGACTTGCAAGGAGAGCCGCGACAGGCGAAGGCAGTCTCGCGCGCATCGCACATGGCGAGCTTGGCGCACGCATCGCGCGAATCCGTGCAGCGAAAGATTCGATCAGTGAGCTGATGAACACCGGTCGTGGAAACATCGGGCGATTCCGAAAAGATTCCACGCTGATGAAACAGATCTCTCACCTGCGTGGTGAGGTCGATTCGCTTCGCGCTCTCTCCTCCGGCGGCGGCACACTCGGTAAAATGAAATCCGACAGCACGCTATCAGTCGAAATGCGTCAGCTGCGAGAAGAACTTGCGGCACTAATGGCCGACATCAAGAAGAGGCCACTCCGCTATTTGAAATGATTGCGGACTCAGGACAATAGCATATAAGGAAAGAAGGATTGCAGATGTTGCGGACTCAGGACAACACACATGAGGAAGCAGGATTGCAGGCTTTGCGGCCTCAGGACAAAACCACAATCGACAATTGCTGACTAATTGCGGAGTTCGGACTTCGAGAACTGCGGAGTAAGGAGACCTCGAAACACCGAATGATGTCGCCGGCGTTCGCCGTCGACTTACCTTCGCTTCATGACTCATCGGGTTCCGGTCAACGCAGACGACTCGCAGGATCCGCTAAAGCGAATGACCGCATATCGAATTGCGGACGAGCTCATGCCAGATGCATACAATGACGCGAAGCTCCTTCTGGCGGATGCTGTCACTAAGGAAATTGCCCCGCAACTTTATGCGTCGGTGATTGGCATTGAGGCGCTCATTGGCGAGGCATACTCGCGCGGCTCTGGGAAAGATCGCGCGCTCAGATTCGAATACGCGCTGGGCGAAGTTCGCGAGAGTTTGAGCTGGTACAAAGGAGCAAAACCGGTCCTCGGTGAAGAAATAACAAAGGACCGCAGAAATCGCCTGGAGGAAATTCGCAGACTTCTTCTTGCAATCATCCCGAGAGAGCGGGGCAAGACAATGAAATGAGACGCGTAGTTCTGTGGTCTCCTACGCCCGCAGTTCTCGAAGTCCGAACTCCGCAATTAGTCAGCAATTGTCGATTGTGGTTTTGTCCTGAGGCCGCAAAGCCTGCAATCCTGCTTCCTCATGTGTGTTGTCCTGAGTCCGCAATCGACCCTGGTGCTTGACCGATTTATAAGCGTCGGTTAGCTTCGCAAAAGTTCCCTCCCCTCTAAGCCCAATCATCACGCTCGAATTCGTTCGAGTCCCGCCGCAATACAGTTGCATCGCCCGTCACAGTGGACATCGCAGAACTAAAGCGCAAATCAGTTTCCGAGCTTCAGGACATGGCCGAAGGCCTCAACATCCGCGATACCGCTGTCGCGGCAAAGCCTGAGCTCATCTTTCGAATTGAACAGAATCTTCTCGATTCCAACGTCGCGCTTCACGGCGAAGGAGTGCTGGAGATTCTCCCTGAAGGCTACGGATTCCTCCGCAGCCAGGACTACAGCTATCTCGCCGGACCTGACGACATATACGTCTCCCCGTCGCAGATAAAACGATTCGGTCTTCTCACCGGAGATCTCGTTCGCGGGCAGGTTCGCCCACCGAAAGCGTGGGAGCGATACCTCGCGCTGCTCAAGGTCGAAAGCGTAAATGGAGCCGATCCGGAAGCAATCAAGACGCGCGTTCCATTCGACAATCTGCGTCCTCGCTATCCGGATACTCGGCTGCGTCTCGAGTCGAAGGATGGCGACCTCTCCATGCGCGTCGTCGACATCTTCGCGCCAATCGGGAAAGGCCAGCGCGGCATCATAGTCTCTCCTCCCCGCGCAGGAAAAACCATTCTGCTGGAGAAGATGGCGAATTCCATCGCGGAGAATCATCCGGAAGTTACGATCATCATTCTTTTGATCGACGAGCGGCCGGAAGAAGTCACCGAGATGATCAAGAGCACCAGGCGCGCGGAAGTGATAAGCTCGACATTCGACGAGGGCGCATCGCGCCACGTGCTCGTGGCTGACATGGTTCTCGAGAAAGCAAAGCGATTGGTGGAGGCAGGAAAGGATGTCGTGATCCTGCTTGATTCGCTCACGAGATTTGCACGCGCGCACAACGCAATCGCTCCGCAGTCGGGAAAGATTCTTTCCGGCGGCGTCGATGCAGCGGGACTTCACAAGCCGAAGAGATTTTTCGGGAGTGCGCGCAAGATCGATGGTGGCGGATCTCTCACAATCGTCGCGACTGCGCTCACAGAAACGGGCTCGCGCATGGACGACGTGATCTTCGAGGAGTTCAAGGGCACCGGCAACATGGAGCTCGTACTCGATCGCAAGATTGCAGATCGAAGAGTCTTCCCCGCTATCGACATTCTGAAATCAGGTACGCGAAAAGAAGAGCTGCTCCTCTCACAAGCTGAGATCAATCGCGTGACGCTCTTGAGACAGTTTCTGTCCGACATGCCGGAAGCAGAAGCGGTGGAGTTTCTTCTTCGTCAGATGCGCAAGTCGAAAAACAATGCTGAGTTCTTCCAGCAGATGGCGCAGGGCGGCGCATGAATTCGTCGCTCGCCCGGTTCATGGCGGTGGACTATGGCGAGAAGCGTGTCGGCCTGGCGATCGCTGATGAGCTGGGCATGATCGCGTCGCCTGCTGGTTTCATCCAGCGTCGCGCCGGCAAGCGGGCGCCGATCGCCGAGATTATTCGTCGCGCAGAATCGCTCGAGGCAAAGGGATTTGTTGTTGGGCTTCCTCTCGATGGCGAAGGAAACGAGACGGATTGGACTGCCGAAGTTCGCCGCGTCGGCGGCGAGCTCGAGAGACGAACTGGTTTGTCCGTGCAGTTCCACGATGAGCGCTACACAACCGCCGCTTCACTGCGCGCAATCAAGGAAATGGAAGGCTCGACGAAAGGACGCAAAGGCGATGTTGACGCAATGGCCGCAACGATTCTCCTGCAGAACGCTCTGAATATCTCCGGATGATGCGTCGCCTTTTTCTATTGGTGCTTTTCTGCAGCGCGTGCGGTGGTCCAGCGGGAGCGCCCATCAGAGTCATCGTCCCGAAAGGAGCGAGCTTCGCTGCCGCGACTGACAGCCTGAGCCACGCGGGACTCGTAGGATCGAAATTCTTTTTCAAGCTTTACGCTCGCGCGAAACAAACCGACCGCAACATCAAGCCGGGTACCTACCTCATCAAGCGGGGCACACCCTGGTCCGAGATTATCGCTGCCCTGCACGGAGGTCACGGGCTCGTAAATACAATCACGATTCCCGAAGGATTCGCGATCTCTCAGATCGTGCCGCTCGTTGCGCAAGCGCTCTCTGTACCTGTCGATTCAGTCAACGCAGCTGTTCGCGACACTGCAATGATCAATCGCCTTGGAATTCCGGGTAAGACTCTCGAAGGGTATCTCTTCCCCGACACATACGCATTCCCCGACGGAACGCGTCCGCGTGATGCAGTCCTCGAGATGGTGAAGCGCTTCGAGCGCGAATGGAAGCCGGAGTGGACCGCGCAGCTCGCGAAAGATTCGTTGACGCGCCACCAGATAGTGACGCTCGCTTCGATTGTGGAGCGTGAAGCAAAGGTTCCGGCCGAGCGGCCTGTGATCGCCGCGGTTTATCTGAATCGTCTGCGAGCCAATATGCTGCTTCAGGCAGATCCAACGGTTCAGTATGCGCGCGGCAAGCATGCGCCGCGATTGCTCAACAAGGACCTGGAAGTCGATTCACCGTACAACACGTACAAGTATCCCGGGCTTCCCCCGGGCCCGATTGCATCACCAGGAAATCCAAGCCTCGTCGCAGCGCTGTATCCAGCGAACGTTCCCTTCCTCTACTTCGTTGCCGCACCTGACGGACATCATGAATTCCGTAAGACGCTTGCCGAGCACGAACAGGCAAAGCGGCTCGTGCGTAAATGATCGACCTTTCGGTCCTCCGGTTCATCGCCATCACCGACAATGTGCGTGACGGCCAGACAGGATTAATCGAGCGGTGCGCAGCAGCCGCGCGCGGTGGTGCGACTTGCATTCAGCTTCGGCTCAAGGACGTAACTGCTCGCGATCTCGCCGCTCTCGCGCACGAGCTCGTTAGATCTGTCGGAGTTCCCGTCATAGTAAACGACCGCGCCGACGTAGCAATTGCCGCCGGAGCAGCGGGCGTCCACCTCGGCGCCGATGACATACCCGTTGGCGCGGTACGCAAGTTCGCGCCGGAAGGATTCATTATCGGTAAGTCAGTAGGCAACGACGAAGAAAGTCACACCGCGCACGGCGCAGATTACATCGGCGTTGGACCTGTCTTCAGTACGGCGTCCAAAAAAGACGCGGGATCGGCAATTGGTGTCGCGGAATTCAAGCGCCTGGCTGTAGCGACTGGATTGCCTGCAGTCGGTATAGGTGGGATCACCGCTGCAAATGCGCGAGCAGTAATCGATGCCGGCGGCGTCGGAGTCGCAGCGATTGCGTCGGTTATGGGCGCGCCAGACCCGCTCGCCGCAGCAAGGGAGATGGCGATCGCCATCGGAACGTGATGTCCGGAACACTCGCAGACTGAGCATTTCTGCGGCGTGTGCCTCCGGTTTTTTTCTTCGGCGCATTTTCGCGCCTCATGATTCGCTCGACGTCCTGAATCACGGGAGGACTCAAAAAAAGATCGACGAGATCGGGGTCGAACTGAGTGCCTCGACCGTCATCGATGAGTTTTCTCGCAGTCTCGAGTGTGCGCGCGTGAGTGTATGGACGCGCTGCGGTAATCGCATCGAACGTGTCAGCGATTGAGACGATGCGGGCTTCGATAAGGATCTCTGATCCGCGCAGCTTGCGAGGATAGCCGGCTCCATCCCACCGCTCGTGATGTGAGCGGACGCCTTCCGGAAGCTCCGGAAAGAATGCAGCCAGCGGCTTGAGGACATCGGCTCCGCGATTCGGGTGCTGCATGATCGCGAGCCGTTCCTGCTGCGTAAGCTTCTTCGGCTCCTTCACGATATCGGTAATTGCCTCATCGATTTTTCCGATGTCATGAAAGAGTGCAACACGCTCAACGCGGTGCTGCATTCTCTCGTCCAGATCGGCGGCGCATGCGAGCGTCAACGCATACTGCGCAACTCTCCGAACGTGTGCGCCGGTCTCCGGATTGTTTGCATCGATTGCGTCCAGCAGGGACTCGAGGGAAGCCGCGCCGAGTCTTTCGAGTGCGATGCGCTCGCGCCGCTCATTGTAGTAGAGCACACCCGCTGCAGCTCCCGCGAGAAACGAGAAGTAACGAAGCATGGCGCCTCGTAAGGCAAAAAGCGTACGGAGCCGACGGGTTAGATTCATCGAATGCAGATAACGGCACGAGTGACCACCAAAGGTTTACGTCGCTGGGAGTCCGGCCACCCGTGGATATACCGTAGCGATGTTGCCGAGCGTCCCAATGCCGGGGCCGGCGTTGTGATGGTGCGGGACAATCGTAACCGCCCCCTTGGCTGGGCTTTATGGAGTCCCCGCTCGGAGATTTCGCTCAGGCTTCTCGAGCCTGATCCGGATGTTACGATCGATGCCGAATGGTGGCGCGCGAAGATCGAGCGGGCGATGAGCCAGCGAGTTGGCCTGGAGACTGTAACCAGCGCCTATCGAGTAGTTCACGGCGAGGCGGACGGGCTCCCTTCACTCATCGTCGATCGATACGACAGATGGGCTGTGGTTCAACTCATGAGCGCGGGTCTCGAAACTTTTCGCAAAGAAATTGTCGACGCGATTGTTCACGTCCTGCGAGTCGATGGTATTCTTGCGCGCAATGATTCCGCTTTGCGTGGCAAGGAAGGTCTTGTTCGCGAGACAGTTCCTCTGCACGGCGACGTTCCGCACGAAATTGAAGTCGATGAGTACGGCATTCGATACATCGCCGCTCCATACACTGGGCAGAAGACCGGAGCGTTCCTGGATCAGCGGGAGAACCGTCATCTTGCTGGCCAGTCAGCGAAGGGAATCGCACTTGACTGCTTCAGTTATCACGGATCGTTCGCTTTGCATCTTGCACAGAATGCAGACGAGGTGATCGCTCTCGATTCGTCAGCGCAGGCTCTGGAGCGTGCGAAAGCGAATGCAGCTCTCAACGGTATTACGAACATCGACTTCGTCGAGACCAACGCGTTCGACTTTCTGCGCGCAAAGGAAGAGGACGAAGCTCGCTTCGATACGATCGTGCTCGATCCTCCCGCTTTTGCGAAAACGCGCAGCTCGATTCCCGCAGCGATTCGCGGATACAAGGACATCAACATGCGCGCGATGCGGTTGCTGGCTCCTGACGGGATGCTGTTCACTGCGAGCTGCAGCTTTCATTTGTCGAAGTCGTACTTCCTCGAAATGCTCGAGGCTGCTGCCGCCGATTCAGGCCGCCGGATTGCTCTCCGTGAGTTTCGTGGCCAGCCCATCGATCATCCCGAAATTCTTGGGATTCCGGAGACTGGGTATATCAAGGGGGCTTTGTTGCAGGCAGTGGATTGAACTACGGTGATTAACCGCCGTAGTTCAGTTTTTCTGACAGACCGGACAGAAATAGGTCGACCGCCCCGCTTGAGGAATTCGTTTCACCAAACTTCCGCATCGGGGACACGGCAGACCCTCACGATCATAGACAGCGAATCGCTCTCGTCCTTCAGTGTCGGTGTAACGACCAGGCGGTCGATTCTCTGCCTCGAGGACTTCATGAATCGCAGCTGCAAGTCTCTCGAGTCGTGGCTTCGATAGAGAAGACGAGACAGCACGCGGACTGATCTTCGCACGCCACAAGGATTCAGCCGCGTAAATGTTGCCGAGCCCGGCAATCACTTTCTGATCCATCAGAGCAGGTTTGACAGGGCCTCGCCGAGACTTCAAAGCAGTCTTGAGATAATCAGCATCGAGCGAGGGATCATTTGCCTCCATTCCCAGTGACGGCAGGGGATTGACGCCTTTCGCATGAAGAGAAAGCGCAGATAACGCACGCCGGTCATTGAGCTCGATGCGCGTTCCATCAGTGAGCTCTATCACGGCGCGCGTGAACTTGTCGACTGGCACTGTAACAGTTGTGAGAAGCCAGTCGCCGTTCATTCTGAAGTGCGCATGAACTGTCGCGCCACTGTCGAGATGCAGCAGCTGATGCTTGCCGCGCCGCTCGATTTTCATGATGCGACGCTGGCGCAACCGTCGCGCGCTCGAGTCAGGAAACTGTCGCGCGATGGCGGGATGAAGTGCCTTTGCTCTCGCTATGATTTTCCCTTCGACTGCACTCTTCAGTCGCTGCATTGCTTCTTCAACTTCGGGCAGCTCAGGCATTTTCCCTCGTATGAAACGAAAAAATTACTCTTGCAAATTGTCTTCGACCGTCTAGCTTCCTCGCAGCGCGGCCACGGGTTTTGAGTTTCCTCGTCCCGAATTGATGGATCAGTTGCCACCAAGATCGCTGAAGCACGAATACGATCTGTACGTCGAGAATGAGATCGAACTCTACAAAGATTCGATCTCCCGCACCGCGCTCCTCAAAATTGGCGACGAAGCTGTTGCCGCGCTCTCCTCACAGGCACAGTTCGCAATGAGCGAGCTCCTTCTGTGCGACGAAGTTGATCGAATCATTCGCAAGCGACTGCGAATTCCGTCGTATACAACCTGGCGAAAAAATGCGCTCAAGCGACTCAAGGAGCAGGATGAATTCCGGCGGCCGGAGCACTGGGGCGTAAGACCGGACTCTGCTCTCGCACGCGAAGTGAATCTTCCTGCCGATGCTCGAGTTCTGGTCGCTGGACCATCGGGGTCAAATGCTGCGATGTATCTCGCAGCGCAGGGATGCACGGTTACCACCATTGATCCCGCCGGTGATGTGGAGGTCTCTCTCAAACCGGAGGAGGCCGCGCTTCTTTCTGGAAGAGTCGACAAGCTGCCCGTCTCGCTCACCGACTGGTCTCCGGAAGAACCGCTGAGTGCGGTCGTCTGTACTCCGGCCGCATTCGCCGGACTCACCGTCGCCCAAAGGGCGAAGGTGATCGAGGTTCTTCAGAGTGCGACCCGCGATGGCGGTGTCCACCTGGTCGACACGATCATTGCCGGCCGAAACGAGCCATCTCTTTCAGAGCTCAAGAAGAGCTACAAGGGCTGGACGATTTCGGTTCTGGACGTCGGCACTGAGTCCCGCAGCTTCGTCGCCCGCAAAGCCGTCGCCTAGGCGTGTCGTTTTAACACAGCCTGTCTCAAATTGATGTGTCGTTTTGCGACACATCGGCCCTTTCGTGGCCAGCCGGTGTAGCATAACCTATGAAAATTCAACGACTTAGACTAATCGACACTTCTGGCATCCGGAGTGCCTTAAAGCCGCGTGCTCGCAATGGATTCGAGCTCGCATACAGTGAGAACAGAATGAAGAAGGTACGTGAAATCACCGAATCGGAAGAGCCGATCGGTATCATCATATCCCGCGGAGATCGCAAGGAAGCCCGTCCGATCTTCTCGGCCTACATCTGGGGCCCTGCACCAGACCCGGTTCCCGACGCGACAACCAAGGTCGCCTGATCACCCGCGGAGAGATCCGCGGGTTTTTTGTCGCCGAAACCGGTCGCCGGTCGCCGGACACCAGTCGCCGGACACCAGTCGCCGGACACCAGTCGCCGGACACCAGTCGCCGGACACCAGTCGACCGTCGACCGTCGACCGGCGACCGGCGACTACTATAGTAGTGCATCCGGTACGAGCCTTGCCCCCTCGGTCCCCACATGACCGATTCCTTTTCCGACTGGGAGTCCGAAAGACAGACACTCCTATCCCGACAGATATCGGAGCTTGGACTCGCTATCCCCGGAACGAGAGTCGAGCGAATGGTCGAGCAGCTCTACCAGGAGCTCGACGCAAAAAATCTCAAATTCCACCCTCCGGTTTACCTCAGTGATCAATGGGGGTGCCCCGACGGAACTCCCCTCATCGGCGTCCCCTTCTACCTCGCAGATCCACGCCTTGAGAAAATCGAAGACGACTTCGCCGAAGGAATAGAATCCGACCAGGAATCGATGCGATTCCTGAGACACGAAGCAGGTCACGCTTTCAACTACGCATATCGCCTCTACGATCGGCCCGACTGGCGACAGACATTCGGTCCATACTCACGACCATATCGCGAGCGATACCAGGCCGACCCGTTCTCACACGAATACGTCCGACACATCCTCGGATGGTACGCGCAAAAACATCCCGATGAGGACTTCGCCGAATCATTCGCGGTCTGGCTCACACCCGATCTCGACTGGCGAAAGGCGTACGAAGGATGGCCAGCGTTAGCAAAGCTCGAGTACATCGACCGCGTGATGCGTGAAGTTGGAGACACTACACCCGAATCGCCCGGCATCACTGACGATGATCTCCCCGTCACAGCAATGCGATACTCCGTTGGAGACCACTATCGATCGATGTCGGAGAAGATCCCGATCGAGTCGTCATCGATATTCGATGGCGACCTGAAGAATATTTTCGCGTCGGAGAAAGAATCTCCCAGTGGACAGCCAGCGGCAGAGTTTCTCACCGCCCATCGACGCGAGATCACTGGTCGAATATCCTACTGGACCGGCGAGAGCACATCTGCTGTGCGCCAGCTGATCGACGTGCTCAGGTCGCGTGCCGACGCGCTCGATCTGCGAGTGCGCGGTCTCGACGCATCGACATTGATTGAGCTCACTGCATTCGGCACAGCCATCATGATGAACTATCGACACGCAGCAACAAGGCGGAAGAAAAAGTGAAAGTTGCGCTCCTCCATACAAAGGACGCGCTCGAGCCGCCGGTCGATCCGGTCCTGAATGACATCGAGCGTGCGCTCAAGGCAAGCGATCATGAATGCGAGCGTGTTGTTGTCGACGACAAAGTCGAGCCGCTGATCAAAGCGCTCACGAAGTACGGTCCCGACATCGTAGTGAACCTCGCTGAATCATTTGCCGGGCGAAGCGCGCTCGAATCAAATGTGGCCGCGCTGTTGAACCTGCTCGGCCTTCGCTACACCGGTTCGAGTCCCGCGGGGTTGATGCTTGCCGGAGACAAAACTCTCACCAAGAAAGTTCTCACGTTTCACGGAATTCTTACGGCGCGGTTTGCGACTGTGTTTCGCGGCGCCGTGGACTGGGCGGGGGACATAAAGTTTCCGCTGATCCTGAAGCCGCCGCAGGAAGATGCGTCGCTCGGTATCACGCAGAAGTCCATCGTGAACGATGTGCAGGAGCTGCTTCAGACCATCAGCTCGCTTCAGACCGAATATCAGAGTCCGGTGCTCGCTGAAGAGTTCATCGATGGACGCGAGTTCTACGTCGGAGTGCTCGGCAACAGCGATGCGCAGGCTCTTCCCGTCATGGAGCTCGATTTCTCCGGCTTCCCGGAGGGAATGCCGAAGATCGCGAGCTGGGAAGCCAAGTGGGGGGACGAGGGCGACGAGAAAGGCGCTGAATTCGAAGGAACGAAATCCGTCTTTCCCACTGACTTGAGTGATGATCTGACGCAAAGAATGCAGAAAGTCGCCGTGGATGCGTTTCATGCTCTCAGACTTCGCGATTACGCGCGCGTGGATCTCCGTGTGACTGCAAAGGAGGAGATCTACGTCATCGAGGTGAATCCCAACTGCTACCTCGAGAAGAAAGCGGAGTTTGCAACCGCCGCCAGGAAAAGTGGAATCGAATATCCCGCGCTCATCAATCGAATCATCGAGCTCGCGAATGCGAGATACTCCAGATAATTCGTGATTACAGGCGACAAAAAAGCCGGCTCACGGGCCGGCTTTCTTGCGAATCAGTTCAGCCAGTTATTCTGGCCAACTGCTAGCGGCGCTTTCTTCCGCCCTTCTTCGCGGCCTTGCGTCCGCCCTTCTTTGCGGCCTTGCGTCCGCCCTTCTTAGCTGCCTTCTTGCGTCCTTTCTTCGCTGCCATGTTGTCGCTCCATGATGGAGTTGAACTTTCGCCGACTCCCCGGTGGAACCGGCGATTGCTGCAGCGCGTCCGAACCGGCACGCACAGATACAATCAGCATGATGCATGCAATGCTTTCGTATCTACGCGCGAATATAGATACATCAGATTTTGTGCGCAATGAGTTTTATGAAATTCAATAAATGGATTTTTGGCAGTCGACTGCTTCGCATTGAGTGTGTGTGTCATATTTCGAGCAACAAAATGGAGCAATTGATTAAGTGAAAGCGCTCGTGAAAGAATCTGCTGGCCCGGGATTTGTCTTGCGCGATGTTCCCGAGCCGCGCATCAGAGATGACGAAGTTCTCATTCGTGTAAGACGTGCAGGCGTGTGCGGCACCGATGTTCACATCTACGACTGGGACGACTGGGCGAAGTCGCGATGCAAGCCGCCATTCGTCGTTGGTCATGAATTCTCCGGCGATGTCGTCGAAGTCGGGCGTCTCGTCACCGACGTACAAGAGGGAGATCGCGTTACTGCCGAGGGACACATTGTCGACGGGCGCTGTCTTCTTTGCCGCACAGGTAACGCACACGTTTGCCCCTACACAAAGATCATCGGCGTGGATCGCGATGGCTGCTTCGCCGAGTTTATCTCGATGCCCGCGACAAATGTGTGGCATCTCGATGACAACATCAGCTATGACGTCGGCGGAATTCATGATCCGATGGGCAATGCCTTCCATACAGCACTCACTGCGGACATCCCCGGTGCAACAGTTCTTGTTACAGGATGCGGGCCCATCGGCATTTTCGCGGTAGGAATCTGCAGGGCTGCCGGCGCCTCGCGCGTGATCGCGTCCGACATCAACACCACGCGCCTGGAGCTCGCGAAGCAGATGGGCGCTCACGACATCGTCACGCCCCAGGAAGCTGATGCTGTCGTCAAGGCGAGAACTGACGGACTCGGAGTCGATGTGGTTCTCGAGATGTCAGGCGTTCCCGCCGCAATTCACCAGGCGCTCGCCCTCGTGCGCGTTGGCGGTCGCGTTCAGATGCTCGGCATTCCGTCGAAGCCCATCGAGCTCGATCTTCCAAAGGAAGTCATATTCAAGGGCATCACGATCTACGGAGTGGTCGGCAGGAAGATGTACGATACGTGGCACCAGATGACACGATTCCTTCGCGCAGGCGATTTCAATCCCGAGCCTGTCATCACGCACCGCTTCCCGATGTCGGACTTCGATGCAGCGATTGCAGCGATCAAAGGCGGAGATGCAGGCAAAGTCATTTTCGAAGTGGCCTGACGGCCACGAGGTAGTAGAGCAGGCAGAGCTAGCAGAGAACAGAGAATCCTGAAATGGCACTCAACAAGAATTTCGACGACGACCTGAAAGCAGGTATCGAACAGCTCAAGACCGATCGCGTTTACAAGCGGCTCAACTATCTCGACTCGCCTCAATCGGCACGCGTCGAGATGGAAGGCAAAGGCAGCGTTCTCATTCTTTCATCAAACAATTACCTCGGCCTGAGTGACGAGGAGTGTGTAGTTAAAGCCGGGATCGAGGGACTCGAGAAATTCGGCGCTGGAACTGGCAGCGTGCGATTTATCTGCGGAACGTTTACGATTCATCGCGACCTCGAGAATGCGATCGCGCGGCTCGTTGGTACTCAGGCATCGCTCTCATATGTCTCGTGCTGGAACGCGAACGAAGGCTTTACCGCGACGATGGTCGAGCAGGGTGACTTCGTGGTATCGGACGCGCTCAATCACGCATCGATCATCGACTCGCTGAGGCTTGCGAAGGCAATTACGAAATGCACGACGGCTGTCTACGCGCATTCGGACATGTCGGATCTGGAAGCGAAGCTCGCAACCGCGAAGGATGCAAAGCGCCGTATCATCTGGACCGACGGAGTGTTCTCGATGGAAGGAAGTATTGCAAAGCTTCCCGACATTCTCGAGATCGCGCGAAAGCATGATGCGATTGTCGCGATGGATGATTCACATGCGACAGGAGTGCTTGGCACACACGGACGCGGCACCGCTGAGCATTACGGTGTCGTTGGCGAAGTCGATGTCATTACGTCGACACTGGGCAAGGCATTAGGCGGAGCGGCAGGTGGATTCGTTGCTGGACCTGCATCGCTATGCGACATGCTCACTCAGAGATCACGTCCACAACTGTTTTCAAACGCGTTGCCGCCTACTGTTGCCGCGAGCGCACTTGCATCGATTCAGTTCCTCGAGGCGCACCCGGAACGCGTTAAGACGCTCAGGGATAACTCGAACTACTTCCGCGAGCAGATAACCGAAGCCGGCTTCAAGCCGTTGCCCGGAGAGACCCCCATCGTCCCCATAATCGTAGGGGAGACGGCGACCGCCATACAAATGAGTGACATGTTGCTGGAGGAAGGCGTCTTTGTTACGGGATTCGGGTTTCCCGTTGTTCCGCATGGGCAGGCGCGTGTTCGTTGCCAGCTCAGCGCGGCGCATACGCGTGACGACATCGACGAGGCAATCACCGCCTTCAAGACTGTCGGACGGAAGCTCGGAATAATCTAGATAATCGTGTGACTCTCCCCGGTCGCACCAACGGCCGGTGAGATAACAAGTCAGCCGGCAGGGGCATCGTTAGAATGCGAATGACGAGACTGTTCGTTGCCGGCGTCTTCACCGCTGCGCTTTTTCCTCTGACCGCATCAGCTCAGAGAACGCGCGACTTCGAGGACTCATGGTTCTGGGGCGTAAAGGGCGGAGCCGCTACTTACGCACCGGTTTACGGCGAAGGTGACGCTGCGGCGACTTTCGGGGCGGAGTGGCTGATTACACGCACCCACGGCGCGCTGTATGTGTCAGTCGACCAGGCGAATATCAAAGCGACATCGTTCGTCTTCGATCCGACAGCTGAGTTCAGCGCTCGCCCTGTTCAGGTCGACAAGCTGAGACGTGTTGGATTTGCAGCGCTTGCTTTCCCAAAAAAGTTCGGTCGCTTCCGTCCGTACGCGGGCCTCGGACTCACGATCAATCTGATCGGTGATGCGTATCCGATGGTTGCTGCTGACGAAGACGACGTCGATGATGCGGTTTACGATCGTATCGATGATCGTAAGAGTCAGGCGGCTTTCCTCGCCATGGGCGGAGTGCAGGCTGGTTTCGGTCGCGCCGCAGTCTTTGGACAGGTTTCATTCGTCCCCGCGAACAAGCACTTCCTGCTGGATGAGAACCTCGCATTCTTCGAGGGTGGAATCCGCTATAACTTTGGCGGAGCGCGCGAAGGAATTAAATAGAACGAATACTGAATGCTGAATGCTGACAGTCAGAATTCAGCATTCAGCATTCAGCGTGACACATACTGGTTCCCTTCGATGAAGTAGCGCAGCGGCCAATCGGCCGCTTTTGTTATTCCTATCCTCTTCGCTGTCACGATTTGCGAGTCAGGAGTTTTTTCTCCAGCTCTGATCACAAGCGGGCCGGCTTGAAGTGACACGCCATTCATGCGTCCATCTATTCCAAGAGCGGCGCAAAGCTTCCCGGGACCGTTGGTAAGATTTACGTCATTGATGCGCGGGCCACGCCGCTGCCTCATCAGCTCGATTCCTTGAAGAGGTTCAAGCGCGCGGATCAGAACGGCACTTGGCAAACCTTCAGCGCGTGTTACCGCGTTGAAGCACCAGTGTACTCCGTAGATGAAATAGACGTAGGACACTCCTGGACGGCCATAGAGCGGCTCTGTTCGGCGCGTGCGGCCTGCGGCAGCGTGACATGCAGGATCTTCTTCACCGATGTAGGCTTCGGTCTCTACGATGATTCCGCTGGCAGTGCCTTCATCGGTGCGGCAGACGAGCACCGCACCGAGAAGATCACGCGCTACTGATTCGGTATCGCGATCGTAGAAAGGGCGGTCAAGAATTCGCCGCGGTTTTCTTTCTGCCACGCTTTGCTGCTGGAGCTGATCCTTCCGGCGCCGCTGTTTTCTTCCGCGCGCCCGCTTTCTTTGCACCGCCGCGCTTTCTTGCAGGCTTCGAAGCTTCCGCCTCTTTCGCAGCTTCGACAGTCGCAACTGCCTCGGCATCCTCAGCAGGCTTTGCAGTGTTTGTGGGCGCTGCAACCGGTGCAGGCGTTACAGCTCTTGGAACAACACCAACAGTGAGAAGATTTGGCGGCGGTCCGGCCTTGGCGCCCATCGGTCCGCGACCGATGCCGCGTGCCGACATTCCGCGCAGCTGCGGTGCGGCTGGCTTTGGTGCTGGAGCATTTGCTTTTGCTGCAGTCTCGAGCTGTCGCTCAACCGGAGGCGCTGTAACTGCGGGTGCGACTTCATAATCACCACCGCGCTTTCTCAGATCGATCACGTCTGCATCATGCGCATCGTGAAGAATCCGAATGAAGTTCCGCTCGCTGAGACTTTCGCTGTCGCGACCGAGCAGCGATCGCGCCGAGCTTCTCACCTTCGATGCGGCTACTGCGCGACCATTCGTTGCAGCGTTGGCAACTGAGCGCTTCACGAGATCAAACGCCTCGTCTCGTGTAAGACGAATGCCGCTCACTCCTATGTCATCGCCCTTTGCAGGAGGCGCCGCTGGCTGCGCGGGCTTCGCTTCGACCTTTGCCTCGGTCTTTGCCTCGGTCTTTGCCTCAGGCTTTACCTCGTGCTTTGCATCCTTGTGTCCACGCGAATCGCGGCCACGCCCACGCCCACGTCCCCTGCGTCCACGATCTTCTTCCTCCGCTGCCGCGGGAGCAGCAGCTGGAGCAGCCGACGCTTCTGCAGGCGGAGCAGATTCAGCTGCAGCAGCGGGCTCCTTTGGAAGATCGACTTCGAGCTGACCGTTCTCGAGCTTGTTCAGCGACAGGAGGCCACGCTTCGCGGCTTCTGCAACGAACAGCGAGAACTTCGCTTTCCCGACATTCTTCTCGTCGAATGATGCGTCGATCTGCTGCATCACCTGCTTGAGTCTGTCGGCACGCATGACGTCGCCGTTGCGCTTCATGCGCTGAACAGCTTCGGTGACGAGCTCCCACGGATCGTGCTTTACCACTTCCTCTTCACCGGACTTAACAAGTCCTGCAAGTGCATTATACGAGTAGTACTCATCGCAGTTCATCACCAGCAGATCGCTGGATGACTCGCGAATACCCACTCCGATAACGTACTTGCCGTACTCCTTGAGCTTGATCACCAGACTGGAGAAATCGGAATCGCCGGAAAGAAGGATGAACGTTCCAATCTCCGGCCTCACGAATACAAGCTCGAGCGCATCGATCGCCAGTCGAATGTCCGTCGCGTTCTTCTTCGCCGATCCATACGCCGGTGCCATGATCATGTCGATCGAAGACTCGGCGAGCGGAACTATGTACTGCGGGTATCGCCGCCAGTCAGCGTATGCACGCTGAACGGAGACTTTTCCCTTGATGATGTCTGAGGCGAGGAGGTTTTTCAGCTCCGTCTGGAGGTCGGAGCGAATTCCCATCGTGACGTTGTCAAAGTCGATGAGAAGCGCGGCGTTCGGCGCGTGGTGGATCTGGTGGGATTGTGGTGACTGTGTAACGGGATGTGTTACTGCCTGTGGGCCCCGGTGAATCGGAGCGATCGGACGTCGCGCTCCAGGTGGCGCGGTCCGTTGCGGACGAAATGACATGAATTTTTTTGTGTTGTGTAAGTCCCCGAACCTTGTGCCCGGGACTCGAGCGTCTTCAGGTCCGCCAGGGACTGCCGCGCCTTTTGCGCCTGCCTTCCCCCGAATCCTCGAAGTCGCGTGATCCCCTGTAATTTATTGCTGGATGGCCACTAATCAACTGCGGTATCGCACGCGACTGATCATCATCCTCTCGCTTTTCGCGATTGTGCCGGCCGCTCTCCTGACAGTTATCTGGGGAGGAACCGTCTCCAGCACGCTGTCGCTTGTGAGCGGACGGGGCGCGTGGGAGAGCGTTGCATCGAGTGGCCAGAAAGCCATCGCGGCCGTGAGATCTGCTCGGTTGACGCCGGCGCAGCGACAGCTCGTAGACGCGCATGAGCACGAGCTGAACACATCACTCGAGCAGGCCCGCCGCTACAGCTTCATTGCAAGCCGGTCGGGCCGGGTGGTGCTCGTTGTCGGCCTCTTCTTTCTTTTGCTGTTTGGATTCATTGCGGCAAGAGTCGCGGGGCATTTGAGTCGTCAGATGAGCCGTCCGCTCGATGAGATCATCAAGTGGACTTCCCGCATCGGCCACGGCGAGCCGCTTCCGCCGCGTGATGCACCGGTCGCGCGCGGTGCGCCGGAATTCGCAACTGTCCGTGAGCGAATGCGGGAGATGGCCGATGCAATCGATGCCGGACGAAAGCGCGCGGCCGAAGCAGAGCGTCTGCGTGCGTATCGGGAAAGCGCCCGGCGAGTTGCACACGAGCTCAAGAATCCTCTAACACCTATTCGCTTTGCGATTTCCCGCATCAACCGTGACGCGTCTCCGGAGCTTCGCGAAAGCATCGACGTTCTCAAGACGGAAACAGAGCGTCTCGAGAGAATCGCGCGGGCCTTCGCGGAGTTTGGACGCCTGCCTGAAGGTCCCTCGTCGGAAATCGACATCGCGGAGCTCTTGAGATACTCGGCGTCGAGTGTTCCGCCGGGAATCGAGGTGAATGTCAACGCTCCCGATGCGCTCCCCTCCGTACTTGGCCATCACGATGCGTTAGCCGGAGCATTGTCCAACGTTATTCTCAATGCTGCGGATGCGTGTGAAGGTAAGGGGAGCATTACAATAGAAGCGATACCATCGAGACTCGATGGACGCGAAGCAGTCCAAATCGATGTCATTGACACCGGCAAGGGAATCGCACCGGATCAGCTGCAGAGGATCTGGGATCCCTATGTGACTGAAAAGGAAGGCGGCACTGGACTCGGGCTCGCAATTGCGCGGCAGGCTGTGCTCGCGCATGATGGAACTGTCGAAGCGCAAAGTACGTTAGGTAAGGGTACGCGAATTCGATTCATCATTCCGGCGCTTGCGAGCGACGGTAAAGGGAGTGACAGAAATGGGGCCTGATGCTGCAGCGGTAATGGTACCGCTTGGTTTTTTTGCGATGGTTGTAATGATCGTGATCGGCAGACCGATGGTGAAAGCGATATCCGCAAAAGCTGAAGCCGAATCGAAGCGGCCTGCGCTGCCGCAGGAAGTTTCTGCGAGGCTCGAGCGGATGGAGCAGTCCATCGACGCAATAGCAGTCGAGATCGAGCGCATCTCCGAAGGTCAGCGTTTTACAACAAAGCTTCTCGCTGAAGTTCGCGACACGCCGGCGTTGGGAATTCCGGCACGCTCGAAAGACTCGACAACGCTCTGATTTGTGGCAAGCGTCCTGATCGTCGACGACGAGCCCAATATCCGTCGCATGGTCGGGGCGCTTCTTTCGGCAGAAGGCTACGACGTAAGAGAAGCAGCTAATGGAACGCAGGGACTCTCGAAAGCTGCTGAGAGTGAGCCCGATGCCGTTCTTCTCGATCTGATGATGCCTGGCGAGCTTGATGGGCTCGCAACGCTGTCACGACTGAGAATCTCCAACCCCGATGTTGCGGTTGTGATGATGAGCGGGCGCGCCAGTCTCGCTGATGCTGTTAATGCAACGAAGCTGGGCGCTGTGAACTTTCTCGAGAAGCCGTTGACGCCCGAGGGAGTTCTGTTTGCAATTGGTGCTGCGCTGGAGCTGCGGCAGTCTCGACGCGTTGCTCGCGAGCTGCGCGAGGAGCTTGGACTCGCCGGGGACATGGTCGGTGACAGCTCTCAAATGCGGCAGATTCGCGCGCTCATCGATCGTGTTGCCGCAAGTGACTCACGCATTCTCATCACAGGCGAGTCTGGAACGGGGAAAGAGCTTGTAGCGAGTGCCATTCACGACGCGAGCACCCGTCGCGACAAGCCATTCGTGCGTGTGAACTGTGCGGCGATTCCGCGTGACCTCGTCGAGAGCGAGATGTTCGGTCACGAGCGTGGTTCATTCACCGGCGCAACGCAGGCGCGAGTCGGAAGATTCGAGCTCGCGAACAACGGCACTCTCTTTCTCGATGAGATTGGCGACTTGAGTCTCGACGCGCAGGCAAAGCTGCTGCGCGCAATTGAAGCGAAGGAGATTCACCGCGTCGGCGCCAATCGATCGATACGCATCGACGTTCGTATAATTGCCGCTACCAATCACGATCTCGCTCGCGCAGTCAAGGAAGGAACCTTCCGCGAAGATCTGTTCTTTCGCCTGAACGTGATTCCAATCGCGCTTCCTCCGCTGCGTGAGAGAAAGGGCGACGTGACACAGCTCGTGCATCATTTCTCACTCCTTCATTTCAAGCGAACAGGCCAGATTCCGCCGACGTGGACTTCTGAAGCGCTCGATGCATTCGAGAAACACGATTGGCCGGGAAATGTTCGTGAGCTTGCGAACATCGTGGAGCGAATATCGATCGTTAATCCCGGCGCTGAGATCAGTGGCGACTATGTGCGTGGAATCCTGAATCCTCCCGATTCCCAGCGTTTTGCGGAACCGCCTCCGGCAGTCGGTGAGATGCGTGTTACGGGCGGACTCAACGAGATGCTCGATGAATGGGAAAAGGGATTCATCAAAGCCGCGCTCACCGATGCCCAGGGAAACGTCGCGGAAGCGGCTCGACTTCTCAAAACAGATCGCGCAAACCTTTACAGGCGTATGAAACGACTCGGTATAGAACCATGAGACGCTGGTATATCTCCGCTCTCGCCTTCGTTTTGTGCGCGCGCTTGAACGCCCAGGAAACCGAATCCCCAAGGGATTCGGTGCTCGATCTTGGATCCATCCTTTACGACAACGATCACGGCGGTCTCACTATTTCATCGGGTAAGACCTACAATCGAGTCGAAGGGCTTCCCGTATACCTCGGCCCGACATATCAGAACAGAATCGGACATGCGAACATTTCTCTTGCCGCGCTCGGCATCATCCGATCCTCCAACAAGTTTCACTGGGATCCCGAGAATCTCGGGCATCGACTGACTGCGGAAGTTCGCGTTGGTCGGCGCCGGGGCTATGCGGTAGGCGCAACGTCGTTCGATGAAGTCGCCAAGATCGAGCCGTGGCAGCTCACCGAGCCCGATGGCGGGCTCGCTTCGTTCTTCCTCAAGCGCGACTACTTCGACTGGTTTGGCCGTCACGGTGGGCGACTGTACGCATCGGCTTTTGCAACCGACTACGGATCTGTCACGCTTGGTTACTCGAGTGAGCGATGGAGCTCGCGAAGCGCGCGCGAAGTTTGGTCGCTGTTTCGTGGTGACGAAGACTGGCGCACCAATCCGCAAATCAATGACGGGCTCGTTCATCTTGTCGACCTCAAATTTCAGTTCGATACACGCAACCGCGAGCTGCGTCCGCTTGCCGGATGGTATCTCGATGGAGAGTACGAGTATGGAGCCGGAAACTTCGAGACTGCCGGCACGCGTCTCGGACCCGACGACGTCTCGACCGACGTCAGGCGTCTGGTTTACGGACGAGCGTTTCTCGATCTTCGCAGGTACAACAGGATCTCACCTCGCCGTCAGCTCAATGCGCGACTTGTCCTCGGCGGCTGGCTGCACGGCGACGATCTACCGATGCAACGGCGTTTTTCAGTTGGCGGTGTCGGGACACTTCCAGGATTCGATTTTCGAAGGCTTGGAATTGGAACTGACGTGGGACAATGCTCACCGGAGTCAGGACCACTTCCTGGAAGACCGGCAGAATGTGAGCGTGTCGCACTCGCTCAGCTCGAATACAGACACGAGCTGGTGTCTGAGCTGTTCGACATTTTCAATCGCAACGGCATCCGCGTTCGCGGTGCAACATTCAGAGTAAAGCCGGCGGCTGTTGCGTTTGTCGATGCGGGCCGCGGGTGGCTCGTTGGAAACCGTGAAGATGATCTCCAGTACTCGTCGGGCTCGCTCCCCGGATTCGACACTTGGCGAACCGACGTCGGCCTTGGACTCGATCTCGGTATCGCCGGCATCTATGTGGCGAAAGCAGTTTCAGAGGCAAAGGAGCCGGCGAACTTTTTCGTCCGGATACGCGGCCGCTTCTGACTGTGAGAGTCACTCGAGCGATTGCGATCGTCGCGCTTGTCTTTGCGGGATCCAATGCACTCGCGCAGAAACCGCAGGTTTCGGTTGTTCTCCCTGAACAATCGGTGCGCGCAACCGAGCCTCCATCGGTTCGATCGCAGCAGCTCATTACCGATGGCGCGATGCTCGATCTTCTGCGCAACGGGTTCCCGGCGCGGCTTCATTATCGCATGGAGCGGTGGAGCACGGGCGGATGGTTCGATGACATCGCAGATGAGAAGGAGTGGGATGTTGTTGTCCGTTACGACGCGCTGAAGAATTTCTTCCAGGTTTACCGTGTCGTCTCGCGAAAGACAACGCTTCTCGGCAGCTACGAAAACATTCATGAAGCGGATGCGACACTCGGTGCGCCCTTCCCTGTTCCCATTGCTCCGCCAAAGAAGGGAAAGAAATCCTATTACACGCTGACTCTCGATATCGAAGCGATCTCACTCACTGAGCTCGATGAAGTCGAGCGATGGCTGCGTGGAGAGCTCAAGCCTGCAGTGCGTGGAAAGAAAAACCCCGGCACTGCAGTGGGCCGGGGAGTTCGAACTGTGATGGTGCGATTACTTGGCGGAGAGAAGAGACACTACGAGACACGCACCGGCACGTTCCGACCATGACAACGTAACTTCGCTGCTGTCGCACCAACTCAGCTGACTAACTTCGCTGCTGTCGCACCAACTAGCTTCTAGGCTCGTCAGCTCCTTGCGGCCAGCTGTGTACTACGGAATAGCGATTCGCTTCTTCGGTAGGTGGAATGCTGACGCTTAAAAAGGCATATAAGTACAACAATGCGCTATGGCAGACTATCGAAAGCTGCTGGTATGGCAGAAGGCGCACGCCATGGCTCTGAGCGTAGAGCAAGCCGTACGCGGAATGCGATCACCGCATCAAATCTCGTTGAGAAGTCAAATCGTGCGATCGGCATTGTCGGTGCCGACGAATATCGTCGAGGGGCGAACAAGGCAATCCCAGGCGGAGTTTGCTCGCTTCCTTAGAATTTCCTTGAACTCATCGAGTGAGCTGGATTATCACCTGCTTGTAGCCGCCGAACTCGGATGCATTCCGCCCAGTGAATACGAAGTGTTGCGGATCTGGGTCGAGGAGGTCGCAAAAATGCTCCAGGGGTTGATCGCGCGGATCGAGGCGGATCGAGCTGAAAGGGATTCCGCAGTTCACAGCTAGCCGCGAGGCGCTGCAAGCCTAGATGCTAGTTGGTGCGACAGCAGCGAAGTTACGTAGTACTCAGGCTCTTGAGCTGCGCGTGCGGGTGCCTGTGCTCCAAATCCTCGAGGTAGTGCAGCGTCTCGTCGCCGTAGAACATCTTGATGTATTTGGACTGAGTCGGCGTGAGCTTTCGCACCGCCCATGACAGGTGCACGAAGTGCGGCTCGACCGGATTGTGCATCGGATGCATTCCAATCTCGCTCGGCAGACTGTTCGCTTTGCGCGTGTTGCACGGACTGCATGCGGTGACGACGTTGGTCCACTCGTTCGTGCCGCCGCGCGACAGTGGAACCAGGTGATCGCGCGTCAGTGATTCGCGAGGCTTGAGCTCGAGCTGGTATCTGCCGCAGTATTGGCAGCGGTAGCGATCACGTGCGAACAGGAAGGTGTTGGTTACCTGGCGACGGAACCGCCGGGGCACGTGAATGAACCGCGTCAGTCTGATGACCAGCGGACGCGGCAGCGTCAATCGCTCGGAGCGTACTACCCTTTCGGGATCAGCTTCGACGACTTCTGCCTTTCCATCGATGACCAACCGCAACGCTCGTCGGAGCGGCACCATAGTCAGCGGCTCGAACGAAGCGTTGAGTGCGAGACAGCCAACTATCAAGCACGAACCTCCGTTACTGCGACGCTACAATATACAAGAGGGGAAACAAAATACTAAAGGCGAATGCTGAATTCTGAATGCTGACCAAAGGCGCCGTTAGTCAGAATTCAGCATTCAGCATTCAGCTGCCCACTTGAGCTGCCGACGGCACTAAGGTTCTCCAGCCATACCGATCAGCGATTCGCCCCTCCGCTATCCCCATATACTCCTTCTGGATAGCAGCCGTTATCGGCCCGCGGCCACCCGCGCCAACCTGAATTCGGTCGACCGACCGAATAGGCGTTATCTCCGCCGCTGTTCCGGTGAAGAACAGCTCGTCGGCGATGTAGAGCATCTCGCGCGGCATGACCTGCTCGACAACATCGATTCCCAGATCATGCGCGATCTTAGCGACTGAATCGCGCGTTATTCCCTGAAGAATTCCCGCGCTGATCGGCGACGTGAACAGCTTGCCATCACGGACTACGAAAAGATTTTCGCCGCTGCCTTCCGAGATCAACCCGAATGAATCGAGCATGATGCCTTCGGCGAAACCGTCGAGCTTCGCTTCCATCTTCGACAGCTGCGAGTTGAGATAATTCCCGCCTGCCTTCGCCATCGTTGGGTGAGTGCTCGGCGCAGGTCGTCTCCAGCTCGACACGCAGACATCGACTCCACTCGCCAGCGATTCCTGGCCGAGGTACGTGCCCCATGTCCAGGGAATGATGAAGACTTCGAGTGGAACGCCAATTGGATTCACACCCATCTGCTCGCCGGTGCGAACCGCGATCGGACGCAGGTACGCATGCGGCATCTCGTTTTCCGCGACGGTATCGATGCAAGCCTGCACCAGCGCGTCGACCGAATGCTCCAGAGGCATTCTGTAGATCTTGCATGAGTCGGCGAAGCGGCGCATGTGATCTTCAACGCGGAAGATCGACGGACCTTCGGGAGTCGCATAACAGCGGATTCCCTCGAAGATGCTCGAGCCGTAATGAACGACGTGACTGATCACGTGGATTGTCGCGTCTTCCCAGCTCACGAACTTTCCATCCCGCCAGATTCGGTGATGATTATCGGCCCGGGCCATCGATCCTCTTGTTTTCGCGGTAATTCCCCAAATCTAACGTCGGCTCGGCAGCAGAGAATCCGGCAACTTGCCGGAATCCGGTTTGAGTCCAAGCGTGTCGTACTGGAACCCAAGGTGCTTGTCGCACTCGCGGGTTGGCTCGGTGCCCGGGATGTAAAATTCGGACCCCACGACATCGCGCGGACAATACGGGGTCTGAAGCAGGCCGCTCGTGAAATCGATCTCCCTGGTGATGATCGATGCGGGACGTGGCCAGTCGGGCGGCGCCGGGCGACGGCGATAGACCTCAGTCATGAACGTCGTCCACGCGGGTGCAGCGAGTCTCCCGCCCTGCGCGTCGCTCATGATTTTTCTGGGCTTGTCGAAACCAATCCATACGCCCGCAACAAGATCGGCCGTGTATCCGATGAACCAGACGTTGGTACCATCGTTCGTTGTTCCTGTCTTGCCGCCCGCGGGATAATGAAACCCTGCGCCCCACACACTACCGGCTGCCGTTCCGCGACGAATCACATCCTTCATCATGTCGACCATGATCCACGACTCTTCCGGAGAGAGAACCGTCGTGCGCGATGGCGTCTGCTGCCACAGAACTTCCTGCCGTGCGTTCTCAACTCTCAGAATCGCGTTCGGTGTGGCGCGAATTCCCTGATTCGCAAACGGCGCGTAAGCAGCTACCATTTCCATCGGATAGACCTCAGCTGATCCGATGAAGATCGATGGATACGGTGGAATCGGTGTGCTGATTCCAAAGTTGCGAGCCTCGTTGATGATTGTGTTTTCGCCGAGCTCCATTCCTGCCTGAATCGCAACCATGTTGCGGGATTCGTAGAGTCCGCGCCGCATCGTCATCGGTCCAAGGAATCGCCCGTCGTAATTCTTCGGAGTCCATGGAGTGCCGGTTCCCTGATCGACTGATATTGCAGTGTCTTCGAGCAGATACGACGGCGGCCGTCCATTCTGAACCGCAGCGGCGTACACGATCGGCTTGAACGATGAGCCAGGCTGCCGAAGAGCCTGCGTTGCACGATTGAACTTCGAATCGTAGAAATCCCGTCCGCCGACCATCGCTTTCACGGATCCGTTTCGCGGATCGATTACGACAAACGCCCCCTGCAGATACGGAGAATTCTCTCCCGGCTCCGTGCCCGCGACGCTGCGTGCGATGTAGTGCTCATATGTCTCGCCCGTGAACTTTCCAAAACGTCCGCCTTCGATTCGCCTGAGCTGTCTTTCCATCGCACGCTCTGCCGCGAGCTGCATGTCGAGATCGAGCGTCGTGAATACGCGGAGTCCCTGCTCGTACAGCTGTCGTCCGAACTGCTGGTCGAGCTGATGCCGAACCCACTCCACGAAATACGGCGCTGTATCGCCTGCATCGACTTTGCTTGCAAGCTGAAGCGGATACGCGCGAGCTTCACGCGCCTGCGCATCAGTGATCGCGCCGTTCTTTCGCATCAGCTCGATCACCGTGTTGCGGCGCTGAATTGCCCGGTCGGGATGTCGCTTTGGATTGTACCGCTCTGGTGCTTTTGGAAGCGCGGCAAGTGTTGCTGCTTCTGCGATGTTGAGATCGCGCACTGACTTGCCGAAGTATCGCTGCGAAGCTGTCTCTACCCCGTATGCGCCGTTGCCAAGGTTGATCTGATTGAGGTAGAGCTCGAGGATTTTTTTCTTGTCGAACTTTCTCTCTATCTCACGCGCGACTTTCCCTTCCTTGATTTTGCGAACGAGAGTTTTTTCTCTGCTGATGCGCTCGGGAAAAACGTTTCTCGCAAGCTGCATCGTGATGGTGGAGAATCCTTCGTCCCAGCTTCGGGCAAAAGCATCTCGCACGAGCGCTCCAAATACGCGACGCCAGTCAATTCCGGCATGGCCGTAGAATCTCTTGTCTTCGGTTATGACGAATGCCTGCTGAACGTTCTGCGGAATTTCATCGAGCTTGATGAGAGTGCGTCTCTCGAGTCCCAGCTCGGCGATGAATCTCCCGTCGGCAGCGTAAAGCTTTGAGGTCTGTCGAGGTGTGTAGTCGTTCAGCGCATCGACGGGAGGACACTGTCCTCCGCGGCACACCAGCGCCCACGCTCCGTACGCGAGCCCCGCTCCGAGTGCAGTGCAGAATGTGAGTATGAGAAGAAGCACCCTTATCAGCGTCGGGTGCTTCTTTCGGAAGCTGGTTTTTGTCTTGGTGGCCATCGGGGTAAAAAGCTAATGCCGCGTACCGGTCACGGCATATCTCGGTTTGGCGGTATTGAAGACTTTGACACGGAGTCACGGAGTGACGGAGGTTCACGGAGTTTTTTCTTTTAAAACGACGGAACCGCGGTTCTGAAGTTAACAAAAGAACAAACTCCGTGTTACCTCCGTCACTCCGTGACTCCGTGTCAAAGTCCTCAATAGCTACATAGGGGATACGAGTTAAATTGTGACCACAATGAATCTCCTCCCCGATCTCGAATGGCGCGGACTAGTCCACCAGAACACCGATGGACTGGCCGAAGCACTCGGCAAAGGATCTGTCTCCCTTTACTGTGGCTTCGATCCGACAGCTTCGTCTCTCCATGTCGGAAGCCTCCTGCCCGTGATAATGCTGATGAGGATGCAGCAGGCAGGACATCGTCCGTTTGCATTGGTTGGCGGCGGAACCGGCATGATTGGAGATCCCAGCGGGAAGACAGTGGAGCGACAGCTCAACTCGCTTGAAATTGTCGAAGAAAACAGCAGAGGGCTCAAGACTCAGCTGGAGAAGTTTCTCGATTTCTCGGGCTCGAACGCAGCGCAGATGCGCAACAACGCCGACTGGCTGATGCCGCTGCGCGCAGTGGACTTCATGCGTGAAGTCGGCAAGCATTTCACGCTGAACTACATGCTCGCGAAGGAATCGGTTCAGATGCGAATGGAGTCCGGCATCTCGTACACTGAATTCTCCTACATGCTGCTGCAGGCGTATGACTATCGCGAGCTGTTCCGGCGCGATGGCGTCACACTGCAAATCGGTGGCAGCGATCAGTGGGGAAACATCACCGCTGGTCTCGAGCTCATCAGAAGAACTGACAGTGGAGATTGTCATGCCATGACTTTCCCCCTGCTGACGAACGCATCGGGCGCAAAGTTCGGCAAAACGGAATCAGGAAATGTCTGGCTCGATCCGGAGCGAACTTCGCCGTACCGGTTCTACCAGTTCTGGATCAATACCGATGACCGCGATGCTGTTCGCAATCTCCGTTACTTCACCATGCTGTCGCGACCTGAGATTGAAGCTATCGAGAAGGACATGGGCGAGCGGCCGCAGGATCGAAGCGCGCAGGTCGCTCTCGCGCGTGAAGTCACCGCGCGTGTGCACGGCGCTGACGCAGCACGAATTGCTGAAGATGTCTCACGTCTTCTTTTCGCGAAGGGTGATCCTGCATCTCTTTCCGAGGAAGCTTTCGACGCGCTTGCCCGGGAGGTTCCGTTCGCTGAAATGCCCGAGCTCACTAACGTGATCGACGGACTTGTTTCACTCGAGCTGGCATCGTCTAAGAGCGCAGCGCGCAGGCTTGTAGAGCAGGGCGGAGTTTCCGTAAATGGACAGCGGGTCGCCGATTCACCCGGAGACCCGCTGCGTGGACGCTACTACCTCATTCGAAAAGGAGCGCGAGACTACGGTCTCATCCGGCTCCGGCAATCCTGAACACAAATCCCGATTCAGAGAGGATGTAAAGCTCACCTGCTGCATCCTCTCCGAAAGAAACAACGTGACCAGGATTGCTCGATGGAATCCAGTCGCGCCTGTCGGTAACTGCGCCGTTCTGCATTCGGAAACTCTTGAGCCATCCTGCGCAGTAGTCGGAATAGAAATAGTGACCCGCGATCGATGGAACGCGACGGCCCCGGTATACGAACCCTCCGGTAACCGAGCACGCACCGCCCGAATGATTGAACACAACTTTCGGCATCGTTAATCCGGAGCGATCACAACCGTCACCGCGATAGCAGCGATCGCCCTCCATGATGTTCCATCCGTAGTTGAGTCCTGCAGCACTAGCCGGCTCGACGTTGATCTCTTCGATCTCGTTCTGCCCGACATCTGCGATGTAGAGGAGATTTGTCGCGCGATCGAACGCGAACCTCCACGGATTGCGCATACCGGTCGCCCATATCTCGGGCTTTGCATCGGCCGCGCCCCTGAACGGATTCCCCTGCGGAATCGAATACGGCTCGACTCTGCTCACATTCAGACGCAGCATCTTGCCAAGCAGCGCATTCTTGTTCTGCCCATTGCGGTGGGGATCCCCGCCGGATCCTCCATCGCCCATACCTACATAGAGCATTCCGTCAGGCCCGAACATCACGAGGCCGCCATTGTGATTGGAGTACGGCTGGTCGATTCCAATCACGAGCTTCGATGAAGATTCGTCAGCAACATCGGGATTCGAGCTAACCTTGAAGCGCTCGACGCGTGTATCGCCGTTCTTGTCGGTGAAATTCACGAAGAACTCGCCGTTGTTCCGATAGTCGGGGTGGAACGCCATCGACAAAAGCCCCTGTTCCCCACCCGCTTTCACGCGCTCGGATATGTCGAGAAACGGACGCGACAGTTTCGAGCCATTCTTTACGACCTGAATCCGTCCCTGCTGCTCGACGATGAACAATCTCGGGTCGCCCGCGGGTGCCGTCAGATAAACGGGACTTCTGAACTCTCCGACTCTCTCGAGCCTTATCGCGTTCGATCCGGTTCTCTGCTCAGCGTTTGCAGCAGGTCTCGCCTGCGAATCACTGCACGCGAGCAGCGCTATTCCGACAATGAGTTTGTTCATGCTTCTTTGATGCCGGTCCGTTCCGCAAAGTTGAAAACCAAAAACCAAAAACATAAAAACATAAAAACCAAACAACCTTAAGCTTTTTGGTTTTTGACTAAGGTTTTTTTGAAGTTCGAGCAACCCGATAATGACGTTTCGGATCAAGTGCATCTCGAAGTGCATCGCCGAGGAGATTGAAGCCAAGCACTGCCGCTCCGATAGCCATTCCGGGAAACACTGACGTCCAGGGCGCACGCCTCAGCTGATCGAGGTCACGTCCATCCGCAATCATCGACCCCCAGCTCGGTGTCGGTGGTGGAACTCCAAGTCCCAGGAATGACAGCGCCGCTTCAGCCATGATGGCACCTGCAACGCCGAGTGTCGCTGCAATCACCACAGGCGCAATCACATTCGGCAGAACATGCTGCAGCATCACCCGAACGTCCTTTGCGCCCAGTGCGCGTATTGCCTGCACGTACTCGAGCTGCCTGACAACAAGAACCTGTCCGCGAACAAGCCGCGCCATGCCAGCCCATCCAACAACTCCGATCGTGGCGAATACAACTCCCATCGAAGGTTGGAATGCTGCAACCATTGCGATGAGCAGAAGAAGTGTCGGAAATGCGAGTGTGACATCGGCAAGTCGCATCACGAGCTCATCAACCCACCGCCCGTAGTATCCCGCAAGAAGTCCGAGCGTGACGCCGAGCAGGAGAGCAATTCCCTGCGATATCAATCCAACCGTCAGCGATACTCGCGCACCGTACACAAGCCGCGCCCATATGTCGCGGCCCTGCACATCGGTGCCAAGCCAGTGTGCAGCAGATGGTTTCTGCAGATAGTGTGTGAGATCGATCTTCAACGGATCGCCGGCAATCCACGGTGCAGCGATCGCCGCCAGCGCCATCAGCACGATCACTGCGATTCCAAATCGCGCACGATTGTCGCTGAGCAGTCTCCCTCGCTGCGCTTTATCGAGCATCGGCGCTCACCGCGATGGAGTCCATAACGATGGATCTCTGAGCGTAGGATCGCGCAGCTCGACCGGAGTTCCTTCCGGCTGTCGCCGCCATCGGCGATGCTGCCAGAAGTATTGTTCCGGATACTGTCTCACCCACTTCTCGAGAATCTGACTGTAGCGCGCAACCATTGTGTCGATGTCTCTTTCCTTGTCGCCAGTTCGCTCTGTCTCGATCGGCTCGAATATCGCCCGGAATTTACCGTTCGGCTGCCGAACGACGTCCATGAAGCACACCGGCACTTCGAATCGCAAGGCGAATACCGCGAATCCGCGCGGCGTCTTTGCCGGCCGTCCGAAAAACGGGACGAAGGACGAGGCCAGACCCAGCACTCCCTGATCTGCGAGCAGACAGATGAACCGTCCAGAACGCAATGACTTCGTCATCGCTCTCACCGCGCTCGCGTCGTGCACAACTTCGAGTCCAAGCTTTTCGCGATTCGCGTTCAGGTAATCCTCGAACAATGTGTTGTCCATTCCTCTGACAATCACTTGAGGCTTGAGCCCTTTCGCGGCCAGAAACGCGCCGAGTATTTCCCAGTTGCCGTGGTGAGCAGCGACTCCAATGGCCCCACTTCCACCCGAGATCGCTCTCTCGATGTGCTCCCAGCCTTCGACGTGCTCGACAAGGTCAAGAACGTGTTTCGAGCCCTTTCGCGAAATCAGTGCTGCTTCGACGGCATTGCGGCCGAGGTGGCGATATGACGCGCGCGCAATTCGAATCACCTGGTCCGGGGTTTTGTCAGGAAACGCCGCGGCAATCTGTTTCTCAACCACCTCACGACGAATGCCGAGCGGGCGATATCCAAGCTCGCCGAGGCTTTCGCCGACTGCACATGCCCTGGCCCAGTCGAGCTTCGAAAGCGCCGCAAACATTGCCCGCATCGAGTTGAGCTCGACACGATGCTGAAATGTTGGCGGCCGCTGCCGGCGAAGCTCGTAGTCGTTCACCTGGTTTTTCCACGAGTTACTGACAGTGTGAAGTCGCGAGTGTCGCGAGCCACTCGATCCCAGTTGTAGTGATCCTCAACTGCTTTTCGTCCGGCATCGCCAAAGGCTTTTCGTTTCGCACTGTTGCGTAGCAGGTCGCCGAGCACTGCAGTCCACGCGTCGACGTCGCGCGGAGGGAGAACCAATCCAGTTTCTCCGTCCTTAACAGCCGACCTGACACCTCCTGAATCGCCTGCAACTACTGGCAACCCTGATGCTGATGCCTCGAGGAACGATATCCCGAATCCTTCCACGTTGATTTCATTGTCGACTCTCGACGCACCCGCATAGATCGTCGAAGTCGCATACGCTTCGGGAAGCTCGGCTTCACTCAATGGTCCGGCGAAGATCACCCTGTCATTAACACCGAGCTCGATTGCGATCTCGCGCAAGCGTGTTTCGTCGTGTCCTTCTCCAACCACGACGTATTTCACATTCGGAAATTCGCTGGTGAGCTTCGAGAGCGCGCGGACGATGACATCCTGTCCTTTGTGCGGCACGAGTCGCGCAACTGTAAGGATTATCGGATCATCTCCCACTCCCCACTTCGCGCGAAGAGATCCTGTGTTACGTGAAGCCGCAAAGTTTTCAGGATCGGTGCCAAGCGCGAGGGCTGCAACAGGTGGTGCATTCGCTACACCGACTTCCCGCATGACTTCGGACGTCAGATCAGCAACCCATTGCGAAGTCGCGGCAATCCCGGCGGCATTTTCCAGGATCTCACGCGATGCGCGCCGCTTTAAAGTGCTCTTCGCGGCCTTGCCCCTCTCACGAAGGAGATCTCCGCCATTCACGTAGACGATGTACGGAATTCCAAGCCGCATCTTCGTCCACAGCACAGCGTATCCAGCGGGGCGAATGTTCCCGCAATGCATTACATCGATTCGTGAAGCTGCGTAGCGCGTGAGCCACCTCGCCCACCTCACCTGCTTTGTAAAGCGATTTGCCTCGCGAAAATGAAACGGCTGCCGGTTTATTCTGTAGTGCTCACCGCGATCGAATTCAGTATCGCCGTCGAGTCGAACGGTCGAGACTTCCATGCGCTCTGAATCATTCGAGAAACGGCGGACAAGCTCGACGTGGCGTCTCGCCATTCCCCCCCGGTCGGGACCATAGTCCTGCGTCACGAGGATGTGGCGCACTATGCCGCAAGCGGATTCACGAACCGCTTTCCCTCGAGAATATTGGCGACGCGCTGATCGTAGGTGTGGTGAGCTCTCACGAAACGCTCCCCGCTGACGCGAATCTTCTCGCGCCGTTCCGACGAGCGGAGAAACAGCTCGCATTTCTCGACACAGGACTGGACGTCATCATAAAAGGCGCAGTGCTCATCATCCTCGAGCATCGCTGCGACTCCCGCGGTTCGCTCAGCGAGATAGAAGCCGCCAGCGAGCATCACCATCCACGTTCGGTCTGAAGTGTACGACACGCCTCCTGCTGCGCGAGCGGGATTTATTCCCAGTGTGATGCATGAGCTCGAGCATACGGCCGCGAATTCTTTTCCTTCAACCGGTCGCCCGCTCCATTTGATCTGGTGTCGCCATTCATCCCATCCTGGTCCCCAGACTTTTAGATCATGATGCTTTGCGATTTCAATCAGGAATCTGGCTCTCTCCGGATCGTAGCCGGCTCCAATAAACGCGACGTCGGAGTCATATCGTTCCTGTGGCGGGACAGGTTGAATACGAGCGTCGCCTGCAGCCGGAAGAAACACGGCGTTCAGTCCGTTCGCTTTCCACTCGTCCTCGAAGCCGGTGATAAAAAATGTGCGCGCGAGCTTTCCGATGGACGCAATGTGCGCGATGTCGGGCCGATCGAGATCCTTATGCCACTGAGGATCGTGATACCACATCGCGTTCGGCTTGCCATCGATTATGGTCGCGACAGTTTCCGGATCGAGCGCGAGACACTTGGACAGAAAAACAAAATCCGGCGCGAACTGGTTTGCCTGCCACCTCGCCCAAAGCTGTGTAAGCTTCCATCCGATGAGTCGCTTCATGCGCCTGTCGTCGATCAGGAGCGTCGTATGACCTGCTCGCTGCATGGCGCGCTCGAGAGCGTTTTCCATTCTCCACGGATTGTCGCTCCCGATCAGAAGTATTCTCACTTCCTTCCCTTCTCCCACAGTCGCGCATACTTCGCAAACACGCTCACTGCGGCCATCCCCGCGAGGAGCGCGCCTCTTGCTCCATCCATCCATCCGCCTCGAAGGATGAACATCGCGAGAAAGCGGAATGGTGGACGAAGAATGACCGCCGACATTCCAGCTCGCGTCCCTCGATCGTATCGATCCTGCGCCCACCATTCACTGTAGCGGCCGAGTTTTTCGAACCAGGCGTCGAGTGCTGGATAGGGCTCGTGATTCAGCGCGGTGTTCAACTCTCCAGTTTCGCCGGTGAAATCGACGCGCTCGTGAACGCGACTCGAGTTGTATCTCAAAGTGGAGCGAAAGAGGCGCAATGGCTTGTCGCTCTCCCACCCGCCGTGTCGAACTTCTGCTCCGAGAAAAAAATTTCGCCGCGGCACTCGATACGCATCGAACCGCGGCGCAGTGATGACATTCGCAACTTCTTTTGCCAGCTCCGGCGACCCTCTTTCATCAGCATCGAGAACGAGAATCCATTCGTGTTTCGCACGTTCGATGGCCGCGTTCCGCTGAAGTCCGATTGTCACGAATGAATTGGAAATAACCCGCGCGCCCGCCAGCTCGGCGACTCTGACCGTCTCATCGGCAGATCCATACTCCACCACGAGTATCTCGTCTGACCACGAAACACTTTCGATACACGCCCTGATGTTCCCTGCCTCATCGCGCGCGGCAATGACGATCGTGACGGGCGTTGTCACTCTACGCTCTGTTGACTCTGTCCCCTCTGCTCACTCGCGGCCGTGCCCCCGCACGGCCGCCTCGAAGCCATCGATCATTGCGCCTTCGGGAAATTCCCTGGCAACACGCGCGCGCGCAGCCGATCCCATCGCTGTTCTCTGCTCTTCGCTCATCAGCAGTGTGACGACAGTCGCAGCGGTTGTTGCTGCATCCTCAGGCGGGACCAGCGCGCCGCTGATCATGTTCGCAACGTACGTCTCAGCGACGCTGCCTTCAGCAGCGATCACCGGAACACCAAGCGCCATGAGGTCCAGGATGCCGAATGCCGCGGTGTCCGCCTCAGCCACAACCCACCCTAGCTCGGCGTCACGCATCAGTGTGAGATGATCGTCTCTCTCACCGAGGAAGCTCACGAGATGCATCACGTCGAGCGCTGCCGCCTGCATGCGAAGGTCTTCGCTGTCCGAGCCCGCGCCGAAAATGATGAGTCTCAAGTACGGATGACGCGGCGCAAGCATGGACACTGTGCGAATTGCTGTAGCTGCGCGTCCGCGGGACGTTGGATCGTAGACACAGATTATATAGCGGATGTCTTCCGGTTTCTGTCCCTGCGCTGCAACAGCGCGATCGGGATAGCGTGTCGCATCGACCCCGAGTCTCGCGATGCTGGACGAGTTCGACTTGTCACGCTGTGACCTTCTCGTATCCACTTCGTTGGCGAACATGTAGTTCGTGTCCGTGAGCCACCGGGCGAACCGACCTGCTGTATGCATTACGAGGGCGTTTCCTGCTGGCGTCCTTCTTATCACCCTTCCCCTGCCGCCAAGCTTGCATGCTACTGCGGCGATCAGGTGTTCGCGGTCAGTATGCACTAACACTGCATCTGCATCCCACTGGCGAAACAGGTGTCGAAGGCGCCACGCCGCACCAAGCCACGTGCCTGTGCTCGAGAACGCTGCGACGTCGAAAGGTGCGACATCTTTTTTTGCGGCGACCGGATCATCTCCACCGAGCCGGGAGGCGACAGTCGCCATTCGCGATGCCGACTGCTCTACGCTGCTGTGAGGCTCCGCGAGGAACGTGACGTTGTACCCGCGTGCAGCGAGACCGCGCGCAGCGACGGCGAACGCTCTAGCAGTGCCCGACCATTCGCGAGCAGAATGCAGAAAAAGAATTCGCACCTATACCGCCGATGAAATCATTGGTTCGTTCCTCGCGGTCCTGCCGAACTGCAAAGTATAAAGCCGATTGTACGCACCTTCCGCCTGCAGCAGCTCAGCATGAGTCCCACGCTCCACTATTTCTCCTCTATCGAGCACGAGGATCTGATCCGCGTGAACAATCGTGGAAAGCCGGTGCGCAATCACGAACACCGTCCTTCCCTCGAGCAGTCTGTCCACAGCTTCCTGTACCAGCCGTTCAGATTCTGTATCGAGCGCAGATGTGGCTTCGTCCAGAATGAGAATCGGCGGATCTCTAAGCAAGGCGCGTGCAATCGCGAGTCGCTGCCTCTGTCCGCCCGACAGCCGCGTGCCCCGCTCACCCAGCATGGTATGGTATCCATCGGGGAGCTCTTCGATGAAAGAATGAGCATTTGCGGCCCGCGCAGCCGCTTCCACCTCTGCATCTGTGTAGATGCGATCGGTGCCGTACGCGATGTTGTTCCGAACGCTGTCGTTGAACAGGACCGTGTCCTGGCTCACGATTCCAGTTAGTCCGCGAAGTGCAGGAAGCTTCAGCGAGCGCGTATCGATTCCGTCGATTGTGATGCGTCCGTTCTCTATCTCGTAAAAGCGGGGAATGAGATCGACAAGCGTGGACTTTCCTGCTCCACTTGCACCAACGAGTGCAATGATCTCTCCCTTTCGCGCGCGAAAGGATACGTGCGAAAGAACGGGCGCTTCGGAATAGGCGAAGCTCACATCCTCGAACGCGATCTCCTTGTCGAACGCGGCACTGTCCCGCGTTCCCTTGTCTGTCTGCTGTTCCGATGAAGCATCCAGAATCTCGAACAGGCGCTCTGCTGCGGCGAACGATGACTGCGCCGTTGTCGGAAGCTGCGACAGCGCTTTTACAGGCTGAAGCATTCGCAGCGCATAGAGCAGAAACGCAATGAGGTCTGCACCGGACAGTGCGTGATCGACGAGCACTTCGCGCGCACCGAACCACAGCAATGCAGTCGCGACAGTCGTTCCGACAACTTCAGTCACGGGACCGGCTAGCTGTGACAGTCGCGTGAGCCGTACGGTAAGCTTTGCGTAGCGGTTGCTCGCTTCACCGAAACGAGCGATCTCGACGTTCTCCGCTCCAAAAGATTTGACGAGCCTGATTCCACTCACCGATTCCTGAACCACGCTCGTCATTTCGCCATGCTGATTCCCTTTGCGGCGATTTCCCTTTCTGAGCTTTTTAAGGAGCGGTGCGAGTGTTCCGCCAAGAATCGGCACAATTACCAGAGCCATCAGCGTCATCTTCACGGATATCATGAAGAGGAACGCGAAATAGCTGATGACAAGCGCGCTGTTCTGCAGCGACGATGTAACTATCTGCGTGAGAACGAGCCGCGTCTCCGCGGTGTCGGTAATCACACGCGAAAGAATCTGCCCTGTCTTTGTTCTCTGGAAGAAACTGAGCGGGAGATGAACGATGTGATCGTAAACCGCATTGCGGAGATCACGCGTCACGTACTCCTGCAGGCTCGCACCGAGCTGACCCGCAATCCAGCTCAGGAAATTCTTGAGAAGGATCAGCGCGATGACGATGAAGATGACGTTTCTGAGCGATCCCATCTTGTCGCCGGGATCGAGAAGGAATCCAATCGTCTTCGACAGAACCGTCGAGAGCTTGTTACCGCCAACCGTAATTGGCGGCTGATCGAAGAGCGTGTTGAGGAACGGGATCAGGAGAGCAAGCGAAAACGCATCGAGCACTGCAGATGCGATGTTCGCTGCAACTGCTCCAATCATTCGCCCCCGGTGAGGCCGAACGTATGGCCACAGCCGCCCGTAGACGGACACTCAGCCCCTCGGCGTCAGCAGTGCGAGAGGCAGGATCACTTCCTCCGGCGTCACGCCGCCGTGAAGGAATGATCCGCGATAGCGGCTCTGATACTCCCGCAGCTTGGTTGGGTAGACGAAGAAGCAGTCGTTCGTGGCGAGCAAAGTATTTGCACCCGAGCCGCGGCGCGGCAGGCGAAGATCATCTTCGTTCGTAAAGAGCAGCGCCTGATCGGGGCGCTCGGCTCTCAGATCTTCGCCGAACTTGTATCGGAGGTTTGCGCTTGCGTCGCGCTTTGCAAACACTGTTGCCGGTGTGTTGCAGTGAATCGAGCCGTGATCGGTAGTGAGCAGCACAGAAATCTTTCGACGCGATGCTTCCTTGAGGACACTGAGAAGCGCGGATCTCTGGAACCACTGTCGCGTGATCTGCCGCAACGCGATTTCATCGCGAGCGACTTCATACAGGATCTGCGATTCGCTACGCCCGTGAGTGAGAAGATCGACGAAGTTGAACACGAATGCGCTTACACCTTCGTTCGCTATCGCGGTCCCGAGGTGGCGCTCGAGCTCGTCGGAATTCTGTGCTGTCGAGATCTTCTGATAACGGACAGTCGTCGGCCCGTTCAGCTCCTGCAGATGCGTCTCGAGTAATTCTTTCTCGTGCGCGTTCAGCGATTCGTCTTCACGATCCGCATTTCCCCACCAGTCAGGCAAACGCGCAGCTATCTCTCCGGGGAAAAGTCCACTGAAGAGAGAATTGCGCGAGTACGGAGTCGCAGTCGGAAGAACAGCGTAGTAATGAGTTGTTTCGACGTCGAAGAACGGCGCGAGCAATGGCTCGAGCACTCTCCACTGATCGAGTCGGAGACAATCGACGACGACAAAAACCGCAGCGCGATCGCGTTGTAAAATCGGAAGAAGAAATTCGCCGACAACGTCGATCGAGAGCGGCGGCCTGTTGCCCTCGAGATGCTTGAGCCACGCAGGATATTCAGTTTTCATGAATCCCGCGAACTCACGATGCATGTCGGGATAAAGTCCGCGCAGTGAATCGTAAAGTCCCATCTCGCCGGCCGCGGCAAGATCGACATCCCATCGCATGAGCTCATCGAAGCGATCGATCCATCCCCGCCAGTCGAGATTCCGATCGCGCTCGAGCTCGATCGCGCGGAATCTCTCGACGAATCGGCGCGCAATCGCCTGCTGGCGAATGCGCGGACCCTCGAGAATCTGAGTCACTATGCTCAGGACCTGGCGCGGATTGATCGGCTTTACGAGATAGTCGCGAATGTTCGCGCCGATGGCTTCCTTGAGCGTTGCATCCTCTTCGCTCTTGGTGACCATCACGACCGGAAGATTCGGCGCTATTTCGCGAACGTCGCGGTAAGTCTCGAGTCCCCTTTTCCCCGGCATCTGCTCATCGAGCAGCATGATGTCGAACGGCCTCCGGCGGAGCATCTCGACAGCGTCGTCGGCGTTTGACGCCCATTCAACGTCGTAGCCTTTGGAGCGCAGAAAAATGCGATGGGATTCGAGGAGCTCGCCTTCGTCGTCGACCCAGAGGATGGATTTAGGGGCCTGTGCCATGGTGTCTCGTGAATGTAGCCGGGCGCGTATGGGATGCCTAGATTCCGGACGTGATCGGGCAACCTCCCCCATTTGCGCTGGCCGCACCATTTTTCCGCTTCAAGGCGCTTGCATCGCACGCAGGTCGCGCCGCCCTCGGTGGGGATCGCGAGGTTGCGCTTGCCTGCTTCGTCGCGGCCCGGCTGGCCGTAAGTCTTCTGCCGCCCTATCTCCTGGCTCCCGCCGATTCGGCAGCTCGCATTGCCAGCACCCGCCAGTGGCTTGCGTCGCTTGCTCTTTCGAACCCCGCCCGCGTTGCCATGGTTGGTGTTATCGACGCTGTTGCGCTGAGCAATCGCCGCGGAACTGTTAGCGCACTGTCGTCCCTGATCGAGGCCTGCGTTCGTCAGTTAGATCAGGCTTCCGTTGCAGAACTTCATGAGTTGATGGGAGAGTTGGGGTAGCTATCAGCGGGTCAGCCTTCAGCGATCAGCGAGAGCTACCTGCAACCAGCTGACAGCAAAGCGGTTCATGTCGGGCGCCGGTAGCCGGCAGCGGGCAGCTCTCGCTGATCGCTGAAAGCTGACCGCTGATGGCTCGCTTTTCCAAGCCGATATATTTGAAGGATCAAAGAGGATAGAGAATGGCTGGTCACAGCAAGTGGAAACAAATCAAGCATTACAAGGCTGCAGCTGACGCAAAGCGCGGCGCGCAGTTTACAAAGCTCATTCGCGAAATAACCATGGCCGCGAAGCTCGGCGGCGGCGATCCCGGAGGAAATCCGCGGCTTCGCACCGCAATCGAGACGGCTCGCGCAGCATCGATGCCGAAAGACAACATCGAGCGCGCAATCAAGAAAGGAACGGGCGAGCTCGAGGGCGTCGAGTATCAGGAAATTACGTACGAAGGTTACGGCCCGGGCGGAGTCGCAATCCTGATCTTCGCGATGACGGACAATGCAAATCGTACCGTCGCTGAAGTCCGGCACAAACTGTCGCGCGGTGGCGGAAATCTTGGCGCGGCAAATTCTGTCTCGTGGATGTTCGAGCGAAAAGGCCAGCTCTATCTCGATGCCACGAAGTATCCCGAGGATGACGCGCTCGAAGCTGCGCTCGATGCGGGCGCCGAGGATTTCAAGGCGGAAGATGAGCGCTACGAGATCACAACGGATCCTGCGAGCATGCACACTGTTCGCTCAGCACTCGAATCAAAAGGATATGAGATCGCCGAGGCAGAAATTGCATCGGTACCGAAGAATCTAGTGACTGTGAGCGGATCGACGGCAGAGTCACTGGTGAAGCTGCTCGAGGAGCTCGAGGAGCTCGACGACGTGCAGAAGGTCGCCGCCAACTGTGACATAGCAGAGTGAACAGAGGGCTGCCGCCACGCAGAGTTAGCAGACACAAAACGTGATTGTTCTTGGGATAGATCCCGGAACAGCCGTCACAGGATACGGCGTGGTGAAAGGAGATCGCACGCTCCCGCCGCGATTGCTTGAATGCGGTGTAATCCGCACACGTCCGCGTGAGTCGCTTGCATCGAGGCTTCAGGAGATTCACGCTGGAGTCGTCGAGCTCATTCAGCGCCATCGACCTGATGCTTTGTCGATCGAAGATGTTTTCTATGCGCGCAACGTTCGCACAACTGTCGTTCTGGGGCATGCACGCGGCGTTATTCTGCTCGCGGCCGCGAATGCACGAATAGAGATTGCGGAGTATCCTCCCGCTGAGATCAAGAAAGCTGTCGTCGGCGCAGGCGGTGCCACAAAAGAGCAGGTTCAATTCATGGTGATGCGTCTTCTTCGATTGAAAACACCTCCTCACCCTTCTGACGCGTCTGACGGTGTCGCTGCTGCTCTTGCTCATATCATGAATCCTCGCAGTTTGTCAGCATTCAGCATTCAGCATTCGTAATGATCTCTTTTCTCACCGGCACACTTACAGCCAAGGACATCGACCGGGTCGATGTCATGACTGCGGGTGGCGTTGGTTACGAGCTCCAGATTCCGCTCGGAGTTTTCGAGACTCTCCCAAAACAGGGAGACAAAGTTTCGCTGCACACCTATCTCGTCGTGAAGGAAGATGGATGGCAGTTGTTCGGATTCTCCAGCGTTTTCGAGAGGCGGCTCTTTCAAAAACTTCTCACAGCGAATGGAGTTGGGCCTTCGCTCGCACTGGGCCTGATGTCAGCGCTTTCTGCAAATCGTCTCGTGAGGGCAATTCAGGAGAAAGACATTCCGACACTGCAAGGCGTCCCGCGAGTCGGACGAAAAAAGGCCGAGCGCCTCATTCTCGATCTGGCGGACAAGCTCGACGGAATTGGCGGCGAAGAAGGAATGCCCCGCGTTGCCGGTGGTGCTGCAGAAGACGCAATGCGCGCCCTAGTCTCACTCGGCTACAACAATGCCGATGCTGAAAAGGGAGTTCGCGCCGCGCTCGATGCCGGCGGTGGCGGACTCTCCGCTGCGGAGCTGATCAGAGCTGCTCTCGCCAAGCTCGGCGGGCGGTAAATTTGTTTTTCTGATCTCGGTCCGGAATTCAAAATGATTCATACTGCACATAGAGCTTCGACCTTTCAGGAATCAGTGATTCGCGAGATGACGCGAGTTGCGAATCAACACGGAGCGATCAATCTCGCTCAAGGCTTTCCTGATTTTGCGATGCCGGAGCCGATGAAGGATGCTGCGTGCGCGGCAATTCACGGCGACATCAATCAATACGCAATCACCTGGGGAACTCCGGCACTCAGACTTGCGATCGCCGAGAAGTATCGTCGCTGGTACGACATGGAAGTCGATCCCGATCGCGAGATCACAGTGACATGCGGTGCGACCGAGGCAATGGCGGCAGTTTTCCTCGCACTCGTGAATCCTGGCGATGAAGTCATTGTCTTCGAGCCGTACTACGAGAACTATGGACCCGATGCGATCCTCGCTGGTGCGAAGCCCGTGTTCGTTCCGCTTGAGGGGTTGGAGTGGAAGCTCGATCCCGAAAAGCTCCGCGCGGCATTCAGCGACCGCACACGGGCCATTGTGGTCAACACTCCGCACAACCCCACCGGACGAGTTTTTACCCGAGAAGAAATCGGATTGATTGCTGAGCTGTGCCAGGAGCACGACGTGATTGCCATCACCGATGAGATCTACGAGCACATCCGCTACGCCGGCGGTCATCATGTTCTCGCAACGTGGCCCGGCATGCGCGAGCGCACAGTGACTATCTCGGGATTGTCGAAGACATTCAGCTGCACTGGCTGGAGACTTGGCTATGCAGTAGCGCCGTTCGAGATGACATCTCCAATTCGGAAGATTCACGATTTTCTTACAGTGGGAGCACCTGCACCGCTGCAGGCAGCAGGCGCAATCGGAATGGCGTTTGGTCCTGATTACTACAACGAGATGGCTCTCGAGTATCGCGAGCGGCGCGACCTGATGGTCGCTGCACTCGACGAAGCCGGATTCAAGTTCTGCTCGCCTGAAGGCGCCTACTATATACTCGCAGACTTCACGGGAATCAGCGATTTGAGGGGCGTCGAGTTCGCTATGTGGCTGGCAAAAGAAATTGGAGTCGCGACAGTTCCGGGTACCAGCTTCTATCGCGAGCCAAAACTTGGCGAGCATGTGACTCGATTCGCCTTCTGCAAGAAAAAAGAGACGCTCGAAAAGGCGGCCGAGCGTCTGGCCGGAATCGCTGCAAAAGTTTGACTCTATTTCGGCGTCTATTCGGGTTATATTGAGAGCCTGATGACGCGCGCAGAAATCACGACGCCCGAAGAGCTCGCGGACGAGTCTGTCGTCGAGCTCTCGCTTCGCCCGCAGCGGCTCGCTGAATTCATTGGTCAGCCCAAGGTGAAGGACTCGATGCGGATCTATATAGATGCCGCGCTGTCCCGCCGTGAGCCGCTCGACCATACTCTCTTTTTCGGACCCGCCGGACTCGGCAAGACAACATTGGCGGAGCTCATCGCGCGAGAGATGGGCGTGAATATTCGGACGACATCAGGACCGGCTCTCGAGAAACCTGGTGATCTCGTCGGAACTCTCACCAATCTCCGTGAAGGCGACATTCTCTTCATCGATGAGATTCATCGCCTGCGTCCGGTAATCGAGGAGTTCCTTTATCCAGCAATGGAAGATTACCGGATCGACATCCGTCTTTCCGAAGGTCCCAAGGCGCAGACAATTACAATGCCGATCGAGAAGTTCACGCTCGTTGGCGCGACGACTCG
>JBKPNY010000141.1:0-2965 GCA_046732835.1 Gemmatimonadota bacterium | reverse complement strand
ATCTGGTACCGCAGTTCCGGTTTTTCCGGTACCCGGTACCGCACTTCTGGTTTTTCTGGTACCTGGTACCGAAGTTCTGGTTCTATCGCTTTGCCAAACCCTCGAACATCTCCCCGACAGCGCTCAGGTTGGGAATGACATTCAGCTCGACCAGAGTCTGCGGAAGGATGTGCTCCTCTTCCTTGGCCACCAATACGGCTTTTCCGGTGTGTCTTCCAAATCGAGCGGCCTGGTTACAGGACGGAGTCCAGATATCGAGGGTCGCACCGATCACGTTGCCCCCAGTGTCATCCACCAGAAATCGGCCGAGGTACTTCTTGCCCATGAAGACCTCGACGTAGCGGGCGAGCGGGAAGATGCGGGGATCTGCAGCGACAATTCCGGGGCGAACAAATCGTCCACGGCGCGTTGTTCCCTTCAGGCAGTACTCAGTAATCGAAACGGGGACTTCTTCACCGGGTTGAGCTCTCGCGAATCGTGATGGATCGGGAATGATTCCTTCAGCGCGCATCCTCAGCGCTTCGGCTGCAGTCGCTCGACGGAATTGTCCGCCGTTCTTCACGATTTTCTTCGCAGTTACAACAAGTGGATCGAGGAGGGGCTCAGCGTAAACAAGAACAGGGGCATGGATGTATGCAGCTTTTCCGATTGGAAGTCTTGCCGCACCGGTTCCGATAAAAATGATCGCAATGACGACTGCAACCGCCAGACGCAATAACTCGTCACGCTTCATGTCAGCACCTCCCGCACGATAGACTCAGCCACAGACACGGTCCAACCAGAGTCGGCACCTGCCATTTCACCGATCGCGCGGGGAAGCGCGTAGCGAACCTCCCCTTCGCGAGCTTTCTTGTCGGACTGCATCACTTCCAGAATCCGGTCGGCGTCCTGGTCGTTCGGACGGCCAACCGGAAGTCCTGCTGCTGTGAGAGCGCTTCGAATCTCCTTCTCAGTGCCCTCAGCCGCGATCCCGACACGCTCGGCAATTCTTGACTCGAGCGTCATCCCGATCGCGACCGCTTCTCCATGCGCCAGCGAAAACCCGCTCAGCATTTCGATCGCATGACCGACGGTGTGTCCGAAGTTGAGAATCTTCCGAACGCCGCCTTCGTGCTCATCCCGGGCAACAATGCCCGATTTAATCTCTATGCTACCGACGATGACATCGGCCAGCGAGTCACCCGCTGCACCCCGCCCGTAAAGAACCCGGGGGATAGCGCTGACCACGGCATCAAAGTAACCCCGATTCGCAATCGCGCCATGCTTAAGCGCCTCGGCAAATCCTGTTCTCAATTCTCTAAGTGGAAGCGTATCAAGGAGTTGCGGGTCTACCAAAACTCCTGCCGGCGGGTGGAAAGCCCCCACCAGGTTCTTTCCCGCCTGGGTGTCCACCCCAGTTTTTCCGCCTATCGAGGCGTCGATCATTGCCAGCAAAGTGGTCGGCACGTGGACTATCGGGATGCCCCGCATGTAGGTCGCGGCCACGAATCCCGCGAGATCGCCAATGACCCCGCCACCAAGGGCAACTATTGCCGAATCGCGCCCGAATCCCTTTTCAATGAGCTGATCAGTGATCCAGCCCCAGCTCCCCCGCGACTTGCTGTTTTCGCCGGCAGGGATGACGAGCACATCGTTAGGATCGATGCCGAGCGATTCCTGCGCGGCCCTACCATATAGAGGGCCTACGTTGGAATCGGTGATCACCGAATAACGGTGGGCGGGGGCAATCCGTTTGACGAATTCCCCAAGCTCAGCGATCGATCCAGCTTTTACTTCAATTGGATACTTCAGCGCTACCAAGTCACTTCCCCCGCACCGCCTCGGGTGTTGGCAACTCGCGCCAAAGTGAACAGCAGGTCCGACAGTCGGTTCAGGTAGACAACGACTATCTGCGGGATCTCCACTTCCTTCTGCAAATGGATCACTCGTCGCTCCGCTCGTCGGCAGACGGTGCGGGCTATGTGCAAGGAAGCTGCCTTGGGAGTTCCACCGGGGACGATAAACGCACGGAGCGGCTCGAGCTCGCGGTCGCAGGCATCGATTTCCTTCTCGAGACTGACGATGCGTCCGTCATCGATCTGAGCCTTTGCGAGATGATCGTGCATCTTCTCGAGATCCGGAGTAGCCAGCAGCGCGCCGATTGAAAACAGGTCACGTTGAATCGGAACGAGCACTTCATCTATTCGCGGCATTACCTCAACTGCGCGCGCTGCACCGAGAAAAGCATTCAGCTCGTCGACGTCGCCATACGCTTCGACTCGAGGGTCATCCTTGGAAACGCGGCCGCCACCGAACAGTCCGGTTTGTCCCGCATCGCCGGTCTTCGTGTAAATCTTCATGGTGCCAAATCTGGCTATATTGCCACGAATGCACGAGATAAAGGACATCACCATTATCGGAGGCGGGCCGACAGGTCTTTTCGCCTCCTTTTATGCGGGTATGCGCGGCGCGACAGCGCAGATTGTCGATACTTTGCCGCAGCTCGGTGGTCAGCTGACTGCCCTCTATCCCGAGAAATACATCTTCGACGTTGCGGGCTTTCGGCAGATACTGGCGAAGGATCTCGTGCGCGACCTGACGGAGCAGGCAGGACAATTCAACTTCCCATCCTACCTCGGCCAGCATGTTCAGGCTCTCGAGGAGGAGGATGGTCACTTCATTCTCGTTACGGATACCGATCGGTTTCCGACTCGATCGGTTCTGATTGCAGCAGGTATCGGTGCTTTCTCACCTCGTCGACTACCGCAGCAGTGCGCTGAGCCCTGGTATGGGCGGGGGATTTTCGACAACGTCGTCGATCCGGAAAGATTCCGTGGTCAACGGATCGTCATAATCGGCGGCGGCGATTCTGCATTTGACTGGTGTCATCAGCTGCGCGACCGTGCCGCATCTGTGACTCTGGTCCACCGATCAGATAATTACCGCGCGCCTGGTGCAACTGTCGCGGTAGTTCAGGCTGCGGTGG
>JBKPNY010000140.1:0-1830 GCA_046732835.1 Gemmatimonadota bacterium | reverse complement strand
AATCCTCGCGGACAAGGTAGGTGACTATCGCGCGGTCGGTCGGCCTGAGCAATACGACCGCGCAATGCTTGCCGACGCGATTGCGCGCAATCAACTTACTTCCGAAGCAAGCCGGCATTACACGTCAAAAGATGGCAAGCGGTTTAAGGTTTCTGTTCAGTCCACCGCTTCCGACTCAGCCACTTACGGTTTGTTAACCGAGGCCAGGAGACGCGCTGAAAGTTCGGGCAATGACGGAAAGACGAAGGACGCTGCGGTTGGCAGTGCGGGTTTTTCATATGACGATGGTGCCAACGCCAACCTTCTGTTCTACAAAGGACGTGCTTTCGTCGTAATTCATAGTGACGACAAAACGCGTGACCCTGAGGCAGTGGTCAGTTTCGCGAAGGCCTTTGCTGAGACCCTCGATGCCGGCGCCGGTGAAATTCCCGTCCTCGTGAAGCACCTGCCGAACTGGCAAAACGTGCGCTTACCGCTGTATGCGGTCAACGTCGAAACACTGAAACATCAGTTTGGCGAGAATTCCGTTTTTTCGGCGGTTAGCTTCGCTGCCGGCGCCGAGGCCGTCAGCGCTGACTACGGCAATCAGCACCTCGTAATAATCGAATTTAACACGCCGCAGGCAGCAACTGAACAAAACGAGAGGATCACAGCCAGGGTTCAGGAGCTGCGCGGCCAGGGCCAGCTGGCGCCCACGGCTTATCGTCGTGTTGGCAACTATGCTGTGTTTGTTTTTGACGCTCCGAACGAACTGGCAGCCAACCAACTGATCGATCAGGTCAAATACGAGCAATTGGTTCAGTGGTTAGGCGAAAACCCGTTTTCTTATGAACGAGCCACGCGTGAGTTTACCGAAACAACGCTGGGCGTTTTCGTTTCTGTCGTCAAAGCCTCTGGCCTGGCCCTGATTACGTGTTTGGCGGTCGGTGGTTTTTGTGGAGCGCTGTTGTTCAGCTTGAGGCGTTCGCAACAGCGGAACAAGGATGCGTATGTTGATTCGGATGCGATGCTGCGGTTGAACCTGGATGACTTGACCCGCGAAACCGATCGATAGTCGCAGACTTAACGCAAACTGTTAGTTTGCGTCTTCATCTGCGTCTTCATCTAAATGAGCGCTATCGGCGGAGTAATCGCAAACTAACAGTTTGCGTTACAAAAATACGGGCCCTTAAAACTAATGCGGGCTGCTGATCTTCCTGGGAGGCTCCCCCAAGCCCCTTCAGGACGTCGATCAGCAGCACCGCAATGATTGCTCTTGATTACGTACAGCCGTTAACTCCGTTCCCCCGAAAGAGCCACCGCCTGTTTTTTAAATCGTGAGAGGACGCCTCCCCCAAAGCTTCCACTCACCGTAATCTTAAGCCTGACCCGATTTACCCTTTTATCTACCCTTCTTGTTCGGATTCCTGTTTGGCAACGACCGTGCCAATGATGGCGTGAGACTGTTAGAACTGAGTGGCTCGCAAATTTCCTAAAGAATTCGCGCAAGGCATTATGGACCGCTCTCGACTTTACGATTGGGCCCGGGATTTCGCGTACAGCTTTAATACAAAACAAAACGGGTCGCGACCGATAATCGCTCGCTGGCTGGGCCTAAGTCACTTATCGACCAGACTCAGCAGGCCCGGCGAGACGAATACGGGAGGCGAACGACTATGGAAGAGCGGCGATGAGTTGATCAAATTCTGCGTGAGTATTGTAAAAATGCGGCGAAATTCTTAGCCGATCGACGCGTGGGGCCGTGATCATATTTTGTTTCTTGAGATGAGCATACAGTTCGAGGGGGCTAACACCGCCAGTGTGTTGAATGCAAACAATCTGAGATTTCTC
>JBKPNY010000139.1:0-5853 GCA_046732835.1 Gemmatimonadota bacterium | reverse complement strand
TCCCGCACCATTCGCGCTCTCGCGGTGTCGCCGGTCAGCCGGTACGCTTCCATTGCCGGCCCCCATCTGTTGGGGGAAATCGCGGTTGAATTCCACACAATAACGGAATCATACTTTTTCTCCAGCAGCTTCAGCTCCATCATCATTGCTCCGCTGAAAGGGAACAAGCTGTCGAGCTCCATTGCCTTTCTCAGCTGGCGAGAAGATTCATCATATCTGCCGGCAATCATGGCAGTATAGCCGAGGTCGTGATTGATCACTGGAGATGATGGGTCGAGCTGTACAGCGCGACGCATTGCTGGAAGCGCATCGACAGGTCTTCCTGTTATATAGAGGAAGTCTCCATACCATTGGTATGCTGTTGCATTTCCCGGCTCCAGCTCTATTGCCTTTTTGAAGTTTCTTTCGGCCTCGTTCCAGTTGAATTCGTACAGCAGAGAATTCGCGAGTCCGAGATATCCGTCGGCAAGGTTCGGATCCAGCGCGATTGCTCGCTGGCCAGCCTTGATCGAGAGCTGAATGATCGTATCTGGCGAAGTGAGCGTGTAAGCCGGAACGAGAGAGCCTGCCATCGCATAGCCCGCATAGGCCCGCGCAAACTTTGGATCCTTTTTCGTTGCTTCGTCGAAAAGCTCGACAGCTTTCGTGAGAGACCTGCCGCGCCGCGCGAACAGATATCGTCCCTGTAGATAGAGATCGTACGCTGCAATGTCTTTCGTTCCCTGCGCATTGACCGCGGCATCAGTATTCGCCTGCGCACCGCTCAATTTGAGTTTCAATGCGGAGACAATCGACTTCGTAATCGAATCCTGTACAGCAAACACATCCTGGACCTGCTGCTCGTAGGTATCGGTCCAGAGGATATTGCCGCTCGCCGCGTCGATCAGCTGCGCCGTCAATCGCAGTCGATCACCCGCTCGGCGAACAGTTCCATCGATCACTCCGCCAACATTGAGTCCTTGTCCAACCTGCTTCGCATCGGCTCCCTTGTACTTTGCGACTGAGCTTCGTGATGCGAGCGTCAGACCCGGAACGCGGGCGAGCTCAGTTGTGAGCTCGTCCGACATTCCTTCAGCGAAGTATGTATTCGATGTATCGCCGCCGATGTTTGCGAAAGGAAGTACTGCGAGCGAATGGATATCCGTAGTCTGCTTATTTCTCGTTGCATACGCAGCGATTCCGGAGAACAGAGCGACGCCGGCAATTGCCGAGATTACGACAAGCCGTCCACGTCGCAAAGGTTTCGCTCGAGGAACGGGCGTCGATGCGGTCGTGCGTGATTGACCGGCATCGAGTGCGCGCAAAAGCTCACGCGATGACTGCGGTCTGTTCGCCGGATCTTTCTCGAGGCAACGCATTACGAGCGCGGCGATGTCGTCTGGACAATCTGGACGGCGATCCTTCAGTGTCGCCGGCTTCTCGCTGATGTGCGCGGCGTATAACTGACTTGGCTGCCGATGTGAGAATGGCGCAGCGCCGGTGAGTACTTCGTATGCAACGCATCCAAATGAATAGATGTCCGCGCGATGATCGACTGATGGGTCGGCCGAGATCTGTTCCGGCGCCATGTATGCAGGTGTGCCAAGTGATGCGCCTGCCTGCGTGAGTGTTCCCCCGGGCGCATCAGTGCGTGCTGCATGAATTGCTTTTGCTATTCCGAAATCAGTTACTACCGCGGCTTCATCTGCGAGAAGAACATTCTCCGGTTTGATATCGCGATGTACAACGCCGTGATCATGTGCATATGCGAGCGCTCGTGCGACATCTCTTAAAATTGGAATAGCTTCGGCAATTGGAACGCCGGGATTCCTCTCGAGGCGTTGACGGAGTGAAAGTCCGTCAACGAACGGCATCGTGTAATAAGGAAGGCCCGCTGCAGTTCCCGTAGTGAGAACGGGAACGATGTTTGGATGCTGCAGCTGCGCGGCGAGCTTGATCTCTCTCTGGAATCGGTCGGCGCTTACTCCTGCGGCGAGCTCCGGCATCAGCACTTTTACTGCGACTTTACGCCCGAGCGCGACTTCTTCGCCGACGAAGACTCTGCTCATGCCTCCTCCGCCAAGCTCGCGCTCGATGATGTAGGAGGAGCCTAGCGCTTGTCGCAGGTCGTCGATGAGTGGCATTAGTGCGGGCTAAGGTACATGCCTATCACTGCCAGAGCCACATCGGAGCGGCTTTTTCCCTCGCTGAAAAAAGCATTTTCGAAAGGCCGGAACATCCGTATTATTCACGCGACACCATAAATGATATTGGAGTTGTTGATGAGATTGTTCAATTGTCCGCGAGCGGTTGTGTCGCTGATCCTCTTCCCTGTAATTCTCAGCTGTAACGGCGGCGAATCGAACGGCCCGGATAACCCGGTGGTGGCCAGCGTCTCGGTGAGTATTCCCAGAACTGCTTTCAGAGTTGGAGAGAATCTTCAGGCCGCTGCACTTCCACTCGATTCTGTTGGCGGTGTTCTAACCGGACGGGACATTGTCTGGTCGACTAATAATGCAGAAGTCGTAACGGTCAGCTCGGGTGGTGTTGTCAGTGGGGTTGGTCCTGGCACGGCGACTGTTTCCGCAGATGTGGAGGGAAAAGTCGGCAGCGTAATAGTTGTGGTGTCTCTCGTTCCGGTTGCGACAATCACCGTCACTCCCGGAACGGAATCTGTTTCAGCGGGCGCTACCGCTTCGTTCACTGCAGTTCTCAAGGATTCAGCGCAGCGCGTGCTCACAGGACGCACGATTACCTGGACTTCATCCGCCCCAACTGTTGCGAGCGTGAATGACGCAGGTGTAGCGACTGGAATTCTTGTAGGATCGAGCAACATTGTTGCGACAGCCGAAGGAAAGCAGGGTCAGGCAGCCCTCACTGTAAATACTCTTGCTACTCCAGTCGCGACAATCACGCTCGACCCGGCTAACACCAACATGTCCGGCGGTGCAACAAAGCAGCTCACGGCCACACTTCGCGACGCAAACGGCAACGTACTCGGCGGACGCACAATCACGTGGACGTCGAGCAATCCCGATCGTGCGACGGTTTCATCGAGCGGAGTTGTGACAGCTGCTCCAGTTGATGCTCCGGTTGTCATTACTGCATCTGTTGAGGGAAAGACTGCGACATCATCGATCGGAATCATTTCCTTCATTCGACTGTCATCGGGATCCGGTTTCAGCTGCGGTCTAACGACTGATGGAACTGCATACTGCTGGGGACAGAACGGATCCGGTCAGCTGGGCGATGGAACTACGATCAACAAGCTTGTACCGACGAAAGTTTCGACAGATATCAAGTTCGTCGCAATCGCTTCCGGACCAACTCACACGTGCGCAATTGCCGTTGGCTCGCTGGTTTATTGCTGGGGAACAAACACGGCGGGAGAATTGGGCACGGGTAGTTCTACTAACAGCTCGAACGTCCCTGTTCCAGTTATGGGCGGATACACGTTCGTGTCGATAGCTCCGGGACAGTACAGCACCTGCGGAACTACTGCGTCGCGCGAAGTTTACTGCTGGGGCCGCATTCTCACTATCGATGACGTTTACCAGAGCGTGTATGGTATTGGCCCCAAGCCGCCGACACTGATTGGGACTGGAATGGTCGCAGTAGTTGCAGGGATAGACGGAAAGTATTGCTCAGTCGATCCGGCCGGTCTCGCTTACTGCTGGATTCTCGAGTACCACACGTTCAACGGTCCGCCGCAGCCAATTATCAAGGGAGCCGTTTCAAGCAGCATTTCATTTACGACTCTCCGCGTTGGACTCGGACATGTTTGCGGAATTTCAACATCGGGCCCGACGTACTGCTGGGGTGAGAACAGATACGGTCAGCTTGGTGACGGTACTACGACTGATCGATCAGCTCCGGCTCAAGTTGCAGGAGGGTTGTCGTTCGAGTCACTCGCGGCAGGTGGGAGTTATGAAGTAGATGATGATGCTCAAAAGTCCTACAAGGCTGGATTCAGCTGCGGTCTCACAACAGCAGGGAAAGCTTACTGCTGGGGATCGAACAGACTTGGTGAGCTGGGTGTTGGGAGCACGACGAAATTCTTCACCACTCCGCAGGCTGTTTCAGGAAACATCCCATTCACTGGACTGCGCGCTGGAGGAAGTCACGTCTGCGGATTGGCGGTCGGTGGCGCTGCATATTGTTGGGGCAGCAACAGCACTGGCCAGTTCGGCAATGGAACTACCACGTCATCGCTTGTGCCGACGTTTGTGTTTGGAAACTAGCAACGGTCACTAGCAGCTGGAAAAGATCTTCTTACACGCTAGCCGGCGCTATTTCGAAGCGGCTCATCATTCCCATATCCTCATGATCGAGGATGTGTGTATGGTTGCGGATGAACCACTCTTCGGTTGTGCCGAGTGCGCTTGTCCATACGCTGATATTCGGGTCCCACGCGTGACCGTTCATCGTGAAGCGGCCGAACTCTCCCTCTGGTACGCTGTCGTTTTGGGCAAATACAATGGTTCGTTTGAGTGAATCAGCAACTCTATCTTACTGTCCGCGCACACCGAACCGAGTTTGCCCATCCTTTTGCCGTATCGCAGTCGCGCATCACACGGCCAGAATGGGAGTTGAACACAATGAGCACGGCGCTGTCGGCTCCGCACGATGTGCTTGTCCAGTACATGCCGTCGCCATCTCCATCGAGCGATGCCCGGTCGATGAATTTTCCCGAAGGACTTCGTGATCCGCCGAGCTTCGCGCCGAATGATCCTTTTGTGAGTGCGGCGTAGTCTTCCTTCGGATCACCGATTGTCTGTTTGGTGGGAACGTCGAAATAGCCCGAAATGAGCTTGAGCCATTCAGCCTCGCCTGGCAGATGCCATCCCGCCGGACACGCATCCCTCTTCGCCGCTTCCCACGAGTACAGTCTCCCGTACTCGGCGCATGTTGAATCGTTGTCTTCGTAGCACCAGGAATCCGGTGTCTTGAAGCCGACGTTATAGGCGAGGAATTCTATTCCGGAAGTTCCCATCGTCGGATACAGCTGACCGTTGCGCGGATCGGTCATCGTTCTCACACGTTCTCCAGTGTCAATGGCAGGAGTCGACCTTTGGCAGGCGAGGCCAATGGAGACGAGCACGATCGCAACCAGGCTCGTTTGCCGCATTGCCGGGTGCACCCTCCTGAAAGCACCTCTGAAGCCAGAAGGAAAAATCAGCGACCGCATGATACCATCCAGCTCGATGTAATCGGAGTAAGATCACTTCCGTCCGCACGCATACTGTAGGTATGAAAGCTGGTATCCGTATCTATGACGCCGAAAAGGACACGGGTTCCATCTGCCGACCAGCACAGCGGATCCGCATCGGAGTCGTGCGCGTAAATCGTATGTCTTGGAAACGATGCCAGATCTTTCTGCGATGTTCCATCAGCGTTCATTACTCTGATGGTTGTCTTGTAGTCGCCGGAGAAAGCATCGACGATTGTGTTCACTCCGATTGCGATCCGCTTGCCGTCAGGTGACCATGTTGGACTGTAAAAAGATTCGCGATCTCCAGGTATCCGGCTTTGAAATCATCATCCTTGGTTATCGCGGTGCTGGTTCCTGAAATCCAGTCGCCGAGCTTGTCGTACGGGAACGTGGTGCGAATCGCGGGCTCTATTATGACCGGATGAGGATTATCTGGCGGGCTCGTGACCTCCATGCACGCGCCGAATATTTCCAGCAATGTCAGGATCATCGAGAGGAACGCGCCTCGGATTTTGTGCATTGCACCTCCTGAAGAATCGATACATCAGGATCGCACTCCCCTGCTCGACCCGGCATACGTCGCGCTACGTAGCGGCGGACCAAACGTATGGTAAACTGATGCTTCTGCGAGATACCTATACTATAGTATAGGCGCTATGGCA
>JBKPNY010000138.1:0-4527 GCA_046732835.1 Gemmatimonadota bacterium | reverse complement strand
GCTGTGCTCTCTTGCATCGCCCAAGAAGATTCGGCTGATCGAGTCCGATGAATCCGCCGACGCCAGTTCCCTGACCTGTCGACGCACCGAAGTTGATGTTGCCTGTGCGCTTCTCTTTCACTCGGAAGATGATGTCAACGTCTCCCTGCTCTCCAATCGGACGAGTCTCCGGAGCGGCCATCGGCGACTCGAAGAAGTTCATGTTGGAGATGTTTTGATAGCTTCGCAGCAGATAGTTCCGATTGAACACCTGACCGGGGGCGAGCACGATCTGCTCGCGAATGCACGATTCGTAGGTGAAATCGTTGCCTTCGATGTCTATGCGATTCACAATCGCCGGCGTCTGCTCGTCGATTTCCCATCTGAGATTTACGACGCGGAGAGAATCACTGCCTGCCTGACGCTCGACTACAGGACGGATGCGCGCGTAGATGTAGCCCTCGTCATTGTACGCGTCGCGCAGCTTCTGCTCGGCTGCATCCCACTTGCTCTGGTCGAAAGTGTTGGGCGGATTGTGATAGCTGCGTCGAATGAATCCCGTTGCGCGCTGAGTCAGGGTCTGGCTCTCGCTCGTGAACGGATAGAACTGGTTTATCTCGGCGGTCGAGAATCTCTTGTTACCGAGTGCCTCGAATGTGCCGATCTTGTATCGCGGGCCTTCGCTCACATCGAGCGCAATCACTGCTTTTCCAGCTTCGCGATCGATGATCAGAGAATCGTTGAGAATCCTGAAATCGATGAAGCCTCGACTGGAATAAAGCGCGGGAATTTTTTCCGAGAGATCAGTTGCGTACTTGGAGTCGTCGAATTCGCCTTTGCGAAACCACAAAAACCCTTCCGGCTTCGACGCCATCACCCCCGCGATGTCCTCCGCAGAAACTCTTTTGTTGCCGGTAACCTGCAGTCCCGAAATCGCGAGTCTTCGACCTTCCTCGACGCGGAAAACAAGCTTGACCTTGTTGTCGGCCTGAGGGAGTGTGTCGACGTGAATTCGCGCGAGGTAGTATCCTTTCGCTTCGTACAGTGAGTCAGCTCTCTCGACCGCGAGCGCAATCGCTGATGGATCGAGCGCCTTCCCAGTGACGAGCGTGAGTCTTTCACGCACATCCTTGGCGGAGACTCTTTCCGGACCGGTGACGCTGTAATCGGCGAGCACGGGCCGCTCGCGGACATTGATGATCAGTGTCGGCTTTGGGGCGACCGGCGGCACCGAGCACGTGACCTGCACGTCCTCGAACTGGCCGGTCGCAAAAAGCGCTTTGATGGCGCGTTGAATGTCGCGGTAGTTGAGAGCGGTGCGGGCAGGAATGCCGGCCGATCCTCGAACGCTTTCGGCGGAAATGCGTGAGTTGCCCGTGACACCGATGGAATCGGGTGTCGTGCAGGCACCCGGAGCACTTTCCTGGGCGAATACGGGAGTCCCTGCCGCCATCAAGGCCGCCAGGGGGAATGCATACTTTAGCATCGTTGAAATCTAATAAAGAAGAGATTCAGAGGGCCTTTCCCGCTTCGCGGGCTCGGCCACGCAAGAGGTAGCAGAGCGCAGAGCCTCCCTTATCATGGCCAATTAGACAATCGGGCCGCGAAAGTAGTTGCTTGTAAATGCAACACTCTCGCGGCCCTCTCTGTTCCCTCTGCCTTTATTGTGTCTGTGTCGTCCCTGTCAGAACTCTAAACTCGAGCTTCTCGTTGTCGGCCGACACATCGACCTCGATCTCGTCGCCCTTGGCAAACTCGGCCAGAAGAATCTTCTCCGAGAGAGGATCTTCGATGTAGCGCTGAATCGCTCTCTTGAGCGGGCGTGCACCGAACTTCTCGTCGTAGCCGTGCTTCACCAGGAACTTGTTCGCAGCATCGGTGAGCTTGAGCGTGAGCTCTTCGTCACCGAGACGCTTCTGAACTTCCCTCAGAAGAATCGCTACGATCTGACCGATGTGCTCCTCGGACAGCGGATGGAACACAATGACATCATCGAGACGGTTGAGGAACTCAGGATTGAAGACATGCTGCATCTCCTCCTTCACCTTCTCCGCAATTCTCTCGAAGCTGTTGCGTCCGTCAGGTGTAGCAAAGCCCATTGCTCTTCCCTTCGAGATGTCACGCGCACCGACGTTCGACGTCATGATCACCACAGTGTTCTTGAAATCGATCACCCGACCGTAGTTGTCGGTGAGATGTCCTTCATCGAGCACCTGCAGCAGGATGTTGAATACATCAGGATGTGCCTTCTCGATTTCGTCGAGCAGCACAACGCTGTATGGCTTGCGACGCACCGCCTTGGTAAGCGTGCCGGAATCTTCATAACCGACATAGCCCGGAGGGGCACCGATCAGGCGCGACACGGAGAACTTCTCCATGTACTCGCTCATGTCGACGCGGATCAGAGCCTGCGGATCGGCGAAAAGGAATTTCGCGAGCGCGCGGGCAAGCTCAGTCTTTCCGACACCAGTTGGTCCGGAGAAGATGAACGAGCCAATCGGACGCGAAGGATCCTTGAGTCCCGCCCGGCTTCTGCGAATCGAGCGGGCAAGCGCCCTGATCGCTTCTTCCTGCGCGACCACAGACGAATGCAGCTCATCTTCCATTCTCAGAAGACGCGCAGTCTCCGCTTCCTGAAGGCGCATCACTGGAATTCCTGTCCAGCGGCTGACGATGAATGACACTTCATCTTCGCCGAGCACCGGACGATGCGACTGGCGATGCTTCTCCCATTCGTCCTGCTTGCGCCGAATGTCACCTGCAAGCTCACGCTCGCGATCACGCAGTGCAGCAGCGCGCTCGAAGTTCTGGTCGCGAACAGCTGACTCCTTCTCGTTGTTCACTCCCTCGAGCTCGCCCTTGAGCGAGGTCACTTCCGGCGGAGGCGCCTGCGTAGCGAGGCGCGCGCGCGCACCGGCTTCATCGATAACGTCGATTGCCTTGTCAGGCAGGAAGCGATCGGTGATGTAGCGCTCCGACATCTTCGCTGCTGCATGCAGCGTGGTGTCAGGAATCGAGACCTTGTGATGCTCTTCGTATTTACCGCGGAGACCCTTGAGAATCTCGACTGTCTCATCGACGGTCGGCGGCTCGACGATCACCGTCTGGAAACGGCGCTCGAGAGCTCCATCCTTCTCGATGTACTTGCGATACTCGTTGAGCGTCGACGCACCGACGCACTGCAGCTCACCGCGCGCAAGCGCAGGCTTGAGCATGTTGCTCGCGTCGATTGCACCTTCAGCGGCACCTGCACCTACAAGAGTGTGCAGCTCGTCAATGAAGAGAATGATGTTCTTGTTCTGAGCGATCTCGTTCATCACTGCCTTGAGCCGCTCTTCGAACTGGCCGCGATATTTTGTTCCCGCAATCACCGCAGCCATGTCGAGCGAAAGAACTCTGTGCTCACGCAGGCTGTCAGGGCACTCGCCGTTTGCGATCAGCTGTGCAAGTCCTTCGACGATTGCAGTCTTGCCGACCCCAGGCTCACCGATGAGAACAGGATTGTTCTTCTTGCGGCGAGTAAGAATTTCCATCACGCGCTCGATTTCTTTCGCACGCCCGATTGTTGGATCGAGCTGCGATTCTGCTGCGAGCTGCGTCAGATCGCGGCAGAAATGATCGAGTGCCGGTGTCTTCGATTTCTTTTCACCCTTGCCAGGTGCCGAAGGTGATCCAGACGGTGCGTTCGGGCTCGAGCTGCTTCCACCCTGCGTCATGTCCGTGCCGAGCAGGCGGAGTGTTTCCGCGCGCGCAGCGTCGAGGTTGATGCCGGCATCAGTGAGAACCTGCGCAGCGATTCCCTTCTCCTCGCGGAGAAGGCCGAGAAGCAGGTGCTCCGTGCCGACATAGTTGTGGGTGAGATCGCGGGCTTCGGCCATCGCGAGCTCGAGAACTTTTTTGGCTCGAGAGGTATACGGCAGATCCGGACCGGTAGCGGCAGCAGCTTTGCCCTTCTTTACCGTGTCCTCGATCTTCTGTTGAATCTCATCGAGGTCCACGCTCAGGTTCTGGAGAACCGCAGCAGCGACTCCCTCGCCTTCGCGTATCAGGCCGAGCAGGATGTGCTCGGTACCGACGTATTCATGCCGGAGGCGCTCGGCCTCCTCTCTCGCCATCGCGAGAACCTTTCGAACACGTTCGGTGAAATTGTAGCCGTTCATCGTATAGACCCCGTTTCATCTGCGAGAATGCGGCGCACGTACTTCGCGCGCGCAATGTTCGCTTCGCTCGTTGTCAGCTCGCGCCCCTCTGCATGTGCGAGATGCGCCGACTGACTGAATATCAGGAGCTTGTTGAGGGTATATACACTCAGGTCGGTTATCAGTTTCAGACCGACCGCGAGCCGAACGCTGCTGAGATAGCTCATCACCTCGTCAAAACTGAGGCTTCTTGCGTATCGAAGCGTTCCGTACGCTCGCCAGAGCTTGTCTTCGATAATATAACCGGCGTCTCTTAGCAATACTTTTCTTGCTTCTTCCTCACGTTCGATCACGTGGGTTACCACTCGCGTCAGGTAATCCAGCAGTTCCCCTTCGCTTCTGCCAAGCG
>JBKPNY010000137.1:0-12907 GCA_046732835.1 Gemmatimonadota bacterium | reverse complement strand
TCAACGCAGGACAGTTCATTGGCGGATTTCCGTGGGGATGGCTCGTACGCGATGGCGTCGAGACGCAGCCGCCAGGAACCGGCTCACTCGGAATGGCATTCGTTGTCGATTCCACCAACAACGTTGCACTCGTGACACAATTGGAATTACCTCGAGTTCGCGGACATGCGCTTCATGCATTCCAGTCGTATCCCGCACTTCTTGTCGACGGTGAAATTCCGTGGGAGCTTCAACAAGAAGGACGAGGTGTGAATCTTGTTCATCGTGATTCACGACTTGCACTCTGCATCAAGAGCGACGGCAAGCTCACGATCGCGCTCACTCGGGTCACTGTGCTCGGCAATCCGGGTGCAACCCTTCCCTACGGCCCAACGATTCCAGAGATGGCGCTGTACATGCGCTCACTCGGCTGCAATCGCGCGATGCTGCTCGATGGTGGACTCTCAAGTCAGCTTGGCATTCGTGATGATCGAGGACGTCTTACGAAGTGGACAAACTGGAGAATGGTCCCGCTTGGTTTAATAGTGCTTTCGCGTTAATGCATTCCCCTCAGCTCGAAGAGATAGCTAGCCGACTCGCGCTCCATGTAGGCATACGTGCGTGGGTCATCAGCGAGTGCGACTTCAGGATTGCTCATCACTACTGCGCGGTGCGTCGGAAAATCGGGGAGCAGCCTGCTGCGTTTTCCCGTTTGAAGATCGAGCTGGTCGATTCGAAGCGGGAGCACGTTCGACTGTCTCGTCCAGACGGAATTGCCATCAGGACTGAAGCGGATTACCAGATCTGTTGGCGTCAGACCGGGAACTACTTGCGAGCTCCCGTCACTTATCAGAATCCGGCGGTAAGTATCGCCGATTCTGGCGACGATCGATCGACCATCTCGCGATGCTACCATGCTTCGCACACCTTCTGGTGTGAACGGCCTGAACTTTCCACCGGTTACTGATCGTTCGTAGCAGAGACTGCCTTTCCCCGGCTCGCTTCCGCAGACAACGATATTGTTTCCATCACCCAGGAAAGCCGCATAGTCAATCGAGGCAAACTCTCCCTTGTCGAGCCTTCGCGGTGATCCAGCTCCCGTGGGATACATCATAAGCTGCATCGGCGATGTCGGAAGCACGCTCATTACCCACTGCTTGTCGCGCGACAGCGCGAGGTCCGCTCCCTCTCCCAATCGCACTGCGGCAGATCCGTCTGTGCGACGAAGCATCGTCGCATAATTCTCGCCTGCTACGCTCGAGCCGTCACCGAATACCAGTATTGTCCCATCGCCGGATAACAGAGGAAAGTAGCTGATATCCAGCCACGACAGATCTTTCGCCGCGCTGTCGAGAGCGCGTTTTACCCATATGCGCTTGAAGTAATCTTCGCGCAGAATCAGTCGGCGCCCGTCACTCCCAATGTCTTGAATTAAAGCGTTTCCAACCCCGGGTACGCCGAGCATTACGTTTCCATCGAGTGTCACTTCACTTAACGTCATGATTCCGCCGTTGGTCGCAGCACCGAACGCAAGCCTGCCTTGAGGAGTCCACGCGAGGCCTTCAACTGCCAGGTATTGAGGCGTCAAGAGCTGATGAGCGCCCTTAAGGTCGACGAGTGCTACCATCCCCCTGTCGTCACTCCTTTGGGGATGCTCGAGAAATGCGATTCGCTGACCATCATGCGACACGCGAATATCGCTGAGGTAGCCTTCGGTTTTATAGATGACAGTACCTATGGGATATTCCAGCTGATCACTTCCGTTCACTTCGTGCACGACTGCTAGCTGCGATCCATCCGGAGACCAGTCGGCGTCGCGCACTGATGTGAGAAGATCACGGGGAGTTCCGCCGCCAATCGGCATTCGCGCAAGTGTGCCGGTGAAAACCCGATGATGACTCCACGCAGCCCCGACGAGAACTGCCATCTCATCCTTTGATGAGACGGAAAGAAGATGTACTCCAGAATCGCTGACCGGGCGCGGGAGAGGATACGCCGAGCTGAGGCTGTAGATCATGGGAACGCTGCGGCTTTCACCAGCACTGTAAACAACTCCGTCACCGCCTGATGTGTATCGCGCAACGAAAATCGTTTGAACGCTATACGTTTTCTGCTCCATCGATAACGCGGCGTTCGCAGCAGACGAGCTCGAGCGACGGCCGGCCTGATATGCCGCGGCAGCAAGTACGACTGCGACAAGCGCAGCACCTCCCAATGCCAATGCTCTGGAGCGCGACGACCGGGTCTTGCCCGCTGATCGATGAGCAACGCTACGCGCAGATGGTCGCTCATTTCTAAGTGCTTCAGCAAATGCACCAGCCGACTCGAATCGATCAGCAGGAAGTTTTTCCAGTGCAGTCTGAATCGCATCATCTACATGGGGCGGTACAGTATGACGCTGACCCGTCACGCTTTTCGGCGACTCGGTGATTACCTTCGCTACTATAGATTGTGCTGTCGGGCCAACAAACGGCGGCTCACCCGTGAGCATCTCATACAGAACGCAGCCGAGTGAGTAGATGTCAGTGCGTGCGTCGACTTCGCGTGAGCCCATGGCCTGCTCGGGGCTCATGTATGTCGGCGTGCCGAGCGACATCCCGGTTTCGGTCATTCTCGCGCCGCCGGTTTTCGACGCGGCCAGGGCAATCCCGAAATCAGCGACGACTGCATGTCCGCGCTGAAGCAGAATGTTCTCGGGCTTGATGTCGCGGTGTATCACACCGCGCTCGTGCGCATACTGAAGTGCGTCGGCAACTTCACCTGCTATTCGCAGTGCGTCATTTATCGGAAGCTGCTTCTCGCGATCGAGTCGATCGCGAAGTGATTCGCCCTCGACATACGGCATCACGTAGAACACGGTGCCGTTCAATTCTCCTGAATCGTGCAGCGCGAGAATGTGCGGATGCTGCAGGTTCGCCGTCGTCTTGATCTCTGCAAGGAACCGTTCGGCCCCAATCGCAACCGCGAGCTCGGGCTTCAGGACTTTGACTGCGACTTTGCGATTGTGCCTGACGTCTTCGGCGAGGTAGACGGTTGCCATTCCTCCCGCGCCGAGCTCGCGGTCGATGTGGTATCGATCGCCGAGTGCTGAACTGAGACGCTCGATTGCGTCAGACATCAGCCAGGCGGTGCTGCGCTATTCCAGATCTCGCGATAGAACTTCCAGCGTCCGTCGCTCGTGCGCTTCCAGATTTGGATGTAGTGCCCGCGGTCGACTACTTCAGCTCCGCCTGCGGTTGGCTTGAGTCCCCATTCGAAGCTTCCCGTTTCGGTCGCCCATCCGTCACCGACTTCAACTTCCTTGTCACTGAGTGTGAGTGATGACGTCTGGTATTGTCCAAGAAAGGCGGAGTACCATGTGTGCAACGCGGCGATCCCGAGCACCGGCGCTTCACCCGGTGGCATCATGACTACGTTGTCGTCGACGTACGAATAGAACGATGTCGTATCGTTTGTGCGAAGAGCCTGGTGAAACGCTGCAGTAGTTGATTCAACCGCTGCTCGCGTCGATGGGGCGGCCGCGCTGTCGGCTGAGGAGGATTTCGAGTTAACACAGGCAACACACGTTGCAACGGTTACGGCAAGCAGCGATACGACTCGACGCATAAAGCCTCCCGCCCGGTCTGGTTATGGAGGGGCTAATCTATAGTAGAAGGTCTAGTTGTGCGCGCTTCCTGAATAGAAACCAAGTGGGGCATCCGAAAACATGACCCCCAAAGTTCCCGGCCATATATTCTCCAGCAATGACCGCGACCGCGCCGCCTTCGAACATCGCCCTTCGCGATGCGCTCACGAACCTCTACTCGATCGATCGCGAGCTGGGGCGCGGCGGAATGGCCACGGTGTACCTCGCACAGGATGTTCGCCATAACCGCCTCGTAGCTCTAAAAGTCCTCCATCCGGAGATCGCGGAGTCGCTCGGCGCCGAGCGTTTTCTTCGTGAGATCCAGACTGTTGCGCGGCTGAATCATCCTCACATTCTTCCGCTGTTCGACTCGGGCGCTGCGGGTACATTCCTTTATTACGTGATGCCGTATGTAGAGGGCGAGTCGCTCCGACAATCGCTCGACCGGCTCGGACAGATTCCCGGCGACGAAGCAATCGGCTACGTGCAGGAGATCGCTGCGGCACTCGATTACGCTCACCGTCAGGGAATAGTTCATCGCGATGTAAAACCCGAGAACGTAATGCTGCATGAGGGCATCGCGACTCTCATGGATTTTGGAATTGCAAAAGCAGTTGGCGGAGATTCGTCACACACTCTCACGCAGGCCGGAATGTTCGTCGGCACTCCGGCTTACCTGAGCCCGGAACAGGCGTTCGGCGAAAGCACGATCGATGGACGCAGCGATCAATTCAGTCTTGCATGCATGTTGTGCGAGATGATTACCGGCCAGCCTGTATTCATGGGCGCTTCGCCGCAGGCGATAATCGCGAAACGAATGTCGGAATCTTCGGTCGATCTCGGGGCTCTCGACGGGCGCGTGTCATCGGAGACTGTCGGCGCACTGAGGCGTGCGTTGTTGCCGGAGCCAACTGACAGATTCAATACCGTACGCGAGTTTGCCGCAAACCTTGTATCGGGTGGCCGTGATACGCCCGCGTCGTTGCGCCTCTTCCTCGCGCCCGCACAATCGGCGGCAAAATCAGTAGCCGTTCTGCCGTTCGAGAATCTCAGCGCCGACCCCGAGAATGATTATCTCGCGCAGGGAATAGCCGAAGAGATCATCAATGCGTTGTCAAAAGTGCGAACGCTGCGTGTCGCTCCGCGGGTGACGTCGTTCGCGATGAAAGGAAAGCATGATGACATTCAGGAAATCGGAAGAAGACTCAAGGTATCGACGGTTCTCAACGGCTCAGTCAGAAAGTCAGGCAATCGAATTCGTGTTTCTGCCGAGTTGGTGAATGTTTCCGATGGATCGCAGTTGTGGGCAGAGCGGTACGATCGCGAGATAGAAGATGTGTTTGCCATTCAGGATGACATATCCGAATCGATCGTCCACGCCTTGCGCGTAATTCTCGCTGACAGTGAGCGCAAAGCGATCAAGGCCCGCACTCGCGACGTGCGCGCTTACGAGTACTACCTGCGCGGCCGTCAGTACGTCGATTTCCGCCGGAAGTCACTGGAGTATGCTCTCGAGATGTTTCATCGAGCTGTCGAGATCGACCCTGAATACGCATCGGCATATGCGGGCATCGCTGACTGTTCGTCTACGCTTTACCTTGCCCTCGAAGCAGACAAGCGATTTCTCGATGAGGCCGAAGCCGCGAGCCTGCGTGCCATCGAGCTCGATCCTGATCTTGCAGAAGCACACCTTGCTCGCGGGAACGTCTACACATGCTATAAGGATTATGTGAACGGCGATCGTGAGTTCGAGACCGCGATGCGTCTCGATCCGAAGCTGTTCGAGGCTCCCTACTACTGGAGCAGGAACCTCCTGTGGCAGGGCAAGACAGAAGACGCATTGAGAATCCTGCGTGCCGCCCTTGCGCTTCGCCCCGACTCGTTTGACGTCACCACGATGATCGCGCTCGCGTATTCATCTCTTGGAAAAGAAGCCGAATCGCTAGCGGCAAGACGCAGAGCTCTCACTCTCATGGAAGAGCGACTCGACCTGAATCCAGATGATGCCCGTGCATGGATGCTCGCTGCCGGAATGTACGCGACGCTTGGAGACGTCGAAAAAGCCGAGAATGCAATACGGCGCTGCCTGGCAATCGATCCCGACACGATGACGTATTACAACGTTGCATGCGCGTACGCTCGGCTCAACGACACGGACAAGGCAATGGATGCACTGGAGGCTGCGGTCGATCGCGGATACCATCACAAGGCATGGCTGGAACACGATACTGATCTTGATTCCATCCGGAACAGTGAGCGCTACACCAAATTGATCAGACGCCTTGAAGCGAGCTGGTAATCGTGGACGACCTTAAGGAACAACTTCAGCGAACATTGTCCGGTAGTTACACGGTTGAGCGCGAGCTCGGCGGTGGCGGCATGTCGCGTGTGTTCCTGGCCGAAGAAACCTCTCTCGGCCGGCGCGTTGTGATCAAGGTGCTGCCACACGATCTTGCAGCAAGCGTGAACCTCGAACGATTCCGCCGGGAGATCCAGCTCGCTGCGAGATTGCAGCATCCACATATCGTTCCGGTTCATTCGGCGGGAGTAGCCGACGGACTTCCCTACTATACGATGCCTTTCATCGAGGGCGAGTCACTCCGCGCGAGACTCAGTCGAAGTGGTGAGCTGCCAATCAATGAAGCTGTAAAAATCCTGCGTGATGTTTTGAGTGCGCTCGCGTACGCGCATGAACACGGCGTTGTACACAGGGACATCAAGCCGGACAACGTACTTCTTACGGGCAATCATGCAGTCGTCGCTGATTTCGGAGTTGCAAAAGCCCTTAGCGCATCTGCTGATGCCGGCTCGGGAATAACATCACTTGGCGTAGCACTCGGCACACCAGCGTATATGTCGCCCGAGCAGGCGACCGCTGACCCTGCGACAGATCATCGGTCCGACATCTATTCAGTTGGCGCGATGGCGTATGAGATGTTATGCGGACACCAGCTGTTCGAATCGCGATCGGCGCAGGCAATGCTTGCCGCGCAGGCTACGGAGAAACCCGTATCGCTGAGCCAGCTTAGGCCCTCTGTACCGCCTGCGTTATCGGATCTCATCATGCGTGCGCTGGAGAAGCGTCCAGCGGATCGACCGCAATCCGCTAAAGACCTGCTTGATGCTCTCGAGGCGACGGTGACTCCGACTGCCGGCACTGTACCTCATGGCGCGCAAGTCTCGAGTAATTCCACAGCGGGTCGCAATCGAAACCGCATTGTATTTGGATCTGTCTTCGCTGTTGCGATCATTGGTCTCGCCGCTGTCTGGATTCGATCGCGATCAAATATCGTATTGAGCGAGAGCGCAGCATCGAACAACGTTCCATCACTCGCCGTTCTTCCTTTCGAAAACCTGGGGAAATCCGACGACGCTTATTTCGCCGATGGGATGACAGAAGAAATCTCCAGTCGGCTTGGCGAGCTCGGCGGATTGCGAATCATCGGCCGCCAGAGTGTGCGAAGCTACGCGAACACTTCGAAACCTGTTCGCCAGATAGGGCAGGAGCTGGGTGTCAAATACGTTCTCACTGGCAGTGTTCGATGGGATAGGTCGCAACCAGGGCATTCTCGTGTACGAATAAGTCCCGCGCTTCTGCGCGCCGATGATGGTACACAGGTGTGGTCCGAGCCGTATGAAGATGAAGCGACTGGTGTATTCGAGATTCAGTCGAAGGTCGCGACGAAAGTCGCCGACGCGCTCAAGCTGAAGCTCACCAGCTCTGAACAACAATCGCTTGCACAGCTCCCGACGCAGAATGTTGAAGCGTATGATCTTTATTTGAGAGCTAATGAGCTCGTCAAGTCTGTATCAGGACCTGACAACGTGCGCGCTGCAGAGCTTCTTCAACAGGCAGTGGATCTGGATCCGCAGTTTGCTTTGGGTTTCGCTACGCTCGCAGATGCGCACGTCAATGCGCTCTGGTTTGGTGGTGATCCATCCACAAAGCGCGTCGAGATGGCGAGAGTAGCGGCGAACAGGGCTGTTCAACTCCAGCCCAATCTTGCTGCTGCTCATGATGCACTCGGGAATTACTACTACCATGGCAAGCGCGATTTCAGTAACGCACTGAAGGAATTTGAGATTGCTCAGCGATTGTCGCCGAATGATGCAAGCGCCAGTATGCGAAAGGGCCAGGTAGAACGGCGACAGAACAAATGGGATCTCGCACTTGCCGACATGCAGCGCGCAGCGGCGCTCGAGCCGCGGGATTACGAAATTCTCACGGACCTCGTTAACACACTGAGAGCGATGCGGAGGTTCGATGAAGCCATCGAGCTTTCGCGAAAGGCAGTCGCTATAGATCCTTCCAAAGGATATGGAGTAGACCAGCTCATCAGCCTGTACCTGGCAAAGTTTCAGAACACGGATAGCGCCGTCGCTGTTATTCGACGCTCTCGACCGAACCTGTCCGCCAGCGATTTTGAGTACATCCTTTTCAACTGGATCTCCGCCGCCAAGGCTGATCCTCAGCTGAACGCGTATATGCGCGCAACGCCACCGCCTGAGCAGCTAAGGGATCGGGCGGCTTATTATGGCGGCAAGCTTACTCTCGCAATGATCGAGAATGACACTGCGATGCGGATAGCGGCAGGTAAGGGCCTTATCGCCGCTTCCTCGCCGCTACTCACAAATTCCACATTCGATGCTGAAACCCTTTGCTCTCTCGCAACTGGATATGCAGCTGTTGGCAGGAAAGAGGAGGCTGTTGAGGCTCTCCGCAAAGCGATGGCTCAGGCACCGATGAATGTAGACCCATATCGCGCAGGTTTCGTATTCACGAGCGTCGGTTTCACCGAGCTGCTACTTGGCGATATCGATGCGGCGGTCGCGAATTTCGACAAGGCGCTGAGTATGCCGGCGGAGGTTTCAGTTGGCCTTCTCACCTGGGATCCGGCGCTGGCAAAGTTCCGGCAGGATCCGCGTTTTATGCGGATGCTCGCGCGGCACCGCTCAGGCTCCTGACGTCATAATAGTCTCTAGATGATACTATATAATTTGGCACTCCGCAGTGTATGCTCTTTGCCAGTTCCCGTTTACTCACTCCGCTGGAGAGATTGACTTCCGGTCAATCCAGCAAGAACCGCGTACACCGCGCCAACGACGCCGAGCAGCACGAAACCTCCGAGAGTGTGCACGGCATCATCCACTATCAGCCCGGCAAGCATGGCGAGATTCAATGCGACTGCTGCAATCACGGGCAGTGGATAGAGCGGAATTCGAAACGGGCGTTCGAGGTTGGGCTCAGTGCGACGCAGTCGAATGGCGGCGAGATTCACCACGATCACCAGTGCGACTGTCAGGCCAACACTCATTGCAACAACAGTGTTGTACGTGCCGGTAGCAGCGAATGCCGCAGCCAGAATGGTGCTGACTGTCAAAGCGAAACGCGGTGTTCCCCCTTTGGCAACTTCACTCAGTTTCGCAGGCAGATGTCCAGCACGTGCGAGCGCGAACGCAATACGCGCTGATTTCATCACAGCGAGGTTCAAGATTGCTGAGACCGATACGATACCGAAAACGGTAAGCGTAATGTCGCCCTTCGGCCCGAGCGCGCGACTGGCAGCGTCGGCCGCAGGCAGTGTCGACGCGCCCATCTCCTCAGGCGATAGCACGTGCAGCAATGCGACGTTGACGAGAACGTAAATGACAGCGACGGCTGCAACGCCGGTTGCCATCGCGCGAGGCAATGTTCGTTCCGGTTTTTGAACTTCCTCACCAAACAGGACGATCTCCTGCCATCCGTCATACGTGTTGATGACTGCGCGCATCGCCACGACAATGCCACCGATGCCAACCGCTTCTGTCGCCGTAACCGTGTGACTTTGAGTAGCCGGCTGCGCGAGGAGAACAAGCACAAGCGCGATCAACGCTGCACCTTTGATTGCAGAAAACACAACCTGACTTCCTCCGGAAATCCGGGTTCCGGTCCAGTTTACCATCCAGAAAACTGTGAGAATTGCCGAGGCGAGTATCGGTATTCGAAGAGCAGGCAAAGCACCGGCTCGATGGAGAAATTCGGCAACGACTATCGCGAGAAATGCTTCGAGGATACATAGAGACAACCATTGTCCCCAGCCGGCAAGAATTCCCGCAAGCGGTCCATACGCGCGTCGAGCGAACTCATATACTCCGCCTGCCGAGGGTATCGCTGACCCAAGCTCGACATAGGCAAACGCACTGATGGCGACGAGACCTGCGCCAGCAATCCAGAGGGAGATGATCAACGCAGGTGAATGTACCGCGTTCGCAACATTTCCCGGAGCACGCAGGATGCCTTGTCCGACCATGCCGCCTACGACAACTGCGACACCGAAGATGAGACCAAGAACCCGCAATAGCTTGCTGTGCGATGTCTGCGAGCTCACTGGCATATCTCCTTTAATTCGTCGCTAATCTATAGCCTTGTTGCTCGAGCGCATTGAGTTGCAGCAGTTCTGATACGATCAGTCCGCCGAGCCGCCGGTTGCGCCCGCAACTACTATTAGATCGCTCACTCGAAGTCAGCCGGTAGTATTAGGGCCAGTTGCGATTCTGCCTCTTCCGAAACCTCGATTGTTCGCCGACCTTGAACGTCGATGCAATCACCTGACAAGGCCGGATTGCCGCTCGCACTCAGCGATGCCCTCGAGGGCCGGTATACTCTCGGCCGAAAACTTGGCGAGGGCGGCATGGCTGCCGTGTATCTTGCGGAGGATTGTCGACACGAACGGCCCGTCGCCATCAAAGTGCTCAACCGGGAGCGAAGCGCTGCACTCGGTGCTGAAAGGTTCGAGAGAGAAATCAAGATCCTCGCGCACCTCAGGCACCCGTTCATTCTCCCGCTGCATGATTCCGGCGAAGCAGCTGGCGAGCTCTACTTCGTCATGCCGTATATCGACGGTGAGTCCCTCGCTGCTAGAATCGAGCGCGATGGATCTGTCTCGCTTGAAGAGACTGTTCGAATCGTGCGTCAGATTGCAGATGCGCTTGACTATGCTCACGCTGAAGGCGTAGTCCACCGCGACATCAAACCGGGGAACATTCTCCTTTCGCGCCATGGCCACGCACTGCTGGCCGATTTCGGAATTGCGCGCGGCGCGCTTCTGCCGAATCCAGGAATGACGCTCACTGAAGTTGGCTTTACGGTGGGCACAACAACCTACATGAGTCCCGAGCAAGCAATCGGCGAGAGTGATCTGGACGGCCGAGCGGATATTTACTCGCTCGCGTGTGTGGTATACGAAATGATTTCGGGGCAGCCACCTTTCACCGGCTCAACACCACTAGCAGTTGTTGCAAAGCATATCAGTGCGCGTGCACCAAGCCTTGCCGGCAAGTCAAAGGATATGACAGCCTCGGCTGCTGGTGCCGTGGCCCGAGCGCTCGAGAAAAATCGGGGTGACAGGTTTGCCACTGCAAGTGCATTTGCGGATGCATTATCTCGATCGAATGTCGATCTGACTTCAACTTCATCGACACGATCTTCACCTCGACGTCTTTCGATCGCAGTGCTTCCGATTGCAAACCGAAGCTCCGACCCTGAAACCGAATTCTTCAGCGACGGAATAACTGACGAGCTGATCAATGCCCTTGCAAAGGTCGAGGGACTCAGGGTGGTCTCGCGCACTTCGACCTTTGCGTTCAAGGGCGAGAACGTACCTGTACGCGAGATAGGTGCTCGACTCGATGTCGGGTTTGTTCTCGAAGCGAGCGTGCGCCGCGCAAGCAACCGCTTGAGAGTAAGTGCGCGGCTCGTTGGTGTGTCGGAAGACTCGACCGTCTGGTCTGAGACCTATGAGCGTGGTATCGAAGACGTCTTCGCGGTTCAGGACGAAATCACTCGTGCGATTGTTGAGACGATCACGGCAACTCTCGAGCTCGGTCGTCTGCAGAAACCAGTGGCAGTTGCACAACCGCAATCGCTCGAGGCGTACGATCTCTACTTGCTCGGGCGACATCACTGGAACAAGCGCACTCAGGGCGAGATGCAGCGAGCGCTCGATCTGTTCCGGCAGGCTGTCGCCCTAGATCCATCATACGCGCCGGCTTACTCCGGTATCGCCGATGCGTCCGCACTTCTCGCGTCGTGGCAGTTCGCGACTTCGGCGGACATGTTCCCGCAAGCTGTCGCTGCAGCGCGTCGCGCAATCGAGCTCGACCCATCATCTGCAGATGCGCATGCGTCAATCGGTTTTACGAAGCTCAACTGGGAATGGGATTGGGAAGGCGCAATACGCGAGCTCAGCCGCGCCATCGAGCTCAACCCCAGCCACGAGACGGCTCATCGATGGCTCTCCGCATTTTATGCCGGCATTGGAAGGGACGAGGATGCGGTGCCGATCGCGATGCGTGCAATCGATCTCAATCCGATTTCAGTGTTGCCACGAATGAACCTCGGCATCATTCACTTTCTTGCCGGTCGCAATGAGGATGCGATAGTGCAATTCAGGCGGGTAATCGAGATAGATCCGAGCTTCGTGCGTGCTCATGTCTTTCTCGGTGCCGCGCTTTCACTCCTCGGGTTTCATGAGGAAGCCATATCGAGCGGACGCGTTGGCGCTGAGCTGTCAAAACAACTTCCGGTGACTGTTGCGGCGCTATCCACGAGTCTTGCGAACGCGGGGCGACTCGGCGACGCGCGTGCTATGCTCGACCCAATTATGAAAGACCTTGATTCGATGTACGCAGCGATGGCCCACGCGTCATTAGGTGAAGACGATACGGCTCTCGCAGAGCTTGAGGTCGCAGCAGAGATGCACTCGGATTGGATGTATGCAGTCGCGACTCAGCCGTGGTTTCGCAAGTATCATGGAAACCCGCGATTTGTAGCTTTACTCCGGAAGATGAAACTGCCCGATCTCGAGCGATAGCCGTGGACGATCTGGATATTGTTCCGCTACCTGGGGCTGACGATCCCCATTGGCATTGGCAGAACGTCAAATGAGAACCCGCGTCCCGATCTGATGGTTGGATCATTGTTCGTAAACGTGCGAGCCTGATCGTCGTCATCGAACTCGACTAGTCCGACCCCGAAGGCGCCAGCTGGATCGGCCACGAGACCGAATGCGAGGACATTCCCTTTTGCGACAAATTCGCGCCAGTAAACGGCGTGATCCTTCATTACCTGCGCTTCATCTGCTGACATGTCCTGCAGAAAACTGGCTCGAGGAGCGTTGAGCTTACAATAGAAAGAAGGCATAGGTTGTCCGCGTTCGTGTCTTAATGTTTAGTCGTCGATTCCTTCAATCGTGACAGCAGCTCGTATTTCCAGTCGTGAATCATGACGACCTGCGAATTGTCGAATTGATTCTTGAGAACGAG
>JBKPNY010000136.1:0-22596 GCA_046732835.1 Gemmatimonadota bacterium | reverse complement strand
GTCAGTCACCGGACCGTACGAATCGACCGCGATAGTCACAGGGCCCATTCCAAGGAACCCGAACGCAACGAGGCCGAACGCGAAAACCGCCGGGGCAATCATCAATGTTCCGAGGCCCAGCGTGCTTACGGCGTATGCGATCGCCATGAGCAGCATGATGACGATGCCCAGCCAGTACGCACTGAAGTTTCCGGCAACAAGTCCGGAAAGGATGTTGAGCGAAGGACCGCCCTCGCGTGAGGAAGTGACGACTTCCTTGACGTGTGTCGACTCCACCGAGGTGAAGATCTTCACAAGCTCAGGGATGATTGCGCCGGCAAGCGTTCCGCACGTAATGACGGTCGACAGCTTCCACCACAGTGAGCCATCGCCCAGGTCGTGGATGAGGAGGAAGGAAACGATGTAGGTGAGAACAACGGAAACAATCGAGGTCAGCCAGACGAGTGAAGTAAGCGGCGCCTCGTAGTTCATGTTGTCGGCGTTGACGTATCGTGCCTTTGCAATCGCCTCGTTGATCAGATAGGAGAGACCGCTGGCGATGATCATCATGATGCGCATCGCGAAGATCCAGACGAGCAGCTGCACCTTGGTTACGTCGCCGGTAACTGCGAGAATGATGAACGAGATGAGGGCGACACCAGTCACTCCGTAGGTCTCGAAACCATCAGCGCTCGGTCCAACGGAATCACCCGCGTTGTCGCCCGTGCAGTCAGCGATGACACCAGGGTTGCGGGCATCGTCTTCCTTCACGTTGAACACGATCTTCATCAGGTCAGCGCCGATGTCGGCGATCTTGGTGAAAATTCCACCGGCAATACGAAGTGCCGCTGCACCGAGTGATTCACCGATCGCGAATCCAATGAAGCATGGACCGGCATAATCGCCCGGGATGAAGAGCAGGATGCACAGCATGATGAACAGCTCGACCGAGATGAGCAGCATCCCGATGCTCATTCCCGCCTTGAGAGGAATCGAGTAGCACGGGTAAGGCTTGCCCTTGAGCGACGCGAACGCCGTGCGCGAATTCGCAAATGTGTTCACACGAATGCCGAACCATGCGACGCCGTAGCTACCGGCGATTCCAACTAGACTGAAGAGGAGAATGATCGCAACCTTCACCGGCTCGAACGCAAGCAGATAGCCGAAGTACAGAAGGATGATCAGCCCGATGAATATCTCGAGAATCAGAATGAATTTTCCCTGCGTGATGAGATACGTCTTGCAGGTCTCGTAGATGAGCTCGGAGATCTCGAGCATCGACTTGTGAACCGGCATCTTCTTGAGCTGGCTGTAAATCACCAGTCCAAAGAGAAGTCCGGCTGCGCAGACAATGAGGCCGAGCATCAGGAGCGTCGTGCCGGGAATGCCACGGAATGAAACGGATCCAAGATCAGGCACGACCAGATTTGCCTCGCCACCCGGACGATGTTCCGCCTGAAGAGGCGCGGCTGTTTCCTGAGCGAACGCAAGTGGCGCAGTGACAGCTCCACCCATGAACAGCGTCACAGCTGCGAGCGCGAACGGAGCGACACGACGCAATAACAACGAGAACTTCCACACTTTCATTTCGTACTCCTCAAGGGTAATCGGCGCCCGACGCCAAGCCGGGCGCTCATGTAGCAGAGTGAAACGGTGCTGCAGGTGAAACGGCGCGGAGAGATTCCGCTGGTCAGCGCTCAGGGCTTTACTGCTTCCACCTTGCGCCAGAGGTAAAACACAGGGACGCCGATTGCCACCAGAACGAGCCCCGATACAGCCTGGGCTCGCGTCTTATCCGCAATCAGCAGAACAACAGCAATCGTAGCAGCGAGCACGATGTAAAGTGCCGGCAGCACCGGATACCCAATCGCACGGTACGGCCGCTCCGCATCGGGCCGCTTCGATCGAAGAATAAAAAGTCCAATTGTCGTGAGCGCATAAAAGATAAGCGCAGCGAAGATTACGTAGTCGAGAAGCTGACCATATGTCCCGGTCAGACACAGCAGGCTTGTCCATACTGCCTGCACAATCAGCGCTACCGCAGGCACGTGATTCTTGTTGAGCTGACCTGCGCGCCGGAAGAAAAGGCGGTCCTTCGCCATCGCGTAATAGACGCGCGAGCCCGCGAGGATGAGGCCGTTGTTGCAGCCGAATGTCGAGATCAGAATCGCGGCCGCCATTATCGACCCGCCAATCGAGCCGAAAATCATTTCCGCGGCAGCACTGCCAACTCGATCCTGTGTTGCGTACTGAATGCCGCGGCCGATCAACGTTGCTGCATCCTTTGTCCCTGCGAGCGGCAGGACATTCAGATACGAAATATTTGCAAGAATGTAGAGAACGCTGACGAGACCCGTGCCCATCAAGAGAGCCAGCGGAAGATTACGCTGCGGATTCTTCACTTCGGCCGCTGCGAACGTGACGTTGTTCCACGCATCACTCGAGAAGAGCGAGCCAACGAGTGATGCACCGAATCCAATCATGAAAACCGATGTGACGTCGACATTTCCAACGAAATTGCCAGCACTGAAGTTTGCAGCAATCGCATCGGCATTCCGGCCAATCGTAATACCAAGGAGAATGAGCAGCCCGAGCGCTCCTGTCTTCACGATTGTCAGCGTTGTCTGGACGAGCTTGCCTTCCCTTACACCGCGCAGGTTGATCCACGTAAGGATCCACACGGTGATAAGCGCGACCAATCGTTGAGGAGTAAGTCCGACCTCGATCAAACCACCGGGAGTGGTGACATCGAACTGCGGGAACCAGCCAAAGCGGTCAGGAGTGATCGACGGCCACAAAACACCAAGGAACCGACCGAACGCTACCGCGACGGCCGCGATAGTCCCCGTTTGAATAACGATGAAAAGAGTCCATCCGTACAAAAAACCCATGAGGGGGCCCATGGATTCGCGAAGAAAAACGTACTGACCACCAGCTCGCGGATACATCGCCGCGAGCTCTCCATAGGCGAGTGCGCCGAGGATGGTGATGACAGCGGCTGCTACCCATGCGAGCAGAAGCCAGAGAGGAGAGCCAACTGTGCGGGAGATGTCAGCTGAAACGATGAAAATGCCTGATCCGATCATGGATCCGGCGACGAGCATCGTGGCGTCCGTGAGACTCAGGGCTTTGACAAAACCGCCCGAGGACGCCTGGGCGTCACCGGTGTCGGGTATGCTGCTCATTTAGGGTCTCCCAAAAGGGGGAATTATCGGGCAGCAACCGCCCGGCACTTGGCGCGGGGAATCTACTATAGAGAGGGTGGAAGTTCCAGCGAACCCGGAACGGTTAGAAGATAAACTGGATATCTACGGTGTCGCGCACCGGTGTACCGTCAGGACGGACTCCCGGACGGAATCTCAAAGCGAGCAGAACATCGCGCAGCTTGCGATTGTATCCGCCGTCAGGAGACGGGTTGAAGCTCAACAATTTTGCTGCGCCTTTTTCGTCAACGTCGAACCACGCAGTAAGATGATAGCCTTTCAATGATGGCGGGGCGGGAAGAGGAGGAAGAAAGAACTGCGTCGGAGTCGGAGGATAATTCGTTCCGGGACCACCGCCCGTACCTGGTCCCATTGCGGAGCCCGTTCCAGTTCCAACGCCTGATCCAATTCCTCCCCCTGTACCAGGGCCTGCGCCACCGGTTCCTGCGCCTCCAGTTCCGGCCCCTGCTCCCTGCACGGCAGTTCCTGTTGCCGGTGCAGCCGGCGCGATCGGCTGAAGAATTGGCTCCGTTTTCGGAGGCGGTGGAGTCGGCTTTGGAGGAGTGATCACCGGAACAGGCGGGGGAGCAACGACAGCCGCAGCATCAGGCGCACGCGTGCGAAGCTGCACGTACTGGAGTCTTTGACCCGCAGCGAGATCTGCTCCGCCAGAGCTGCCGCCTCCACCGCCCGCGGGTCCGGGACCACCGCCGCCTACGGTTGGATCAGCCTTGAAGTTGTTTTTCGCTACCGGGTAGAGAATGAGCAGCAGAATGAGCGCATGAGCAAAAAGAGAGGCAGCGGTACCCTTCCACCGCCCCTCTCTCTTGCTCGGTACTCCGACCGGAGGCCGATACCGTCTCTCTATGTCGACGGCTGGTCCTTCGGTGACACGCCGATGACCTTCACACCAGCGCCGCGAGCTATGTCCATCGCGTAAATCACATCCGAGTACTTCACCTTTGGATCACCTTTTACGAAGATGACTTTTTCCGGGCGACCGTCGTAGATCTCCTTCAGTCTGGCCGGTAGAGCCGCCTTTGTAAGTGGTTCCTTGTTCACAGCGAACTTGTTGCCCGGCAGAACTTCGAGAACAATCTGCGGAGGCGGAGTTGCACTCGACTGCTGTTCCGTGGGATCAGGCAGCTGAAGATCAATTGCCTTTCTCGACATTGGAACGACGAGCATGAAGATGATGAGGAGCACGAGCAGCACATCGATCATCGGTGTTACGTTCGGCTCGTTGGTAAGACGACCGCTTTGGCCGGCAGACATCGACATTATTTCTTCCCTCCCGGTGGCCCGCCGCCCAGAATGTTGTCCGTCGCAATCGACGATTTTGTTCCGGGCTGCTGGTCTGTGATCATCGCGGCCAGGGTCACACCGTTGTGCGCTGCGATATCCATCGCATCGATGACTTTGCCGTAGTCCAGATCCTTGTGCGCCTTGACGTACAGAATCTTGTCCTCGGTGCGCGCATCGTAGATGCTCTTGAGACGCTGACCGAGCTCAGGATTCGGAATTGGTGCCTTGTTCAGGAAATACTGACCGTTGGCGTCGATGCCGAGGACCTGGTCGCGCTCCTCTTCAGGATGCGGCTTCAGGTTGACGCCCTGCGGCGGTATCGCCTGGAAGCCGGCAGAAATCGCCGGCACAACGAGCATGAAGATGATGAGGAGAACCAGCATGACGTCAATCATTGGCGTCACGTTTGGCTCAGCCTTAACACCTCCGCCCCCTCCAGTGGACATTGCCATGGTTTAATCCTCCGTTGGCCGGTTACTGCGAGATCGGGCCGGCGCTGGAAGCGGTGGTGTTGAACTCGCGGGTGAAGCGCGAACGACCGAACTCGCCGCTCACGTTCTTGATCATGTAGTCGATCATTTCCTTCGAGGTGTACGTCATCTCGGCGGTGAGGTTGTCGATCTTCACCTGGAAATAGTTGAACGCCCACACTGCAGGAATTGCCACGATGAGTCCGAATGCAGTCGTGATAAGAGCTTCGGCGACACCGGCTGAGATCGCGGAGAGTCCGCCTGATCCTGACGCGGCCATACCCACGAACGCGTTCACGATTCCCATCGTGGTTCCGAGCAGTCCGACGAACGGTGCGGTTGCACCGACGGTCGCCAGCACACCGAGGCCTCGCTTGAGGTCAGTGATCGTCATGAGCATTTCACGCTCGACTGCACGCTCTGCGGAGTTGATGTCGCCGACTGAAACCGTGCCGTCCTGAATGAGAGGCTTGATCTCGGTCAGTGCGCCGCCAAGCACGCGGGCGACGTGCGACTTCTTGTACTTCTCGGAAAGCGTGACTGCTTCGTTGAGGTTGTCTTCCTCGAGGAACTGCGAAAATTCAGGTGCGAACTTGCGTGTCTCGGACTGCGCCTTGCGCAGATCCCACCACTTCTTGATGGTGATCGACAGCGACCAGATCGACATGATCGCGAGTGTGAAAACGATGCCGCGGGCGAACCCGGCCATCTGTCCCCAAAGATCCATCAGTGAGAGTTGCATGTTATCCGTATTCTCCGGTTGGGTTGGGTAAGCCTTGAGGTTATCTGTCGAGCTTGAACTGGAAGCTCTGCTGCACGAGCTGCTTCACTTTCTTTCCGCCGACTTCTGCGGGATAGAAGCGCATGTTCGGAAGAGCAGATCTGACAGCGCTCGCGAACAAGTCGTTGGTTGCCTTGAGCACCTTGAACGTGCTCACATCCGCGCGGCCTTCTTCGCCGACGACGAACTGGGCCTGCACTTCGCCTTCGACGCCCGATGAACGGAGAGCGTCAGGGTAACGCGGTGCACCAGTGCCAGGAATCTGAGCGACCGGCTTCTCTACCTGGAATTCATAGTAGGTCTGGTTGGGATCGACTGGTGCGGTTCCACCCTCGACACCCTTCGACGATCCGCCCTTCACTCCCTTTCCGCTGAAGTCGGCTTCGTCAGTGACCTTCTTGGAGAGATCGATATCAGGAATCTTGATCGGAATCTCCACCGGGGCGCGAAGAACCTGGAAGCCCTTTGGCGGAGGCGCCTTCATCACTACTTCTTTTGGCGGAGGAGGCGGCTCCTTCGGCTTCGGCTTGGGAGGTTCCTTCTTCATTTCCACGAACTGGATCTTTTCGTTCTTGGTCTTGTCGTCCGCGATTCCTGCACTCGCGGTTATCACGACAGCGGCCGTGATCAGCGCTCCGTGAAATATGAGGCTGAACATCGTGCCGCCTGCCATTTTCTGCTTCTTAGGCTTCGACTCGATCAGTTGGTTGAACATTGCATCACCGAGAGGAAAGGTTTGGTGACATGTAGATTATCCGACGCGGGTTTCATCCGTAATGCCGCGAAGATTAAGAATCAATGAATTCCCATTAATCTTTTTTTCATGTTGCGGCCCCTTGCGCGAGCGGCAATGTCACTGTGAAAAGACTTCCTCTGCCGAGCCGCGATGATGCAGTGAGCGTGCCTCCGTGGGCTTGCGCGATCCACTGACTGATTGCAAGGCCGAGACCAAAGCCGCCTCTTTCCGACATGCGCGAGCGCGCGCGATCTGCGCGCCAGAATCGCTCGAAGATGTAAGGAACGTCGGCAGCAGCGATTCCAATTCCGGTATCGCGCACTGCAAACGTCACATTCTCCGGATGAACTCCAAGTCCAATGTCGACTTTCCCTCCAGCGGGAGTGTACTTGATCGCGTTTGTGACGAGATTCAAAAACAACTGACGCAATCTTGTGCGATCAGCCATTATCGTCACATCCGCAGTGAACTGGAGATTTACAGCGACGCCTGCACCTTCTCCGAGTATGAGCGCTGTTTCATAGACATCATCGACAAGCGGCTTGAGCTCGACCGGCTCTCGATGAATGTCGAAGCGTCCTTCATCGGCACGCGCCAGCGTGAGAAGACTCTCCACCAGGTCAGCCATTCGCGTCGTCTCGTGAAGCGCTTCTTCGAGCGCAACCATTCTCTCTGTCTGAGACGGCTCACTCATCGCGCGTTCGACGTCAGCACGCAGAACTGCAAGAGGCGTCTTCAGCTCATGACTCGCATCAGCGGTGAACCTGCGCAATCCGAGGAATGAAGTCTCGAGACTCTCGATCATTTCGTTGAGAGTTCCAACAAGCCGTTCAAACTCTTCACCCGCGTTCTCGATGCTCAGCCGTCGGTGCAGACTTCGGCCATCGCTGATTGCAGCAACGTCGTGACTGATCTTCTCGATTCGCTGCGACATGAGGCCGAGTGTCGCCCATGCACCCCAGCCGGCGAGAAGAATCACGACTGCCGCACCCGCATACGCAACTATGTACGCGCGTGGAATTTCAGTTGATCCTATCGTCGAAAGACCGACAACAACTTTGCCGAGAGTGGCGGTGGGTGTCGTGAGATCGGCCGCAACAAGAAGCAGCTGCTCGCTTTCGCCCGGAAGTGACAGCAATCCCGCAGGACCGTTCGCGGGCAGATGGGTGATCTGCTCCGAAAGAAGCGACGCATCGTCACCGCTCAGACTGCGCACCTCCTCGGACTGAAAGAGGATTCTGCCGCCGCGGTCCATCACGACGATGTAGCCCGGAAACGAATTCAGCATCGCGCCAAGCCTCGGCGTGATGTTGAGCGCTTCGCCTGCGGTGTCGGGACCAATTACGACAGGCTGAGCTTCTTCGCCAGCTTCCAGAATCAGACTCGATGCGAGGTCAGCTTCAGTGCTCGCATTGCGCGCGATGTCGCGATACACCGATGCGTTGCGTACAGCCCACAGTGTGAGTGCGAGCACTCCGGCAACGGCAATGAGTCCCGCCACGAACGCCGCTGTGAGGTTCGTACGGGTCGATGCCATCGGTTACGAGCCCCGCGCTGTGTTAGCTTCGGCTTTGATCACATAGCCGACGCCGCGGATTGTATGTATCAGCTTGGGTGAGTTCGACGCGTCGATTTTTTTTCGCAGGTGATTGATCACGACATCGACGATGTTGGTGCCGGGATCGAAATGATATCCCCACGCGTACTCGGTGATGAGAGTGCGGCTCATCACGCGGCCGGCATGACGCATGAGATACTCGAGCACAGTGTACTCTTTTGGAGTGAGCTCGATGGGAGCTCCTGCACGGGTGACTTCACGGGTATCGAGATGCAGCTCGAGATCAGCGACTTTAAGCGCGGGAGAAACAAGAATGCGCGGGCGACGCGAAAGTGCTTCGACGCGCGCAAGAAGCTCTTCGAAGGCGAAAGGCTTGGTGACGTAATCGTCTGCGCCTGCACGCAGTGTCTCGACTTTTACGTCGATGGTGTCCTGCGCAGTGAGAACGAGCACGGGGCGCTCGAATCCGCGCGCGCGCAGCGAATTGAGAACCTGCAGGCCGGGCTTTCCCGGAAGGCGCATGTCGAGAATGACGAGATCGTACGTTCCCGTCGCTGCCATCTGCTCGCCTTCGTCACCGTTTGCGACGAGATCGACACCCCAGCGCTGCTCTTCGAGTCCGCGCTTTACGAAGTTGCCAACGGTGGGATCGTCCTCGATGACCAGAATCTTCATATGCGGGACAATATATGTCCCGCGAGGTAGCAGAGGGCCTGAGCGCCCCGCGCAGCGGGGCGCTCGGCCACGCCAGAGATAACAGAGACGCAAGAGAACCGCGGGACAACAGAACTACGCACTACGGATTGATGATGAGCCAGAGCGACGGACCCGGCAGAATTGGCGGATGGCATTACCGCGATTTGGCGCAGAGGACGATCCGCTCACTTACGGCATCATTGGCTGCGCGATAAGGGTCCACAAGAAGCTTGGACCCGGATTGAATGAGTCTGTATACGATGAGTGCATGGTCACGTCGCTTCAGTCGGCCGGCCTTTCGTTCAGGAGGCATGCACCCGTCAGAATTCCTTATGAAGGCAAAATTCTCGACAAGGTCTTCCGTCCGGATTTCGTGATAGAGGATGAGGTTTTGCTGGAGCTAAAATCGATCAACGCGATCCTTCCTGTACACTATGCGCAGGTCCTGAGCTATATGCGTCTGGCAGCAATCGAGCGGGGATTGCTGATCAACTTCAACGTTGCGCTGCTGAAGGATGGGATTCGCCGCTTCATACTGACGAAGGCGCCCGGTGGGCGCCTTCGTCGGTAAATATCAGTGTGTGGTTTCCCGCTTCCTCTCGCGTCTCTGCTATCTCTAGCGTGGACAAGCCCGCCGCGAAGCGGCGGGCTTAGTCCCTCTGCTATCTCTTAGTATTCTACCCAGTTATCCACCCACGTATTTGGCAGCGGCACTAGCGCGCCAAGACCCATCAGTGCTTTTGCGACTTCGCACGAATTGTATTGATACTGCTTCGTTCCGTTGACTGTATTGATCGGAACAGTCTGTCCGAGCTTTGCGTTGAGCGCGCTGATGATCGCGCCTTGTATATAGTTGTTACCGTTTCCGGTGATGTCGCCGCCGACGAGCACGATTCCCTTCCAGTTGAACGTCGCACCGGATCCGGTGTCGAGATTCCCCTGCACGATGAGCATACCTCGCCCGCCGTTCAGCTGTGAGCTTCCGACGGTACCAGTTCCGGTCATCAGGATCACAGGGTAATAACTGGTGTCGGCGAATGAAGGAATCGCATCGGGTGGGACGACGAAATTCGGCTGAATTGCTGTGCCTGCAAGAATCCCCGCCCAGTCGATTTCAACTTCTCTCGCAGCCTGGTTTACAGTCTCTGCGAGATATTCGGTGCTGTCTGCGGTGGCTGGCTGGTTGAAACCGGGAACGAGTGGAACTGCGACTCCCGCAATTGCAGCTGAATCGCCGCATGCGTCCACGCCGAGGAACGTGCCTGAGTTTCCGTTTTTCTTGATGCCGCTGATGGCGGTCCATCCAGCCAGCACTTCCATTGAAGCAGGCTCCCATGCGGCATACTGCGCTACCGTGCGCACACCGGCTGGAGTCTGGCCGATCGCACCTTGTGTCTGCGTGCCTTTCGATCGAACGACGTACAGTCCAGCGAGCGATCCGACTGGAGGACGAACACGATCGAGCTGCACGTCGGCATAACCGCCCTTCAGATAAATCCGAACCGGGCCTTCCTTCAAGCCGGGCGGAGTCGAAGTAAAGCCGAGCGAGTCACGCTTGATGAAAAAAGTTTCCAGACCCTGTTCGGCAAGCACGAAAGCACTTACCTGTGCCTTCTGATCATCTACGCCTCGGCGCTCAGCGTTGACAAGCGTGAATCCGGCAGCGATTGAAATCGACAGCACACCAACCACCAGAATTGCAGTCGGCAGCGCAAAGCCTTTTCGCTCAGAAAAAAATCGCATCGTAATCTCCGGGTCAGTCCAGCCGGTTCTTGAAGAACACCGCAGTTATGAACGGGGCTTTCTGTTTCTGAGTGCCTCCTGAAGGAGCACGCTCGCTCAACCCCGTCATGTTGAGCTCGATGCCGCGCAGCGTCGCCAGGTTTGCTGGCGGATTGTCCTGCGCAGTCATGCTCGATCCGACAAAAAACCTGAACTTCGCGGAAGCATCGTAGGGAGCTGAAAGTTCTTCCACGGTGTTCGTTTCCAGCTTGGTGCGATACAACCCGATAGTTCCGGGAACCATTGCAGAGGCGGCGAAGGAGTATCGAACCTTCTGATAGAGGAACACAGGCGTGCCGTAGCTCGCCGTGTCGGGCAGAACTGGTGTCAGCCTGATAACCTTCGCACCTGACGTAGTGAGCGTATTTATCTGAGCACTCGTACACACCGCGAGAGTTCCTGCATCCTTGGTGTTGTTATCATCCTTGTAGCGATAGACACCATCGCCTCCACGCCACGCATAGCCCGAGTATCCAGCGCTCGCGTACATTGCCGAATCGACAGGAAGCAGACTCACGTGTGTCGATCCGCCGCTGTTGCCGCAAACAACTCCCATCGCGTAAGGCACTCTGACATCGATCTGAGTCGCGGAAGCGGAGATCATTCCTCCGCGCGCTTCAACCATTCGCAGATCCGAAACAGCGCGATTGATTGGTCCCCTGGCAACCGCTCGCGCCAGCCCGCCTGTTTTCTGATGGTCGAAGTATCGGGCCTGTGACCGCAGCGTCTGTGTCAACGAGAGCCCGACGATGGCAAGGATCACCATACCGATAAGCAGCTCGGACATGCTGAATCCCTTTCGGGGTGCCGCATTGAAAGGCTTCATTGATTGTCGTCCACGAACGCGCGAAGCGTATTTGCGCTCGATCGAATGAACTTCACGGTGTCTGATTTATACAGAACGTTCGATGGAGTGATGACGAGCGTTACCGATTTTCCCTTGAGCTGCCACTTCGTATAGTAGGTAGCGACAGTGATCTTCTTCGTGTATCCGTATGTATGATCGCTGACAACGGTGGTAGTGGTTCCCGTTGCAAGACTGTCGTATGCAAGAGACTCGAGAAGATTTACTTCCTTCATGACAACCGCGTTTCGATACGTGTTGCCGATCGATCGATGCGAGCGCGCAGTAATCTTGAATACCATTGCTGCGAGCGGCGTCATGATGAGCGCGAGCAGCGTCATGGCGACAATGACTTCCATGAGAATGAACCCGCTGCGTTTGCCACCGCGGCGGCGAAACCCACTGCGCCTGGATTTGCGCATCTGCGTAGTCTCCCTCATTGAGGCGTCATCCTGATGAATCCGGCGGTAGACGCCGAAACTGTTCGGGAGTAGTCGCCGTTTGTCAGCGTCACGGTGAACGCTGTAGAGCCAATTCCGTTGGGAAGGATGTCAACCGTCGTTGCCGTGGTCGCCATCGATGTGAGCGAATAGTCGGCGCCCGTCGACATCACACGCTTCTGGAGCGACGTACCGCTCGCCCGATCAGTGAATTCGTAAGTCTTGGTCCCGACAGTGAATGTCAATCGTACGGGCGCGCGCTGGCGGCCAGCCATTGCGAAGCCGTTCTGTAGATCCTGCACTACAACTTGAGCTGCACGATTTACGCGCTCGTGACGGACGACGCGTTCGATCTTCTGAACACCGATCTTCACGAGAATCCCCATCACGATCATCACAATCAGCATCTCGAGCATGCTGAAGCCCGAGCGTAGACGTGCATTCCTGGAGTTAGACATTGCGTCCCTGTTCAGCGGTTTCATGCACCACAAGGACGAGCGGCAATGGGGCGAGTCACGCGGATTTGCAGGATATTTCCTGACGCCGCACTCTCGAATGTTTATTGCAGTATTTTGCGGCATGACTACCATGCCAAATACCACAAAAGCGACACTTCGCTGTCAGTTCTGCCAGGCGTGGAACCGCATCGATGTCGCGCGCGCTGCGGACAAGCCGAAGTGTGGAAATTGCGGGAAGCCGATGCTGCTCGACCGGCCAGTCCATCTCGACGACGAAACATTCTCGCGCACTATCGCCGAGAGCGAAGTTCCAGTCATCGTGGACTTCTACGCCGATTGGTGCGGACCGTGTAAGATGATGGCGCCAGCTGTCGATCAGCTTGCCGCTGCGTACTCTGGAAAAGCGATCGTTGCCAAGGTAAACACCGACCTCGCTCCATCAGCAACGCGTCCCTTCAACATCCGCGGAATTCCAACGTCGATCGTTTTCGCGGGTGGTAAAGAAGTGCAGCGGCAATCGGGAGCCATGCCATACCCGATGCTCGCTGCACTTCTGGACCGCGCCACCAGCGCGGTTTAGCTACCGCCCGGGATCAGCTACCGCTTACCGAGACGTTGTCGATTCCCCACGACTCGTCATTCAGATCCTGCAGAGGCGTGGTTGTGTGGAAGTAAAGAACGAGCGGACCGGCGCCCGGATTTGAGATTGTGTACTTGAGCTTGTAAATGGCGTCGCCTACGTCGAATTTGCCCGACGCCTTCGGATAACCGAGCGCACCCGTCAAATACGCACCCTTGTCAGCCGGACTTGTTCCGTCCGTTACCTGCTTCGGGAAGTGCTGAGGCTTGGTCGACTGATTCGAGAATGAAGTGTGGAATACGTTTGAGCGAGCACCACCGTTGCGGCTTACTTCGACCTGCCACCAGTCGCCACCGTATCCCTGCTGACCAGCACCATCCCAGGTTCCGATGATATAAAGATCGAACGAGACGGTCACGCTCGTCATTCCAGCAGGAATACTGAGTGAGACTTCGTCATTCAGCAGTCTGCCGAGGAATGTTGTCGACGCCAGTTTCGAGCTGCCGGGCGATGTTGCAAGAGACGACACGTTCCATGCGCCGAGACTGGCAATGCCGCTCTCGAAAGTTTCGACGTTTGTCGGTGGTGGCGGCGGTGGTGGTGTCTGCTTGCCAAGCGCAACGTCGAGATTAACAGGTGACGTGGGCTCACTGCATGCGGCAAAAATCACCGCGACAACGGGGAGAAAATACTTCGCTTTCATAGCCAATTCCCTCGATACATAAAAGATTGCCGGCGGTTCCGGCGACCCTTTGCGACAACCTGGCTGTCTTCACGAGATCCTTTCCTGTATCTCGTAGAGACCCACTGGCTTTGCGGACCGGCCTCGCGACCGGGGTGCCCTTCGTAAGGATGTGATTGGCTGGTGCTGCAGTGACGGAGAGGCGTTACTCCATTCACCAGTTGGACCCGAGGCTAAAAGCGTCAGGACGAATTGTCAACAAAAACTGCATGTAACACTTTTTGTGACAATCAGAGTCGCACGTTTACGGATTGCAGTCGTTGCTGGACTCTATAGATGTCGGCGCGCGTCGACATATCGAGCACGCTCATCGAGAGACGAATCACCTTGAATTTCATTCCCATCTCGTCGATGCCCAGCTGCACTGCGCGCGGCAGCTCCAGCTCATTCCTCGGAGATAGTGTCACGCGATGGCACGCTTCGAAAATCCGCCTGTCGAACAGCCAGCAATTCATGCTCGCGTAAATCTCGTCGCCGTCATTCCCTGTTCTTTCGCCGGGCCTGCCAACGATACGAACGAGATATCCATCCTCGTCGATTGTCAGTGCGCCAAACCGCGAGATGTTGTTGCTGTCGACTGATGCATCAGCGATGAGAGCGCTTCGCGCAAAGCCGGCAATCGCAGGTGGATCTGAGTTGCGCAGAAGAGACAATGCATCTGCCGGATAGTAGTTGTCAGAATTCAGCACAACGAAAGGTTCGCCGCAGGTAAAACTTTCCGACGCGAGAACTGCGTCCGCAGTGCCAAGGGGTTTCGCCTGTATCGCAAATTCGATCGCGATCCGGGATGGAGGAGAATCGACGGTGAAGTGATGCACGACCGCATCATGCTCTGGTCCGATTACAACGCACACTTCGCTGAAACCGGCATCGGCGAGAGAGCTCAGCACATACTCGAGGAAAGGGCGTCCGATTGGAATCATTCCTTTCATCCCGAGATCCGCTGCGCGCGACTGATCCGAATTCAATTGAGCTCCGTCCGCGTCCGGCTTTCTCATTCTTGTCCCGAGACCGCGGGCGAGGATCACGGCTTTCGATGCGGGAGGATTAGTCATTCAGGCAATTTCGCTGAGTACCGCACTTTGCGGCAAATCTGCGAATTGCGGCACACCCGGATGCCGGATGCCACTTCTTCGAAAACCATAAGTCGTTTGCTGACATTCACTTGAGACCCCGCGAGTCCAGTGGCTCGGTCAGTGCCTTACCCCGTGCCAACGTCGCAATCTGACGCGAAGATTTTTCTGATTTATTTCTCTGGCAAGGAGTCTTGTATGGCACGCAGCAAGAAGGGTTTCACACTGATCGAGCTTCTCATCGTTGTCGTGATCATCGGCATCCTGGCCGCGATTGCGATTCCCAAGTTCGCGAACACGAAGGAGAAAGCATACGTAGCATCGATGAAGGCTGACCTCCGCAATCTTGCGACGTACGAAGAGTCGTACGCTGCAGACAGCGCGGGCACCTATTTCTCCGGTAACGGATCTGGTCAGGGCTTCTCGCCTTCGCAGAACGTGACCGTGACGGCGACCGCAGTTGCCGGCCCGCCAGCTTCATGGACCGCATCAGCGACGCATTCGCTCACATCGAAGACCTGCAGCTCATCTGCTAACGGCCTGATTACCTGCACCTGATACTTCTCAGATGCCGGGGATAAACGTCGGGGAGCTGCTCACTCCCCGGCGTTTTTCTTTTTTGCTTCGTCGCTGTGCCTGAGCGCAACCGCTGATGGAATCACAACAGTCGCAACCGCAAGAATGCGCATCAGAACGGGATTCTCGAGAAGCGACGGAATGAATGCTGTTCCGTTTCGCGCAATCACAATCCACAGCGCGTAAAACAACATTCCTGTCACGAGAGGAGCCATTCTCCGCGCACTCGACACAAAACGGTGCGCCGTAGCTGCTTCCAGAGCGACGAGAAATGGAACGGCAGCGATCAAGTCGACAACGTAGTGCTCACCTGACCCGACCGTCGCCAGCGCAGTAAGAAAAGCGAATGCACCGACAGAGACACGAATCCAGGCTCGGGCTCCCTTCACGCTCCGCCACAGAATTACTGCCCACGCAAAATGAAGCGATGGCATAGCGTTGCGTGGTGATAGCGGCGCGAATGAAGACAAGCCCCACGAGACGGTAGAAGGATCCGGCAACAATCGTGGAAACGCATCTCGAAACACATGCGACGGACCGGTCGCAGGACACAGGACATACAGCAACGATGCGATTGTCCCGCTGATGGCGTACGCAAGAAGGAGGTTGACGCCAACACCGCGATTGCGCTGCCGCTCGATGTTGTACTGCTCGTAACCAAGCCCCGCTGCAATTGCACCAGGAAGGAGTGCGTAAGCAATCAGCGAAACAGCAGCAAGCGGCGGAAAATTCGCGAACGCCATTCCAAGCGATCTGGAAATTGGAATACCAAGCGCGGAATCGAGCGCGTAGAGGGCGCCATCGTAAGTGAGCGGAGTGAGCCGTCGAACAATTCCCGCAAGTCCAAATGCAGCGTTGGTCATTCCCAGCGGAACAAGTGCTGTGAGCGCGACCCGCCGCCATTCACGCCGAAACAGAAAATCTCCAAGCGCAGCGGCGAAGAAGCCGTATCCGGTCGAGAGTATGGCGCTGTCGAACGCTGCGCCGAGCTGCAGCACAAGAAAAAGTCTCAGGATTTCAAGCAGCAGTCCAATGCGGAGAACCCATTTGCGCCGATAATCACTTCCGCAGAGAATCGCGTGAGCGACGAAGGCTCCGAACCCTGCAGGTCCCACTCTCGGATCTGCCAGACCGTAAAGCGGTCGCAGCGCGTCCACGGGACCGATTGCGATTACTCCAGCGATCATGATCGCAAACGACCACGCAAGCGCCGCCGGCAAAAGCCACGGCCTGCTCGGCGAAATTCCTGAGTCGCTACGCATTGTCGCGCCGAAGAACGACGACCAGCGCAGGGAGATAACAGAATGCGACCATCATTCTCCCCACAGTAAACGTCGAGACTTCAGTTGTGGAAGATGACAACGCAAGCGGAATCAAAAGCAGATATCCAATCGAAGATGTCAGCGAGAGAATCTGACTTTCTCTCTTTGTGCGAGCCACGAGCATCGGGAGCAGCCCCTCATACCAGCTCGAGACCACCGGCATCAGAGAGAGAAGAAAGAGGAACCGTGCTTCGCGCTGGCGCCATCTCAGGAGCGCGAGCGGCAGGAGAAACCCACCCAGCCTCGCAACGGGGCTGATGAACTCCCACGAGCCGCTGACACTGGAGAGCCAATGCTTTGGCCACGCGGGATCGATTACGAAAGCAATGACAAGCAACGCCAGCGTGACGATCGCAGCTGCAACTATCGCGCGTTTCTTTTGAACAGCGACTATTGGCAAGCCGTTCGATGGCTTGAGAGAAACAACGGCCGCCATCCATGGCAGGAAGTAGGCGCTTGCTATGAGCGGAGTCCACTGCCCTGTGCGAGCGGCGATGATGAATGCCGAGCTCGGAAAAATCCAGACGCGGTTCCAGTTTTCTTTTGTCGCGCCATATGCGAGAAGAAAAGCGCTGATGAACACGAATACAAAATCAGCCCATCTCTCGGGAAGCAGTGTCAGCGGTGCGATGGCTACGAGAGTGCTCGCAGGATAGTGAAGCTCGTAGTAGTAGTATGAGAGCTCCCGACCCGGTCCGATTGCGGCGTACGGATTTCCGCCGGAGAGAAAAATTCTGGCGCCGCTCCACACGACGGAAAAGTCGGAGTGACCTCCCGGTTGAAGTCCCCAGGTGATCTGGAACAGAGCACATGCGGCAAGGCCGATAAATACTGCGAATGCGATTGCTTTTCGATTCACAGCAGTCCCAGATGCACGCACTGCTGAACAGCGATCAAGCAGCCAACGATTCCAATCAGAACCAGCGCGAACGGATTCCACTTGCCCTCGGATGGCTTAAAAAACTTTGCAAGCGCTCGAGCCTGGGGCAGAAGACTCATCAAGGCGATCACAGATGCCGTGATAAGGAGAGCCGAATACCCTTGCCCCAGCGCCCATTCACCAATCTTCATTTCGAATACAGAATGAGAGTCCGCCACTCAGGGAGCATGTTGTCGTCAGTGATGACTCGCGCACGCGGAATTCGTGAGAGCACGCTCGCGCGGCTCTCGAGTCCGCGCGGCGACGGACGCTCGTGAATCGAGCGGGGCAGTTTCATCAAGCTGTCGAATGCGCGACGTGCAACCATAGTGTTGAGGTCGAACACTGCGCGACCATTGATCCGGTAGCTCACAAGCGCATCGTGCCAGCGCGCTGAATCGAGATGGACTGTGGAGTCGCTGACGGTGATGAAGTTCAAGTCCCTCATGCCCTGTGGAAACTCAGTGAAGGCTGTCTTCATCGCATCCTGAGATCCGGTTGTGTTGAACGTGAACATTCCGCCGGGTTCCAGATGATCATGGACAAGCCGCATGAATTCGGCAGAGAGGAGATTGGTGCTGTTTGCCCGATAGTGGTACGTGGTGTTCGATACGATGAAATCGAATCGCCTGTCGGGATGGCGCACCAGCCAGCGACGGCCATCATCGATGATGACTTTGACTTTCGGATTATTGAGAAGTGTTCCAACCTCAGGGTAATGTCGCATCAGCTCGAGGTATCCCGGATTGATCTCGATTACCGTGACGCTGTCTACTTTGTCCGAGCTCGCAATCACCTGCGTCCAGGCGCCCGTTGCCATTCCAATGACAAGGACTTTCCGTGGACGCGGATGAACTACCGGAACGATATAAGCTCTTTCGATTGAGTTTCTGTCGTCCACGAGACTTGTGGTGACATGCCCGTCGTAAACTCCACCTCCAAAAGTCACGCCCTCTTTTGTAACTGCAACAACGCCATGTCGATTTTCCACGATGTGCGCGAATCGCTGGCCGGTGTATTCGTTCTTGAATTGAAGCTTCTCGTAGAGGCGGTCGAACAGAACAGGTGTAAGAATGGCAAACAGCACTCCGTTCGCCACGATCATGACTCCAAGCTTTCTCGACGGACGGCCAACAATTGAGATCAACACCAGGCCTGCGATCGCAACCAGAAACGCGATGTATCGCGTCGGCAGAATCTCACTTAGAACAAACCCTGTAAGCAGACTGCCACAGACCGAGCCTGCGATGTTCGCGAAATACACATACGACAGCTTCTCGCCGGCAGCATCACCAGGGCGGATTCCAAGGTGGCTGATCAACGGAAGCAGCGCGCCGAACAACGCCGATGAAAGAAAGACTGCGAAAAGCGAAAGCCAGCCAAATGCGGGCGCGCGCGTAGAGGCTGCCATGACCGGTATCACAAGGAATGCTGTGGCATTCGCAAGGAAAGCGAACAGCGCGAGCACGCGTCTTCCCTTCTCCTCCGAATACTCAACACGATTGCGGCAAAGCTTTCCCGCTATGTCCGCACCAACTGCGAGGCCGGCCAGATAGATCCCTAGGAGAAGACCGAAAGTGATGGGCGAGCCGCCTGTGATATAGGAATAAACGCGAAACCAGAGTATCTCACACGACAGTGAGACGAATCCCGCAACTGCCGCTGCAAGTGCTGCTGTTCTGAGAGTCAAGTCGGGGAAGTCCGCGCGAATGACAACGACAACACGAGTGCCGCAACGGACAGGTTGAGAACGGCGGCAACCATTACCGATCCTGATTCGCCGAGTGCACCCATCATGAATGCGGCAGCCATAAGCGATGCGAGTGCAGAACCAGCAGTATTGACGAAGTAAAGCTGTCCAACCGAAGAGCCGACGTTACGGTTTCGCCTAACCGCAAATTCAACGAGCAGTGGAAGTGTAAATCCCATCAACACCGTAGGGACGAGCACGAGAGTGAACGTGATCACTCCAGTGCTCAAGGGGGACAGTGCTGCTGCGAATCCGGCCAGCCACCGAAACAGTCTCACCGAGATGAGACCATACAAGCCGATCGCTGCTTCAACGGCAGCGAATGCACGAAGCAGCGATACATGTTCGCTTTTCGACACTCGGCCACCGGCCAGGCTGCCGATGCCCAGTCCCGCGAGAAATGCTGTAACAACAATTGTTACAGCCTCGATGTTGATGCCGAAGCTGGCGAACAACACACGCTGCCACACCACCTGATAGATGAGTGCCGCAAAACCGGACGCGAAGAACGCCGGTGCGAGCCACACGGGCACGCGATTACCAGTCGCTACAGGGAATGATTCAGACGGTGACGGAGTCGGCACCCGCCGAAAATAGAAAAAGCGGCGCATTTGCGCCGCTTTTTCTTTCTTGAATGGAGCGTACATGGATCGAAACAGTCGACAGCCTAGTGTTTCGACCGAGGCAGCCACACCGGTCCTGTTCCCGCGTTCGGTCGGCGCAGTATCAGAATTGTTGCAGGGAGGTAGCTGAAACCAATGAGGATTCCGCGGAACAGCGACTGCATTTCAGGCGAACGCGTGTCAGACGACGCAGACAGATAGACACCGAGCGCGCTTATGGATGAAAGGAGTGAAAGCAGACACATCTCGCGATAGTTGAATGCGACAACCATGAGGATGAGCGCGTTGTATGGATACCACGTCTGCGGCAAGCACGCAGAAGAGAAAACAAGCCACGCTTCGGGACGCCGCCAGCGAAGGAGCACAAGGAGAACAAAGACTCCCACAGTACTGAGTACAGGCGGCTTGAAATATTCGGTTGTGCCGAGTTGTTCCAGCCAGGACGCTGGCCACTGTGGAAGAAAGACAAAGCTTAGCCCGCCAAATACAATTACGCCCGCAAGCGCGAAGATGATCGTTAGTCTGGATGTCGCGCCGGCCACATACGGAATCGACGCCTGTGGCTTCGCAACCGAAAAGATTGCGAGTATCGGAATGAAGACGGCCGCAGTCATGATTATGGACCACTGACCGAGTCGAGCCGCAGTCAGAAAAGCCACCGATGCGAGCATGGGTACCCGGTACCATCCGTCGGCGGTGATTCCGTATCCCAGCAATGAAGCGGAAAGGAAGACGAACGCTGCCCCCGCTACGTTTACCGGAAGAAACGCAAGCGGCATTACTGCTACCAATGCTGGCGCAGGGTAATAGAGATTCGAAGGAAGATCGATGGCGCGACCAGGGCCAATCAGATCGTATGGGCTCGCACCATGCAGCAAAGCCTGGCTTCCGTACCAGAGGATTGAAAAATCTGACAAAGAGCCATTCCTGCCGGGCCTGAAGTAGTGGATCGATGCTGCGGCAATGCCGACAACGCACCCAAACAATATTCGAGTTAACCGGTCCGGCTTGGGAAGATCCCATGGAAATCCATGCGGATCTTTCATTGCATGTTGCCGCGCGGGGGGACAGGTGAAAAAAGATACGCGACGAAGTCATCGTGAAGCGGCTCGCGACCACCTGTCTGATAGACTGTTGACGTCGGCCCGTAGCGCGCTGTGAGTGCGACGTATATGGCTCGAACGTCGCGCACCGTAAAAGCCCACGGCTGGCGATTGCGAAGCGCCTTCTCCATCTCCTCACTCGTGTACGCTTTCAGGTAGTGACGATCGAGCACGAGCCATACGCGGCGTTCTGCTTTCCGCGCGTCAGAGAGCCGCTGAATCAGATTAGAAAGCGCAGCGGAATTCTGTCGTCTTTCCCATACATCGCTGAAGTTGATCATCGAACTCCGTCCATCATACGGAAAATCGATTTGTTCGATGGAGCGAGGAAAGTAGTGATCGAACGACGCTGCGAACCATTCGGGTGCAACCACGAGCAAGTCGGTGCTCTTCATATTTGACTGAACCAGTTGCGAAATCTCCGAAACATTGGATCGTTTGGTTACGAGAAGAGGCGGAATTTCCAATGTCGATGCAACAATTCCAAAAGCAAGAAAAACGGAGAGCAACTGCGCCTGAGCACTCTTGAAATTTCGGAATAGAATTCCTTCGATTGCATACCCCGCCGGCAAAAGCAGCAAAGGCATTACCGTTGCGATTCCTCTTGGCTGCATCAAGTTATTCAACGGTGAGACCAGCACGGCCGCGAGAAGGGCAAACCCGGCGACAAGAAGAAGAGCGCGCACAGCGTAGCGGGCATCGTCGCTCTCCGTCACCGCTGGTCGTGGAGCGGATCTGTCTTCAGCGTTCGTAACCTTATTGATGTAGACAACCAAAGCGATTGCTGCGGCAAGCGCCGTGAATGCAACCATCTGTCGATCAGCAAGGCGTCCTAGAAACAGGGTTTCAAGAATCCGAAAGCCGCTAAAAAGGAAAAATCCGGCGTACTCCGACAACCCCTCGATGGGCAGAGAGCCGTGACCAGCGTGCTGCGCCTGATAAACCAGCGTTGGAAACCAGGGTACGTAGCAGACCAGGACCAAGCCTACAAGAACTGCAACCCGCAACAGTCGTCGCAATTTCTCACGTCGTTTTCCCTGTAGAACGAGAACAGTGGCTGAAGCGCACTGGCCGACCAGAATCATCCAGCCCCAATGGTGTGTGTAAAGCATCAACGCGGAGCTTATGACAAAAACAAAAGCGAACTTGCGCGTCGATCTCATCACGACTTGCACGAATGCGCCAGTTGAAATCGTCGCCAGCAGAGTGAGCAAGCCGTATGGGCGAAGCTGCGCCGAGTGTTCGATGAGTGGGGCGGAAATGACACTGAGTCCCGCTGCAATCGTTGCCGCGCGCGCCGACACAAGCTGAGCGCCGACCGTGTAGATCGCCGGTACAATCAGTGACCCGAGAAGTATCGGGATGACCATAATTGCCGTGTCGTCCCAGCTTGTCATGTTTCCCCATCCACGCATCATGACATAGAAAAGCGGTGGGTGAGATTCGTTCTGCTTCAGGAAATCGAGCATGATCCCCCAGGAGGGGGACTTGATCGCGTTGAGGAACGACCCCTCATCCGCCCAGAAGCCACTGTTATAGGTCACGGCGACGCGCAAGGCGACCGCGACGGTGGTAAATGCGGCAACCGCGACAAAATCGCGGCGAATACTATTTCGCGGCATTCACAGGATCGCGTTTTCGTTCAGTGCTTAAGGC
>JBKPNY010000135.1:0-1759 GCA_046732835.1 Gemmatimonadota bacterium | reverse complement strand
CGACTGCAAAGCAGTTTACGAACGGGCGCTGTCGCCTTCCGCCACGACTTCAATCGTGAGCTCATCCGGGCATATCTAAATTTTCACCTGGACTCTGACGGAGCGGTGCAGGACGTGGAACGATTTCACGTTGAGCGGTTTGAGAAATGGAAACAGACGTCGCCTTATCCTCAACTTATCAGCGACGTATTTGTTGTCAGTCGCGCTGAAGAAATTCGTTTGCAACGCGTCGTTCTGCAAACGAGGCGACTGGAAACGGTCGAATGGTCAGGCGAGCAGGCGAGCTGGCGTGAACGATTTGAGCCCTCAGCTAATGTCGATCCAACACGCCAGACTTTTCTCGAGTCATTTGCCGAGGACATTCCGGCACTCATTATTCCCCTGCCCGCAGAAGTCGAGAGTCCGGGATTCACAATCGTCAAACTTAATCGCGACTACATCCAACGCGAACTCATCCCCGCTTTGGCGCAACGTCACTTCCTGGATGCCTCGCCGGATTACGATGTTGCCGTTACCAGCCTCAAGGATCCGTCAAATGTGATCTATTCCACCCGCCAGCCGCCCGCCGTTAATACTGCTGACGTCTCGACGGAAATTTTTGGTTTGGAGGCAGACGAGCTCGAGAGTTTTTTGAAAAGCGATCGCACGCCGGCTCCGGCAAGCGCAGACCAGCAAGGCGCGCTGCCTTCACGACTCGTGAAACTGCGCATTTTAAAACGTGCGACACGCACCGGCGCTAGCACCGCAGACAACCTGGATGGACGCTGGCTGCTTTCGATTAAACATAAGTCGGGTTCATTGGCCGCGGCGGTAACCAGCGTGCGCCGGCGAAATCTTGCCATCAGCTTTGGTGTGCTGCTGTTACTCGGCGCCGCCATTCTGATGACCGCCATTTCAATCAGGCGCGCGGAACGGTTGGCGCAACAGCAAATCAATTTTGTTGCTGGAGTCAGTCATGAACTGCGCACGCCGCTGGCGGTGATTTGTTCAGCAGGCCAGAATCTTTCCGCCGGTATCGTCGACGATCCCGACAAGGTCGCGAAATACGGAGACGTTATCTATCGTGAAGGACGCCGGCTCACAGACATGGTTGAGCGCGTGCTGGAATTTGCGGGTGCAGGTTCAGGCAAAGAAATTTACAACTTCCGATCGGTCGACGTTAGCGAGCTGGTAGATAGCGCGATTGCGGCCTGCGACAGTGAAATCGTTGAACGAAACTTTACGATTGAGACGCGGATCGATGCCAACGTTCCTCCAGTGCACGGTGATAGCGCCGCGCTCCGGCGCGCGCTGCAGAACCTAATCAGTAATGCAATCAAGTACGACGGCACGGAGCAACGGGCGCGAATTACCGCCCGGACTAAACAGAACAAACTGGAAATCTCAATCGCGGATCGCGGACGTGGGATTCCTCCCTCAGAAATTCCGCACATCTTCGAACCGTTTTATCGTGGTCGCGAAGCGATTGCCGAACAGATCGAAGGCAGCGGCATCGGACTGAGTTTAGTCAAACAGATTATCGACGCGCACCACGGCAGTATTATCGTTAACAGCGCGCCCGGCGCCGGCAGCGAATTCGTTTTGAGTTTGCCCATTGCTAATGGTCTCCACATGTCCGACAAACTTTAGTTTGTCGTTTGCCGTGCTGACAGGACGACAAACTGAAGTTTGTCGGACATAAGAGAACGTAGGAGGAACTAAGTCATGACCAAACGCATCCTGCTGGTCGAAGATGAACCAGGTTTGGTAATGACGCTAT
>JBKPNY010000134.1:0-1429 GCA_046732835.1 Gemmatimonadota bacterium | reverse complement strand
GATGATAAGGCCACGGGCTTCGACGCGATCTTCGACGATCCGAATTTCGCGGGCGGGCAATTCTCGTATTGGAACCGAAACGGCATTCGTTTGACGCAAACAGGCGTGGGTCTAACGCAGCCAAACAGCCTGCTGCCGAATTTGCGGAGCAGCAAGACGCAAGGCCAGGCGAATTTCGTTAACCCGGGAATCCTTATTTACAACGCCGGCGTGGACGTGGAACTTACGCAACGAATCAAGACGGTCTTCAACGTAAACTACCTGCGGTTTCATCGCACCGAGCCGCTCGAATATGTGTTGTTTCAAAATCGTATTCGTCACGATATCGGATTTGATTACAGTGTGGGCGTCGCCTACCGGCCATTTCTAATCAATAACGTCACCATGACGTTCGGCGCGTCGACGTTGCAGACGGGACGAGGTTTCCGCGACATCTTTACTGACCGCGCGCGCAACTGCCCGCCCAACGTTGGCGATTTTTGTGAGCCTGATGTGATCAGTCCGAGCAAGCCGCTGTACTCGTTGTTCGCGCAGTTGAAGCTGGTTTTTTAGAACTTGTTTGGGAGCGCCGCTTTGTTTACCGCTTGGTATTCAACCTCTCAGTTCACCACAGAGACACAGAGTTCACAAAGGTGGCACAGAGAAAGCGGAGGACGGGCGATGACTTACCAGATAAATCACTTGACTCACGAGATAATCGGTTCTGCCATTGAGGTTCACAGGAAACTGGGACCAGGATTACTCGAGTCAGCATACAGAACGTGTTTGTGTCATGAACTAACGTTAAGAAACATCGAAATTAAGTATGAAGATCCGTTGCCGATCGAATACAAAGGACTGCATCTGAAGCGCGGATATCGAGTGGACATCATCGTTGAGGGTCTTGTGGCTGTTGAAGTCAAATCTGTAGCCGCACTGGCGCCGATTCACGATGCGCAACTGTTAACTTATCTGCGCCTCGGCGGTTGGAGGCTGGGTCTGCTGATTAATTTCAATGTTGAAGTGCTCAAAAATGGTATTCACCGGAAAATTCTCGGCTATGACACGTAATCTCTGTGCCTTCTCCGTGTTCTCTGTGCCTCTGTGGTGGATGGTCTGAATCGCGTATGACCCGAATAGGTAGGCTACTGGTTGTTGCCCTCTTGTCGTTGTCCGTAACGGCGGTATTGACCGTTTCATCGAAGACAAACAGGGTCGCTGATACTGGAACCATTCCAACACACGTCTCAATACAAAACGAGCAAAAACCACGTCCACAAGACGGCTGCGTCACCTGCCATGGTCAGATCGAGCCGATGCACAAGTACGGCCCAACTGACACGCTCGAAAAACTAAACGAAGGCAAAGACGCCGTCGGCCTAACCTGCACCGGCTGCCATGGCGGAAATCCACTGCCTCGCAAGACTGGTAACGATCCCAAGTCAATCGA
>JBKPNY010000133.1:0-1838 GCA_046732835.1 Gemmatimonadota bacterium | reverse complement strand
GCTTTCTGCGGATCGCGTGCAGTCGCTTCAGCCGCGATCAGCTGCTCGAAGTCTTTTTCGCTCGGCAGCGCAAAGCCCGCACGCTGCATTTGCGCCGGCAGTTCCGGCACTGGCCAACGCGAGTTACGCAGCATATCGAGCGCCAGTTGCGGATCCCGTCGCGCTACCTGACGAAGCAATTCCTGTTTACGCTCCTGCGCGCCGATGTACTGCGTCAAATCTTTAGTCAGTTCCCGCTCCGTGCGCCGTTCCTTGCTGTCAGGACGAGGCAACGGCACCGTGGCCGTAATTGCATTCAGCACGTCCCAGAGGAGAGCGCGTGCACGGGGTTGGTCGTGGTCCCAGAGCAGGTCCGCGGAGGCAGTCAGGATATAAAACCGATTCTCCGCTAACTTAAGACCGAGCGCGCCGCCGGCAATTTCGTCGACGAGCGCATAGGTTTTTCGTTGCAGTTGCTGCTTTCGCGCAGCCTCGTTGTCTTGTCCGACTCTCTCTGGAACTTGTGGTCGGACTGGCTTTGAGATCGCTAACGTCAGCGCAAGGGCAACAAGACATGAAAAGCCTTTGAGGTTGTTATTACGCTTAAAAGTGATCACACTAAGCTACCATTGTTCAACTGAGAGACAGCACACTCAACGCAGCTAGGTCCGGGGAAGCCGTTTAGGAATATAGTCGATCTTAAATGTCACGGGCTTCGTGTTGCCAGGGGGAATGTGCGTCTTTGCCTTAGCTAAATCCAAGCGCACCGATTGTTCGGGACCATCGGACAAAAAACGAAAATCCCTAAAATTTCTGACCATCTTTGTTCCCTTTTTTACGCCTTTTCCACTTCGAGATACGAGAAGAGTTATTTTGATTCTTGACGCCGAATCAACGGGCTTTTGCAGTTTAACTAAGAACCCTGAGGCAGCATTGAGAAATTGTCTCGCAGTAAAAGTCAGATTCATACTCTCCCAATTTTCCGCCGTCAGCGGACTAAGTGCACTGTCAGGAATTTCCACAAATCTGTCCAGGTAAAAGACGTTGATTGCTTTTTCTTCCGCAATACTTCGCACGAAAACCTGCTGCTCTTTAAACAACGTTCGAAAGTTATCCGGTATTAATTCCAGAAGAAACCCTCCGTCTATGACAATTCCACTTGGTCTGGCCAGATCGTTTAATCGAGACGCTAGGTTCAATAGATGGCCGGAATAATCTAAAACTTCGTCACCCGAATACAAACAGCAGGCAGTACCTCTAGCAATACCAAATCCTATTGATTCGGGAACATCAAAATTGATCATAGGGTCATCCTTGCAGATGGTCGGAAAATCATTCAGGCAGCTCATACAAGCCTCGATTATTCTTGCACAAACATCCGCTAGATTTTTCTCGTCGTAAGCAAAGGTCATTAGTAACCCGTCTCCAGTTGGCTTTATAAAGTTTGCTGTCTTGAAATATTGGTTGATCAATTGGAGGTAGAAGCGCTTTATGAACATTGCGATATTGGGCGATTCGTTAATGGTGCTGAACCTCGAAAAGCCCCGAATGTCAGCGACCACAACGACCACGAATTCTGAGCGCCCTTGCGCTTCCACAAGCGAGTCCGCAAAGTTTTGTTTTTTATTCATGTTGCTCTTTCCGAGACGATGATCTTATCAGATAACTTACTGGGCGTAGATGCCTAGTTGCGGCAGTGCACGATTGGGAGTTAAATAGGCTGTAATCAACGAACGCCTCATGGTTGGATCAACATTAGGGAATTACAAGATTCTCGAGAAGCTCGGTGCGGGCGGGCAGGGTACCGTCTATCGCGCGGTCGATTCCAAGCTCGGCCGCACCGTAGTCATCAAAGTTCT
>JBKPNY010000132.1:0-3830 GCA_046732835.1 Gemmatimonadota bacterium | reverse complement strand
ACTTGGAATGGGCGTGGGTTTCTGGCATCTGGACGGTTCGCACATGGATGACGAATTTGCGTTTTCATATTGCCGGACGCTGCAGGAATGGGAAAACGAAAATCGACTCCGCGAAGAGTTCGACCTGAGATTCGCGGAGGAACAGGAACGAAAGCGTTTGGCCTCGCGCGAAATGTTCGACGACGGCTTGTTTGAGCATGGTGCTGCACGATGGGGATTTGATGACCCGTTCTAGATCACCCTCCTTTGCAGATGCGCGCAGAAGGTAGCCTGAGCACCGCTGGCTACCTTCTCCTCGCTACTGTGGGACGATGATTGAAACTAAAACTTATTGCTCTTCTCGTCGGGATCCAGTGCCGAACGATCGGGCCGATTAGCCCCTTGTTGGTTGTAATAACCCCCCGGTGCGAATTGGCCAGACTCTCCGATGTCCAAAGAACGGTCCTCTGATTTCAGTTCGTCTTCAGCCGATGCCGCCGCCGGTTCCCAGGCTTTTTCTTCTATTCGCTCACGGTCAGTTGCTGTATCTCGATCAGTCATAAATGTTTCCTCCGCGCAGCACGATTGCAACGCCAGTGCCGCGATTATCTATCGGACTCTATTTATGAAAGACGTGGAATGAGGCAGGTGTAAGGAAGAATCAACGGGAAACACGTGAGGCGTCGTGCTGACCTTGCTTCTTCTTGAGACGCAGCCTGTCGCGCTTTGTTACAACTGTTATTCGGTCAATCCAACCACGCCCTTGATTGCCGCCACTAGCTCATCCGGTTCGATTGGTTTCGCGAGATGCAATTGATAACCAGCGGCGATGGCCCGCTCGCGATCTTTGTTCGTCGCATAACCGGTCAGCGCGATCGCTGGAGTCGCGAACACTGAGGACGAAGCCGCTTCGCTTAACAGTGAAGGCTGTACCGGCAACAGCCGCAGTTTTCTAAGGAATGCATAGCCGTCCTCTTCAGCCATGCCGATATCGCTGATCACAACGTCCGGCCGGCGCTGTACGTAGGCGTCAAGCGCCTCTGCGGCCGATGCGGCTGCCACAACCTCAGCACCATAGCGTTGCAGCACCAGGCTCAACAACTGGCGGGAATCGTCGTCGTCTTCAACCAACAGGACACGTACGTTTGTCAACGATCGAACCGGTCCCTTGGCTGCGGGCGCAGACGCAGCTGCGGGCGTAGCTCCAACTGCGACGCTATTGTGCCCATTCTTGTCTGTGTTACGTCGTTCAAAGCGCTTGCCCTCTTTGACATTCGCGTCCGTCGAACGACTTGCCTCTCTTCTGTCAACAGCCAGCGGTAAATCGACCGTGAACGTTGAGCCCAGGCCATGTCCCGCACTCTCAGCGCTGACGCTGCCGCCATGCAACTCGACCAGATGCCGCACCACCGCCAAACCCAGCCCCAGGCCGCCGGCCTTCCGCGATATCGAACCCTCCTCCTGCCTGAAACGGTGAAACACATACGGCAAAAAGTCGGGCGAGATTCCCTCTCCATTATCTGAAACAACGAGGCGAACAAATGGACTTGAACTCGCTGCCTCGGGTTTACACGGCTCGGCAAAACACTCCAGACGCAAATTCACTCGTCCGCCTCGTGGCGTAAACTTGATCGCGTTCATCAGCAAGTTCCAGATAACCTGGCGCAAGCGGTTCGGGTCGCCGCTCACCAAACAGCTTTCCGGATCCAGTTCCGTCTGTATCTCAATTCCCTTCGCACTCGCCGCTGGTCGTAACGCATCGATGGCGGTATCAACAATTGGCGACAAGTTGATCGGGTGGAGATCCAATTGCAGATTTCCGGTGATGATGCGCGAGACGTCTAATAAGTCGTCAATCAGGCGAGCTTGTGACCGAGCGTTCCGTTCGATGATTTCGAACGCACGATCGAGGTTCTCGGCGCGATCTAATTCTCCATTGCGAATTAACGTTGCCCAACCGAGAATCGAGGTCAGCGGCGTGCGGAGTTCATGTGACAACGTGGCGAGGAATTCGTCCTTGAGACGATCGCCTTCTTCGGCTTGTTTGCGCAAGTCCCGTTCACGGTCGAGCAAGGCGGCGCGTTCTTCTTCTGCACGTTTACGCGCGGTGACATCGAGAACGAGCGACAGCACGGAGACGAGCTGGCCGTTATCGTCGTGCAGTACCGAGTTGTACCACTCGCAATAGAGTACGGTTCCGTCGCGCGTGTAATTGCGATTGTGCTGCACGCCCAAACGTTCCGCCCCGACGCGCTGCCGATAAGTAACTTCGGCGACGGCGTCGGCATCTTCATCGAAAACAAAATGCCACTCGCTAACGTGCTTGCCAATTACCTCTTCGGCGGTCCAGCCGAACAAGCGCTCGGCGGAAGCTGACCAACGCGAAACGCGAAAGTCGCTGTCCCATTCAATGATTGCAAGCGGGGAGTTTTCGACGTGAAAGATTAAACGCTGGTGTGCCTCGAGCGCCGCTTCCTCAGCGCGTTTGCGCTCGGTAATGTCGCGAATGACTGCCGTGCCACCTACAACTTTGCCTTGCTCGTCGAACAGCGGTGCATACTCCGCTTCAAACAAACCGGTGCGGCCGGTGGCCGGCACCGCGTAGGTGCGATCAGCGGAGGTTGCCGTTCTTCCCGCCAACGCCGCTTCGAAACACAGGTCTTCGCCAGTCTCTTTTAAAAACGGAAACAGATCGAAAGCGCACCTGCCAAGCACTTCCTCCCGCGTCAGGCCGACGATGCGCTCCATCCCACGGTTCCAGGCGGTATAGCGACAATCGCGATCGAATGCGAGAATGCCGTCGACGCTCGCGTCAATGAGCTGATGGAGAAAGTCATCTGTTGGGGGTTTGTTATCCACGACGAAGTTAGAGTATCAGCAACGCGAAACCGAAAAAGCAAGACACTTTATTGCGTCCGAAGCACCTGAGGCTGGTTTAGCTGAATCATAGTGCCTGAGTTCTGAGGCAGCACCTACCCATGGATTTATTGCTAAAGAGGCATCGGCCATTGCGCAAAACAATTGCACTCACATTTTCCTTGTTTGTGATTGTAGCTTGTCAGTGGAGCGGTCGGGGTAAGTCAACGCCGTCCTCAAACTCTAAAGCGAACCTAAGCCCAAACACAACCACCGCGTCCCTGATGGCTGCGCCAAACTCGTCCGACTTCACTGACGACGACTTCGCTAAACACATTCAAGCTTTAAGAAACGAGATCAGGAAAAAGTTGCCGCGCAACGCTTCCGGCGAGACTCAGGCAGACTTTTCCTTTGTTATCCAACGTCCGTTTGTAGTAATCGGAGACGAACCTGCGGACGTAGTTCAGGAACACGCGCGAAACACAGTGAAGTGGGCGGTGGATCGGTTGAAGCTCGATTTCTTTAGCTCAGACCCGAGCGACATTCTCGACATCTGGTTATTCCGGGATGCCGCTTCTTATCAGAAACACGTCGAGTTATTGTTCGGCGATAAACCGACCACGCCTTTCGGTTACTATTCAACCGCTCACAAAGCGCTGATCATGAACATCGGTACCGGTGGCGGCACGCTCGTTCACGAGATTGTTCACCCATTCATCGAGGCGAATTTCCCGGCCTGTCCTCCCTGGTTGAATGAAGGTTTGGGTTCGCTCTACGAGCAATGCGGCGATGCGAACGGCCACATTCATGGCTTTCCGAATTGGCGTTTGCGCGGTTTGCAGCAGGCAATTCGCTTGAAGAAGGTGCCGTCGTTCGCCGACCTTACCGCGCAGGATAGCAACGCTTTTTATAACGACGACAAGGGAGTGAATTACGCGCAGTCTCGTTATCTTTGTTACTACCTGCAGGAAAAAGCATTGCTGGTAAAGTTTTAC
>JBKPNY010000131.1:0-21694 GCA_046732835.1 Gemmatimonadota bacterium | reverse complement strand
GTTGACATCATCTTCCGAGTGAAAGAGAAGCGCACAGGCAACATCAACTTCGGTGCGTCGACAGGTCAGGGAACTGGCGTCGGCGGATTCATCGGACTCGATCAGCCGAATCTTCTTGGGCGATGCAAGAGAGCACAGCTGCAGTATCAGTTCGGTCGCTACATCAATGATTTCAATGCGACCTATACTGATCCCAACATCAAGCAGACGCGCATCTCGGGAAGCGTCACAGGCTATCACACCGCATCGCGATACACGATCGCCGATCTTGGCCGCGTAACGAGAACAGGTGGACAGCTTCAGATCGGATTACCGGTGCCCGGATCGCTGTACAGCCGGCTGCTCGTGTCATACGGTGGTGAAGGCGTTTCGTACGGAGGCGAGGGACTGCTGGCCGATGTTGCCGACAGGTGCAACAACTGCTTCAGGTCAACGCTTGGATTTACAGCGTCTCACGACACGCGTATTGGATTGCCGTTCCCCGCAGAGGGCGGATCGCAGTCATTGACGGCGCAGTTCAACGGTGGTCCGCTTGGCGGAACTGCAACATTCCAACGGTATACAACGGAGCTCAAGTCTTACGCTCCAATCGGCGGAATCGGCGTCGCGTCGCTCGGTTCGGCACCGATGACCTTTGTCCTTGGACTAACCGCGCGCGCTGGAATGGTGTTCGGTGATCCGGGTCCCTTCTTCTACAGCCAGTCGTTCGCGCTTGGTGGAACTCAGTACGGCGAGCAGCTGCGCGGATATGAGGAATTCTCGATCACGCCCAGAGGATTCGACGCCTCGGCAGAGGGTGGAAGCGGTGTGCAGCGAGCATCCTTCGGAAACGCCTTCTTCACGGGGACCGGCGAATTCGGCCTGAGGGTTAGCCAATCGCTCTATCTCAATACATTTTTTGAGGGCGGCAATGTGTGGGACCGCCCAAGTCAGTTCGATCCCACGCGGTTGTTCCGCTCGTTCGGATTCGGCGCGGCGATTGTCAGCCCGCTCGGACCGATCGGCATAGACCTGGGGTACGGTCTGGATAAAATCGACTTAAACGGCCGGCCCGCACCGGGCTGGAAGTTCCATTTCAAACTTGGTCAGTTCTTCTAACATCGGAGTGTCAATGCGTGGAGTGATTCGTGCGGCTTTGCTCGCACTCATGGTTTGTGCAGCATCTGCCGGCTCGTTATCGGCCCAGGCAGGAGCGGCACCCAAGATTGGCTTCATCAACTCGGCGGCAATCCTGGCTGAGGCGCCAGGACGTGCGGAAGCCGAAAACAGATTCAAGACTGAAGTTGCCGCGTATCAGGCCCAGCTTCAGCGTATGAGTGATTCGCTGCAGACCATGGCGGCGAATTTCGACAAGGAAGCATCGAAGCTCGACACAGCCACACAGCGTGCACGTGCCAAGGTAATCCAGGATCGCGAAGCCGCGTATCAGGCTCGCGCTCGCTCGCTCGACAGTACGATGCAGTCGCGTCAGGCTGAGCTGATTCGCCCGATCATGGAGAATCTCCAGAAAGTGATCGAGCAGGTTCGCGCCGAAGACGGCTACGCGATGATCTTCGATGTCGCTTCGCAGACCAGCGTTATCGTTGCCGCTGACAAGAGCCTCGACATCACACAGAAAGTGCTGGCAAAGGTGAAGGCAGCCCCCGCACCGAAGACAACGGGAGCGTTGTCGCCACAGCCTGCGGGAGTCACGTCACCAAAGCGTTGACGCGACCTTCCTCAGACTCGAATACACTCAGCGGTGAGCGTGCAGGCACGCTCACCGCTCGTGCCATTGCAGACCTCGTCGGCGGTGAGCTGCGCGGCGATGATTCCATTGAGATCGACAGCATCGCGCCGCTCGGGCGGGCAACGCGCAATCAGCTGAGCTTCCTTGGCGACGGGCGCTACGCGCCTGCGCTTGCTGCATCGCTTGCCGGCGTCGTTCTGATCACTCCTGATCTCGCGGAGACACCGGGTCATGTGCCGTCGCGCGTAGTTGTCGACAAGCCGCAGGAAGCGATGCTCATGCTGCTGCCGCGACTGTATCCCGCTCGAGATCATTCTCCATCAGTAGATCCCACCGCTCGGATTGGACGCGGCGCAAAAATCGGAGCCGGCGTTACGCTCGAAGCGTACGCGGTGATTGGCGATGGTGCCGACATTGCCGATGGCGCCTGGATCGGATCGGGGTGCTCCGTTGGCGACGGTGTGAAGATGGGGAAACAAGCCAGATTGTTTCCAGGCGTGACGGTTTATGCAGGCTCAGAAATTGGCGACAGGTCCGTCATTCATTCCGGTGCTCGTATCGGATCCGATGGATTTGGCTATGTGTTCTCCAGCGGCGCTCATCAGAAAATTCCACATGTCGGCCGGTGCATCATCGAGAATGACGTGGAGATTGGAGCGAATACGACGATTGATCGCGGCAGCATCGATGACACTGTGATCGGAGCGGGAAGCAAGATCGACAACCTCGTGCAGATCGGTCACAACGTGAAAGTCGGAAAGCTCTGCATGATCATGGCGCAGGTGGGAATTGCGGGCTCGACAACAATCGGGGATGGCTGTGTCCTCGCAGGGCAGGCAGGGCTTGGCGGACACATAATGATCGGCGCAGGAGCCCGTATTGCGGGGCAGTCAGGCGTATTTGGCAACGTGCCGCCAGGTGAGAGCTGGTCGGGATATCCGGCGCGTCCTCATCGCGAGTCATTGCGTGCAACAGGAGCGCTGTTCAGACTTGCGGGAATGATCAAGGATCTCGAGAAGCTGATCGAAGATCGGGGAACGAAGTGAGCCGTTACACGGTTGCGAAGCCGTCGACAATCGAAGGCACGGGCCTGCATCTGGGAGAGCCGTGCAGGCTCACGTTCAAGCCGGCGAAAGCGGGTGAGGGGATTGTCCTCAAGCGAGTCGATATCGCTGGTGCCCCACCGATACCGGCAACTGTGGACCAGGTCACTGAGACCGAGCGAAGAACGCAGCTCGGTGCGGGTGATAATACGGTGCACACGGTGGAGCATGTGCTCGCAGCGGTCGTGGCAATTGGTGTGGATGATGTGATCATCGAGATGGACGGACCAGAGCCGCCGATTCTCGACGGAAGTGCAGCGCCATTCTTCGAATCTCTCGCTCGCGCCGGGCTTGCGGCGCTCGAAGGTCAACCGGAGATTCTGACACTCACCGAGCCGGTGAGAATTATCGACGGCGAATCGGTTTATGAGGCGTTTCCGTCGCAGGGTCTGGAGCTCGATGTCACGATCGAGTTTCCCCATCCGATGATTGGCAGACAGTCCACCCGATTGTGCGTCAATCGCGATTCATTCGAATCGGAGCTCTCGGCGGCAAGGACGTTTGGATTCGTAAGCGAAGTCGAGTGGCTTCGGTCGCGGGGCTTGATCAAGGGAGCATCGATCGAGAACGCAATTGTTCTCGACGACTCCGGACTTGTGAGTGGACCGCTTCGCTGGAGCGATGAGTTCGTTCGTCACAAAGCGATGGATTGTGTTGGCGACCTCGCACTTACTGGAGCCAGAGTGCGCGCTCGAATCGTGGCCTTGAAGCCAAGCCACCGCGGAACTGTGACGCTGGTGCGCGAGATGATTAAAGCAGGAAAGATGCAGGCGGGAAACGGAGTGCCGGCGGCTGCGGCCAAACAGGAGAGAGGGAAACCCTCGGTGTACGGAATCGAAGAAATCATGCGGGTGCTCCCGCATCGCTATCCCTTCTTGCTCGTCGATCGAATTCTCGAGATCGAAGAGAACAAGCGCGTTGTCGGTATCAAGAACGTCACGATCAACGAGCCGTTCTTTCAGGGACACTTCCCGGGCCATCCCATTATGCCTGGAGTTCTCATCGTCGAGGCTATGGCGCAGGTGGGAGGAATGCTTCTGCTCGGACCGATGGAAGATCCGGAATCGAAAGTCGTGTACTTCATGTCGCTCGACAACGTGCGCTTCAGGAAGCCTGTGAAGCCCGGCGATCAGATCGTGTTCGAGGTGGAGATAATCCAGATTCGTGGAAAGATCGCAAAGACTCGCGGAGTGGCGCGCGTCGACGGAGAAGTAGTAGCGGAGGCCGAGATGGCAGCGATGGTTCGCGATAGATGAAGAAACCGGGTATTCACCCGACTGCTATCGTCTCACCGCGCGCGCAGCTTGGTGAGCGCGTGGAAGTCGGACCGTTCGCGATTGTCGGTGACGGCTGCGAAGTAGGTGATGATTGCCAGCTGCACGCGCGCTCCACGCTCGAGCAGGACGTAAAGCTTGCCAGGGGTGTAAAGGTCGGCATTGGAAGCGTGCTTGGCGGACCGCCGCAGGATCTCAAGTACGCCGGCGAGCAAACGACGGTTGAGATTGGCGAAGGAACTGTGATTCGCGAATACGTGACGGTGAACCGCGGAACTTCGCAGTCGTTCAAGACCACAGTGGGTGCGCGAAGCCTGCTCATGTCGTACGTGCATCTCGCACACGACTGTCACATCGGCAACGGCGTGATACTTGGCAACACCGTGCAGCTTGCGGGTCACGTGATAATCGAAGATCGCGCGACACTCTCCGGTTTGTCCGGCGTGCATCAGTTCGTGCGAATCGGGAGGCACGCATTCATTGGCGGATGCACTCGCGTGTCCAAGGACGTTCCACCATTTGTGAAGGCGGTTGGCAATCCAGTGCATCTGTATGGACTCAACAGTGTTGGACTTCAGCGCAGCGGCTTTGCTGAAGAGGTCGTTCGCGAGCTCAAGCGCGCGTACCGCCTTATCTTCCGTTCCGATCTCAACGTTTCCCAGGCGATGCAGCGCGCCGAAACCGAGCTCGAGATGTATCCCGAAGTGAGAGAGCTCATGCGCTTTGTTGAAGAAAGCGGGCGAGGCGTAGCCATCTGACAAAGCCAGTGAGAGTCGGCGTCATCGGCGCCGGCAGCCTCGGATTTCATCACGTCCGGATTTTTCGCGACATGGAAGACGTCAAGTTCGCGGGCTTCGTGGAAGCGCGCGATGAGCGCGCAGCCGAAGTCGAGAAAGAGCTCGGCGTTCTTCGCTACAGGGATGAAGCGAGTCTTCTTGCAGACGTCGATGCAGTCACGATCGTTGTCCCGACACCTGCGCACTACGACGTCGCAAAGACAGCGCTGAATGCTGGAAAGCATGTCTTCATCGAGAAGCCGATAACCGCGACACTCGAGCAGGCTGACGAGCTGCTGGACACTGCGAAAAAGCACGGCGCCCTCGTTCAAATCGGCCATGTCGAACGATTCAATCGTGCTGTCCGTGCTGCGCTGCCGTACGTATCGCGCCCAAGATTTATTGAAAGTGAGCGGCTGGCGACGTTCAACCTGCGCGGCTCTGACGTTGCGGTCGTTCTCGATCTCATGATTCATGACATCGATCTGGTCCTGACGCTTGTCGGTGACACAGCAGAAGAGATCGCGGCAGTCGGAGTTCCTGTACTTACGCCAATGCTCGATATCGCAAACGCGCGCGTGACTTTTTCATCAGGCGCTGTTGCAAACATCACATCGAGCCGGATCTCGCGTGATCGTGTGCGCAAGATCAGAATCTTCCAGGAGAGCGGATACATGTCGCTCGATCTTGCAGCGGGCACCGGAAATTTCTTCCGTCTCAAGGAAAAGCTGGATCCATCGAAAGCGCTTACAGGTCCGGTGAACATCACCGATTTTGTCGACTACATCCCGCTCACTGCTCCGGAAGGAGAGCCGCTGCGTCTCGAGTTCGACAGCTTTGTCGCGGCGATCAGAGGTGAATCTGATGTTGTCGTAACGGGTGAGGACGGCAAACGAGCGCTTGCGGTTGCGCTTCGAATAGTTGCCGAGATAGAACGAACGCGTCCTGCGCTCGAAGGCGTCGCGCAGCCGGAAAGTGCCTGAGGTCATCTTCGTCGCAGGAGAAGCCTCTGGCGATCTCCATGCGGCGGGCGTCGCGGAGGAGCTGAAGCGGCTCAGGCCCGATCTCGACCTGACGGGGTTCGGCGGACCATTGATGGAACGCGCGGGGGTGAACCTGTTCGACCGCTACGAAACCGGCGTCATGGGTTTCATCGAAGTCCTTCGCCACATCCCACGACACTGGGAGCTTCTGGAAAAAATCCGGGAGCGTCTCGCGACCGGAAAAGTGAAGCTTCTCGTCGTGATCGATTATCCGGGCTTCAACATGAAAGCGGCTGAGGCCGCAGCGAGTGTCCGAATTCCGGTTCTGTACTACGTCACGCCACAGGTCTGGGCATGGGGAGAGGGAAGACTGCCCAAGCTCGCACGAATCGTTACCAAAGCCGCGGTCATCCTGCCGTTCGAGGAAAATCTCCTTCGAGGTCACGGTATTGACGCAACGTTTGTCGGACATCCATTGCTCGATCGCGCGAGAGATATGCCCGATAAGCGGGCAGCACGTGCAGCGCTCGATCTCGCCGATTCGGATCCGGTGCTGGCGCTGTTTCCGGGAAGCAGGCAGCAGGAAATTGACAGACTGATCGATGATTTCGTCGATACGGCGCGCGAAGTCGAGAAGCTGGTTCCTGATCTGAAAGTGATAGTGAGCGCAGCATCGACGATAAAGCTCGATCAATCCCGTTGTCCCTACAGGATTGTGCCGTCCGCGTCATTCACAGTGCTCCGGGCAGCTGATGCAGCACTTTGCAAAAGCGGAACGACTACCCTCGAGGCTGCCATTGCTGACTGTCCGCTGGCAGTCGCGTATCGCACCAGTGAAATCTCATATTTTCTTGCACGCCTCCTGGTGAAGATTCCAAACATCGGGCTCGTCAATGTCGTGGCCGGGCGGGAGGTAGCGAAAGAGTACGTGCAGGAGGGCATCGTGCCGCGAAAAATTGCAGTGGAGCTTGCGCAGCTTCTCGACGCGACGAGCGATGAGCGCGCGCGCGTTCTCGCCGGACTTGCCGAAGTGCGGGCAAAACTCGGTGAGCCAGGTGCAGCCCGCCGCGTTGCACAGATGGCGAGCGATCTCGTGGCGTGAAAGATTCGCGCGGCAAGAGCAAGTTTTCTGTTGGAGACCGGCTCGCTGTTGTCGGGGGCGCAAGCGCGATAGCGAGTCTGGCAATGACCTGGCGTTATCGCGCTGTGAACGATGACACAGTGAAGCGTCTGCGCGATGCAAAGCAGCCTATTCTTTTCACACTGTGGCACGGGCAGATGCTGCCGCTTCTGTGGTACCATCGCAATCAAGGTGTTGCTGTGCTCGTCAGTGAGCATAGCGATGGTGAGATCATCGCGCGAATCCTCGAGTGGATGGGTTACGCGCTCATTCGTGGCTCGACGTCTCGCGGAGCGGGGCGCGCGCTCATTGGATTGATGCGCACATTGAAAGACGGAAACGATGTTGCAATTACTCCCGATGGCCCTCGCGGACCGAGACACAAATTCGCTCCAGGCGCAGTCGTTGCCGCGAACCGTGCAGATGTGCCGATAATTCCCGCGTACGCCCATGTCGACAGGTTCTGGCAGCTGTCAACGTGGGATGGATTCGTCATTCCAAAACCATTCGCAAAAATCACGATTGCTTATGGACCCGAGACGCGCGTGAATGCAGCGACACCGCGCGAGGCGGCAGATGAAGCGCCGCGACTCGAGCGCCTGATGGACGAAACAGGGCAGGCTGCTTGCGCCTGATCGAGCAGGTATGGGAAGGGCAGACTGCAGCCGACAAATTTGCACGCGTGCTGCTTTCGCCTTTCGAGCTTGCATACCGCGGTGTCGTTGCCGTTCGTGCCGAGATGTACGACACTGGCCTTCTGCACGTGCATTCGTCGGAAATTCCGGTAGTCAGTGTCGGAAATATCACCGTTGGAGGAACTGGCAAGACTCCGTTTGCCGCGTGGGTTGGTGCGCGTCTCCGCGAGCTGGGAAAGTCTCCTGCATTAGTGCTCAGGGGTTATGGCGGCGATGAGCCGTTCGTTCACCGCCGCATCAATCCTGGCATTCCCGTCATTGTCGCTCCTGACCGCGTTGCAGGAATCGCCGATGCTGTCTCACGCCACGCTGACGTTGTGGTGCTTGATGATGGATTTCAGCATCGCCGTGCCGCGCGACAGGTAGATATCGTGCTCTTCAGTGCCGACAGCTGGTCAGGGCGTCATCGTCTCCTGCCAGCGGGACCGTTTCGCGAGTCGATGTCATCGCTCAAGCGGGCGTCTCTTGTCGCAATCACGCGAAAGGTTGCGTCTGACGATGAAGTCGCCGCCGCAGCTGATGCAGTATTGAGGGTAGTGCCCGACAAGCCGCTGGCAGTCGTGTCCTTCGACCCGGTGGAGATCGTGTCGGAATCAAATCCTGAAATTCGCCTTCCAGTGAGCGAGCTCTCGGGAAAAAACATTCTGGCGATAGCGGCGATTGGAAATCCCGAGTCGTTCTTCGTTCAGCTCGAGGAAGCAGGAGCAGCTGTCGTGCGGCGCGCGTTTCCTGATCACCATGCATTTACTCAACATGATATCGGTGAGCTGGTAGAGACGGGAAGGTCCGCTGATTACATCGTATGCACTCTCAAAGACTCGGTGAAACTCGGTGTTTCGTGGCCTGCCGATGCGAGTCCGTTATGGTATGTTTCCCTTGCGGTTCACATTGAGCGAGGAGCCCAGTCCATTGACGAGCTCCTCGCAAGTCTTTGACACACTTACCCAATGGCAACTGATCTTCGAGTACGAAGCGACACAATAGTAAAACCCGACAAGGATACGTTTCTCAACGAGGAAAACCCGTTCGAAGCGATGATGCTTCGGTTTGACAGAGCAGCTGAGCTTCTCGATCTCGAGCCGGGCCTGTACAAGGTTCTGAGACACCCCGAAAAGCAGGTAATCGTCTCGATCCCCGTATTGAAGGACAACGGTGAAGTCGAAGTGTTCACCGGCTACCGGGTTCTCTACAACACGGCACGCGGCCCTGCGAAAGGCGGGATCCGTTTTGACATGCAGGTCACGCTCGAGGAGGTGAAAGCGCTCGCCGCGTGGATGACATGGAAGTGCGCCGTGGTGAACATTCCTTTCGGTGGTGCCAAAGGCGGTGTGATATGCGATCCGCACAACATGAGCGCTGGTGAGCTCGAGAAACTTACGCGCCGTTACACCGCAGGGATCATTGCCACGCTGGGTCCGGATTCGGACGTGCCCGCGCCGGACGTCAATACCAATGAGCGTGTGATGGCGTGGATCATGGATACTTACTCCATGCACGTTGGCCACACGACTACTGCAGTTGTCACGGGAAAGCCTGTCGACATGGGCGGATCGCTCGGTCGGCGCGAAGCAACCGGCCGCGGATGCATGATTGTCACCAAGGAGGCGCTGGCACACCTCGGCATGCCTGTCCAGGGAACTACGGTTGCTGTCCAGGGATTTGGCAACGTCGGCTCTGTTGCAGCGCAGCTTCTGCAGCGCGAAGGATGCAAGATCGTGTCGATCGGAGATCGATCGGTGTCGATCTACGATCCAAATGGAATCGACGTCGATGACGCAGCAGCGTATGTGAAGAAGAACCGCTCGCTCGACGGATACAATCGCGGCGAAGTCATCAGCGGAGCAGATCTTCTCACGCTCGATGTGGACGTGCTCCTTCCTGCCGCTCTGGAAAACGTCATCACTACAAAAAATGCCGGTCAGATCCGCGCCAGAATTATCTGTGAAGGTGCAAACGGACCGACAACCGCTGCAGCAGACTCCATTCTCGAAGAGAATGGCGTTTTTGTCATTCCTGACATTCTCGCGAATGCGGGTGGTGTGACGGTGTCATACTTCGAGTGGGTGCAGGATCGCGGCGGATATTTCTGGACTGAGCAATTGGTAAACGACAGGCTCCGCGACATCATGGTCAACAGCTTCCATGATGTTCTCGAGCTTTCCAAGAAGCACAAAGTCAACATGCGAACAGCAGCGTACATGCTCGCGATCAGTCGCGTTGCGACGGTGCACCGCCTGCGTGGCATCTACGCCTGATGCGGCTGATTGTCGCTGTCGTCGGCAAACCGCGAAATGCGGCGCTGGCGGCAGCGATAGAGGAATACGAGACTCGGGCGGCGCGGTACTGGCCGCTCGACGTTCATGAGGTGCGCGAGGAGCGCTCCTCTGGTCTGTCTCCCTCTGTTGTCAGCAGAAGAGAAGGTGAGCGGCTCGCAGATCGTGTCGGCGATGCACGCATTGTTGCGTGTGACCCGCACGGAAAATCTCTCACCTCTGAGAGGTTTGCTGAATGGCTCGCGAAGGAGCGCGATCTGGGGCGGGACACTGCATTCGTGGTCGGCGGTGCCTATGGATTGTCTGATGAGATTCTCAACCGGTCCCACATGAAGCTCTCGCTCGCTCCATGGACACTTCCGCACGAGCTCGCGCGACTCGTCCTCGCTGAGCAGCTCTATCGCGCAGGATCCATTCTTCGTGGTGAGCCCTACCACAAATGAAAACTGAATGGTTCGAGCGCTGGTTCGGCGAGGAGTACATCGCACTCTATCCGCATCGCAACGCGGTCGAAGCTGAGCGCGTTGTCTCGCTGATCGACCGAACAATCGGCAGTAAGAACGTTAGTCGGGTTCTCGACCTTGCATGCGGCGCCGGCCGTCATTCCAAGGTTCTTTGCCGTCGGTGGTGGACTGCCGGACTCGACTTGTCCGAAGTCCTGTTGCGACTGGCTCATCGCGAAGGCGTTGAAGCGGCCCTCGTCAGAGGCGATATGCGCATTCTGCCGTTTCGCGATGGCGCGTTCGATCTCGTGGTGAATCTCTTCACGAGCTTCGGTTACTTTGCCGATGACGAAAGTCATCTCCACGTTGTGCGCGAAGTTTCTCGCGTCACGTGCGAAGGCGGCGGGTTCGCTCTGGATTTTCTCAACACTACGCGCCTCCGAAATGCACTCGTTCCGTACGACGAACGAGAGATCGGTGGCCAGATAGTTGAGCAGAGACGTGAGATATCGGAAGACGGAAGGTTTGTATTAAAGAAGATCTGCCTGCGCGGAACGGGAAAGGAATTCACCGAGCGCGTTCGACTGTTCGATCCAGGTGATCTTACCTCTATGATGACGGCAGCCGGATTCAAGGTCGTTGCAACATTCGGCAATTATGACGGGGATCGACTCGGCCCGGATTCACCTCGAGCGATAATCTTTGGAGTGAAGCAGTGACCGTTCGTGTGGTGAGCACGCCAATTGTCGGATCATCACTGGCGCGAATTGCGGTCGAGGGCGGAGATGGCAACTGGTATTCAAAGCGGCCATCCAGTGTCAGCGAATGGCAGAAGCGCTCAGACGAATCCCGCGCAGAGCTTATCGAGAGTAGCTGGCTGGAAGCAATTGCGCCCGCTTTGGCCGCCGGCGGTCCCGCGGCGGAACGGCTTCAACGCGCCGCACAGTCAGGAGTGGCCGTAACGACTGGACAGCAGCCCGGTCTCTTTGGTGGACCGCTCTATACATGGTGGAAAGCGTACAGCGCGCTCGCATTGGCAAATGAGATCGAGAAAAAGATCAAACAGCCGGTGGTTCCAATTTTCTGGGCAGCCACCGACGATTCTGATTTCGACGAAGCCTCATACACGATCGTTCCGTCTTCCGATGGCGCCGAGCGAATCGAAATAACGAGTGACTCGCCTTCGGGAACTCCGCTTTCAGAAATCCCCGTCGGGAACATCGACGACCAGCTCGCACGACTCGAGCACTCGACTGGTTCAGCGCCGAACGTAGGCGTGATCGACGCGGTGAGAAGAGCGTATCGCCCGGACAAAACAATCGGCAGTGCTTACGTCTCGCTTCTTCGAGAGCTTCTCGAGCCGCTTGGAATTGCGGTGCTCGATGCGTCGCATCCATCGGTAAGGACAACGGCGTTTCCGTTGTTGACGACTGCTCTCGAGAGAAGTGAAGAAATCGAGGATGGGCTCAGCTCCAGATCGAAGGAGCTCAAAGCGGCTGGACATTCACAGCAGGTAAAGCTGGTGAAGGGAAGGACGCTCGTCTTCGGCGATCAGTCAGGTCGACGCGATCGAATTCGCATGCGAGATGTTCAGGATACACTGAGCGACGTCACGCCTGGATCCCTCGGTCCAAACGTTCTGCTGCGTCCGATTATCGAACGCTCGATTATTCCAACCGTGGCCTACGTCGGCGGTGCTGCTGAGATCGCCTACTTCGCGCAGACTGCTGCTGTCGCCGATGCACTGGGAGTCTCAAAGCCACTCGTAGTTCCTAGGTGGTCGGGAATGGTGATCGAGCCGCGGATTGAAAGAATTCTCGCGAGGTATTCACTCTCCCCTGATGATTTTCGCGACCCTCATGCAGTGGAGTCGCGCATCGCTCGAGAGTCACTCCCTCAGGAATTACGCGAACGGATCGCTGACCTCGAGAAGGCTATCGCGACATCGGCTGATGCGTTGACGCGAGCCGAAGGCTCTGACCTGGTTCCTCCAAGTGTGCTGGAAGGAATGCGTCGCGGCGCGCTCCATCGAGTGGAGCGGCTCGAGCGCCGCTTCGCAGCTAGTGTAAAGCGTCGGGGCAACGACGCGTTGCGTGACGCCGCCATTGCACGCGGCTCGCTCTATCCAGCAGGATCTCCGCAGGAGCGAGCGCTCAACATTGTTCCGCTTCTCGCTCGTCACGGCGACGAGCTCGTACAGTCAGTGCTCTCAGAAGCAGGGAAACACGCCGAAAGAATTTCATGAGCACTGACCGCTCCCGTGGGGCCGCTTTTCTCGTCGGCACCGGAATTCTGCTCAGTAGAATTGCAGGACTGATTCGTCAGAAGGTCTTCGCTCACTACTTCAGCACGTCACTCGCTGCAGACGCTTTCAACGCGGCGTTCAGAATTCCCAATCTTCTGCAGAACCTGTTCGGCGAAGGCGTGCTCTCGGCTTCTTTTATCCCTGAGTACGTGGGACTGATCGCGCGTAACCAGAACGAAGACGCTGATCGACTGGCGGGCGCAGTGTTGAGTGCACTTGCACTCGTGGCGTCGGTACTTGTTCTCGCAGGTGTGCTGCTCAGTCCGGTTCTCGTAGGGTTGATCGCGCCGGGCTTCACCGGTGAGAAGCGCGATCTCACGGTGCATCTCACTCAGATTCTTTTCCCCGGCGCCGGGCTTCTCGTTTTTTCTGCCTGGTGTCTCGGCATACTGAACAGTCATCGCCGGTTCTTTGTGAGTTACACCGCACCGGTGGTGTGGAACTTCGCAATGATCGCGGCGCTGATCGCCTTCGGACCGCGAAGCTCGCAGGCGCGCCTCGCCGAAATAATCGCTTGGGCCTCCGTGTTAGGGAGTGCGCTGCAGTTTGGTGTTCAGCTTCCGCTGGTCCTCAAGCTTGCGCACGGACTCAATCTCAACTTCGGATTCGCTGCAGCGAGCGCGCGAAACGTATTTCGCAATTTCACTCCCGCATTCGTCAGCCGCGGCGTTGTTCAAATCAGCGCGTTCATCGATGCATTTATTGCGAGCTGGCTTCCAACCGGCTCTGTGGCCACGCTCGCGTACGCTCAGGTTCTTTATACACTTCCGGTGAGCCTTTTCGGAATGGCCGTCACAGCGGCCGAGCTTCCGGTAATGTCGAGCGCAGTTGGTACACCCGAAGAGGTGGCGAGCTACCTGCGAGGGAGGCTCGACGGCGGCCTCGAGCGCATCGCTTATTTCATTATCCCTTCTGTGATCGCATTCCTGGCGCTTGGCGATGTGCTTTCGGCGGTGCTGTTCGAATCAGGACGGTTTACCCGTAACGACAGCATCTGGGTCTGGGAAGTCATCGCAGGCTCGACAGTAGGATTGCTCGCCTCGACCTGGGGACGACTCTACTCGTCGGCATTTTACGCGCTGCGCGATACACGCACGCCGCTCTATTACGCGATTGTTCGCGTAACTCTTACGAGCGGGCTTGGGCTTTTTGCAGCGCTTTATCTCCCGCAAATGCTTGGCGTAGACAGACGGCTTGGCCTGGTTGGTCTCACAGCTACAGCCGGAATTGCTGGATGGGTTGAATTCTTTCTGCTTCGTCGTGAAATGTCGAAACGAATCGGGCACACAGGAGTTGCAGCCTCCCATACACTCAAACTCTGGCTTGCAGCCATCGCTTCAGCGGGAATCGCGTGGGGAATCAAGCTGGGACTTCTTGGAGTCCCAAAGTCAGTGTGGGCGATCACGGTTATCGCTGCTTACGGAGCATCCTATCTGATCATTACCACTTTGCTCGGAATCAAAGAAGCAACAGACATGACGGCTCGCTTGAGGCGCCGCCGGGTATAATTAGAAGATGCGCAGTATTCCGGAGAGTGTAGCAGCAAAACTTCCACATCTCCCGGACGGACCGGGTGTGTATTTGTGGAAGGCAGGTGATGGAAAGATCCTCTACGTAGGCAAAGCGAAAAAACTGCGCTCCCGCGTGCGCAGCTACTTTGCCCAGGATCATTACGAGAGTCCGAAGACTCTGCACCTGGTGAATCAGATAAGGGACCTCGATACGATCGTGGTGCCCTCGGAAGCGCACGCGCTCATTCTCGAAGCCAACCTCATCAAGGAATACCACCCGCGATTCAACATCGCGCTCCGCGATGACAAATCGTATCCGTACATAAAGGTCACCGTGCAGGAAGCCTTTCCGCGTGTGTATGTAACGAGGCAACTGCAGAACGATGGCGCACGCTACTTCGGGCCATACACGGATGTGGGGTCGATGCGGCGCGCGCTCAACGTTGTGAAGCGCATCTTTACCGTGCGATCGTGCAACTACGACATGCCGCGGGAGATGCCGGAGCGGCCTTGTCTCGACTACTTCATCAAGCGATGCAAAGCTCCCTGCATTCTTGCCCAGAGCGCAGGCGATTACCGCTCCATGATCGAAGAGGTTCTGCTCTTTCTCGACGGAAAACCGCAGGAGGTGCGCAAGCGCATTCGCGATCGAATGGAAATCGCTGCTGAGTCACTCGATTTCGAGCGGGCTGCCGAGCTGAGAGATGCACTTACACACATCGAGCGAATGGAGGAGCCGACGGTTGTTCTGGAGGTCGAAGGCGGAGACCGCGACGTAGTGGGATATGCGAGAGATGGGGACGACGCCTCTGTTGCGCTGCTCAGAATTCGCGGGGGAAAACTTCTCGCGCGCGAGCACAGGTTCATCGAAAACGTCGAGGAAGAAAAAGACACGGCGGTTCTTTCAGTATTTCTGGCTGGCACGTACGTGCCGATGCAGGAGCGTGCGCGTGATCTTCTCGTTCCCTTTGACTTCGAGGACCGCGAGATTCTCGAGCAGTCGCTGGGTGGAACTCGAATTCATGTTCCTCAGCGAGGACCGCGAAGAGAGCTGGTAGAGCTTGCCGAGCAGAATGCGAGACATCTCCTCGAGGAGCTGCGCCTTGCTTCGGGAGACGCGGGAGTTCGGGCGACCGATCCCGTCTACGAGCTCGGTCGCGAGCTGGGTCTGCAGAAAATCCCGCGATCGATGGTGTGCTTCGACATCTCGACAACGCAGGGCACCGATACGGTGGGCTCGTGCGTCTGGTTCGAGAATGGGCGCGCAAAGCGCGGCGAATACCGCAAGTTCAAGGTCAAGACCGTCGAAGGCACAGACGACTTTGCGTCAATGCGCGAAGTGGTGACACGTTATTTCCAGAGAAGACTCAACGACGAGAAGCCCTTACCCGATCTCGTCGTGATCGACGGCGGTAAAGGCCAGCTCTCGGCTGCTCATGAAGCACTGACGGGCCTCAACCTCGCTGACCGTCCGCTGATCAGTCTGGCGAAGAGGGAAGAGGAAGTCTTCGTTTGGGGAAGATCTGACCCTATCAGAATGTCGCGCCGGTCACCTGCGCTCCGAATGCTTCAGCAGCTTCGAGACGAAGCGCACCGCTTTGCGATTACCTACAATCGCAAGCGCAGGACTATGCGGACTGTTACTTCCGAGTTGCTGAAAGTGCCCGGGATTGGGCCGGTTAAAAGACGCCGGCTGATTCAGGAATTCGGAAGCGTCCAGGGAGTGCGGGATGCCGGCGAAGAAGCCATCGCCAAAGTCCGCGGATTCAATGCGGAGCAGGCTCGAAAACTTCTCGAAACACTCGCTGCCAACTCTCCGGTATGAGCGCGTAAGCATCGGTAATTCCTTGCTTTCCGCGTCTGTAGCTCTAAATTACTTTAACTATGGTCAGAGTCGCTCGAGTCGAGCCGGGAAGCATCGCAGAAGAGGTCGGGATAACCCCCGGAACCGAGCTTGTCTCAATCAACGGGCGACCGATTCAGGACTTCCTCGATTGGGAATTCCTTTCCGCTGAAGACGAAGTCGTGGTCGAGGCGCGCCAGCCTGACGGCGAGGAAATCGTCTACGAGATCGCACGCGACGAAGGCGAATCCATCGGCGTTGCACTCGAGCCGCCGAACGTCCGCCGCTGCGCAAACCGATGCGAGTTCTGCTTCATCGAGGGTCTCCCGCAGGGGCTCCGCAGAAATCTCTATATCCGCGACGACGATTATCGTCTTTCGTTCACCTACGGAAACTTCGCCACGCTGTCGAACGTGAAGGAGCGCGACATCGCGCGCATTCTCGAGTATCGCCTGTCGCCGCTGTATGTCTCCGTCCATGCCACCAACTGGGAAGCGCGAAAAGTTCTCCTGAACAATCCGCGCGTACCGAACATCGTCGACCAGTTGACGCGACTGGCAGAGGGAGGAATTCAGTTCCATTGCCAGATGGTGATTGTGCCTGGCCTGAACGATGGAGCGGTTCTCGAGGAATCGCTTACAGATCTCTGGAACCTCGGCGACGCAGTTCTGTCGGCGGCAGTCGTGCCGGTGGGACTCACGCAGTTTTCGCATCTCTATTCCGGCGAAACGATGAACCGTGACAAAGCGCGCGAGCTGCTCGAGACGGTGAATCGGTGGGGAAAGCGAGCGCTTACAGAGAGAGGAGAGACGTGGGTCTTCGGATCCGACGAGCTCTACCTTCTCGCTGAAGTTCCACTGCCACCTGCAGAGCACTATGGAGAGTTTGCGCAGATCGAGAACGGCATTGGCGCGATCACATCACTTCGAATGCGAGTCGCCGAGGGCCTCGAGGATTTACCGCGGCTCGATGGACTGCGAATTGGAGTCGTCACGGGCAAAGCGATGACCGATCTAATGCCCGAGCTTCTCGACAAGATCGCCAGGGTCACAGGCGCCGAATTCGTTCTGATTCCGACGGAGAACTCACTCTTCGGGCCTACGATCACCACCGCGGGACTGCTTGTTGGCGCAGACATCGATCGCGCATTATCGAATCGATCTGACATCGATATCGCATTGATTCCGGCCGAGACAATCAATGAGGATCGCATTTTCCTCGACGACGTCGTGTTTGACGAGCTCGCTCGCACTTTGCCGGTGCCCGTGTATCCGTCGTATGACTTCATCGACATTCTCGCGAGTGAAGAGCTCGCAGTAGCAGCGTGAACATTCCCGTCATCGCGCTTGTCGGGCGCCCCAACGTTGGCAAATCCGCGCTGTTCAATCGCATTGTCGGCGAAGGAACTGCAATAGTCAGCGAAGAAGCCGGCACTACCCGTGACCGGCATTTTGCGCGCGCGGAGTGGAACGGCCGAAACTTCTGGCTTGTCGATACCGGTGGGCTGACAGACGATCCGCAGATTCCGATGGATGTCGAGATAAAGCGCCAGGTTATGGAAGCAGTGGCAGAAGCTGATCTCCTGCTTTTCGTTGTCGATGCAATTGCGGGCCTGCATCCCAGCGACTCGAGGGTCGTCGAGATGCTTCGAGAGTCCCGGAAGCCGTGGGTGCTAGTTGCAAACAAAGTCGATGATCCTGACTCCACCGACTACTATGAGTTCTACTCACTCGGCGCAGGCGATCCGGTTCCTGTCTCAGCACAGAACGGCAAGAATTCTGGCGATCTTCTCGACATTGTCGTCGACAGGATTCCCGAAGTCGATGATGAGCCTGGTGACTCGCTGAGAGTCGCGGTGATCGGCAGACCAAACGTTGGGAAGTCATCGCTGATCAACCGACTGCTTGGGGAAGATCGTCTCGTTGTTGCCGATAAAGCGGGTACGACGCGCGATGCGATCGATACGCCGATGATGTATCACGATCGTGAGATCGTCTTCGTCGATACTGCGGGCTTGAGACGACAGTCTCGAATCGACGACGGTATCGAGTTCTACTCAGCCCTCAGATCGCGTCGCGCGATCGAGCGTGCTGAGGTCTGCATACTCGTGATCGATGCAGTTGAAGGGCTGCACAATCAGGATCTCAAGATTGCAGCGCTCGCGTGGGAAGCCGGACGCGGAATGCTGATCGTCGTGAACAAGTGGGATCTTGCTGAGAAGGACACGAATTCGGCACACAAGTTCGCGAAGGAAGCATCAGAGAAAGCGCCATTCCTGAGATTCGTTCCATTCATCTTCACATCGGCGAAGACGGGCCAGCGCGTTACGAAGATTCTCGACGTCGTGCTGGAAGTTGAAGCTGAGAGAAAAAAGCGAATCTCTACTTCGCAGGTGAACTCGAAGCTCGAGGAGCTTGTCGCGAGACGTCAACCGCCTCAGGCTGCGGGTCGCGAAGTAAAGCTGAACTACGCAACGCAGGTTGAAACCACTCCCCCTATGATTGCGGTGTTCGGAAACAATCCCGATCTCGTGCAGGAGCATTACATCAGATATCTGCACAACGGGTTTCGGGAAGCGTGGGGGTTCAAGGGGAGTCCACTCCGCGTAGTGATGCGGCGGAAGACAGCGTAGGTGCATCCGCTCCTCGGGGTGCTGATTGGTTACCTCGCGGGCTCAATACCGTTTGCCTACCTCGCAGGAAAAGCACACGGCATCGACTTGAGACAGCACGGCTCAGGAAATCTCGGTGCGACGAATGCGATTCGAGTGCTTGGAAAGAAAACCGGATTAGCTGTGTATCTTGCCGATACGCTGAAAGGATTTCTTCCGGTCGCAACACTTCCGGGAATGCTCAACACATCAGAGCCGCACCTGTGGGCGATTGCAATCGGTGTCGCGGCGATCATCGGACATGTGAAGCCAATCTTTCTCCTGGGGCAGGGTGGAGGAAAAGGCGTTGCGACAACCGGCGGAGTCTTCTTCGGTCTCACTCCGCTTCCGACATTCATAGCGTTCATCAGCTTTCTGATTGTCCTGGCGCTCACAAAGCGAGTCAGTATTGGCTCTCTCACCGCAGCAGTTGTCCTTCCCGCCGGTGTCATCATCGAGAAAGGGCCGAGACACCCGCTCTCGATCATCTGCGTGATTATCGCTCTGCTGGTCATCTGGCTGCATCGCGGCAACATTCGCCGGATCATGGATGGCACTGAGCCAAAGTTCGGCGACAAGAAGGAGATGGCAGCGTGACAAAGTGCGCGGTCATTGGCGCCGGAGCATGGGGAACTGCACTCGCTGATCTCCTCGCGCGAAACGGACACGACGTCCGGATGTGGGCCTACGAATGGGACGTTGTCGAGAGCATCAATCGCTCTCATCTCAATCGCCGCTTTCTCCCGGGCAGTCCGATATACGATACGATCAAAGCGTACAACGAAATCGACGAGGCGCTGGATGGGGCTGAGCTCGTCACCCTCGTGACTCCTTCTCACGTTCTTCGATCGATTGCACGCTCGGCGAGCTCGTCAATCGCGAGCGGCGTTCCCGTTGTCGTCGCGTCCAAAGGAATCGAGCGTGATACGCTCGCTCTGATGACCGACATCGTGAGCGAGGAGATCAGTCATTCAACAGTAGTTGCTTTGTCAGGCCCAAGCTTCGCCGCGGAAGTGATTGCACAGCAGCCCACCGCGGTGGTCGTTGCGAGCAAAGATGAAAACGCAGCTCTTTTCGCGCAGCAGACATTCAGCTCCATTCACTTCCGCGGCTACACGCACAGCGACGTGACAGGAGTCGAAATTGGAGGGGCGCTGAAGAACGTCATGGCTGTTGCTACCGGAATTGCGGAAGGTCTCGGTCTCGGATTCAATGCCCGCGCCGCATTGATCACGCGCGGTCTGGCCGAGATGACGCGGCTGGGTCTTAAGCTCGGTGCTGAGCCCGCGACGCTTTCCGGACTCGCAGGCATGGGCGATCTGGTTCTTACATGCACTGGATCGCTAAGCCGGAATCGTGCAGTTGGTGTGGAAGTGGGGAAGGGTGCTTCGCTCGAAAATGTTCTTGCGGGAAAAGAAACAGTGGCTGAAGGAGTAGTCACAACCAGAAGCGCGCACGCACTTGCGGCGCGGGAGGGTGTGGAAATGCCGATAGTCGATGCGGTGCAGAGAGTTCTTTTCGAGGGACAGTCGGCACGCGATGCAATCGCGGAGCTGATGGCGCGCGAGCTCAGGTCGGAGACAGACTGATGGCAGCCGAACCGGTGAAAGAATTTTTCTCGATGGGCGATGTGTGCGGACTGACAGATTTGAAGCCGCACGTTCTGCGATACTGGGAAAGCCAGTTCAGGTTCCTGCATCCGGCAAAGAATCGCTCCGGAAACCGTGTGTACCAGCGTCGCGAGATCGAGCTCATAATGCTCGTGAGGCAGCTTCTATACACCGAGAAGTACACCATCGATGGCGCGCGACAGAAAATCGACGAATACAAGAAAAACGGTGAGCTCAGGTCAGTCGCCCGCGCGGCGCTCGACATGCAGACAATCGAATCGCTCGAGTCGGACCTGCGGTCTATTGCGTCAATTCTCGAAGGAGCAGAACAAGAAGAATGAATGAATCAGTTGCTGTCGTGCTGCCGGCATACAACGCCGAGAAAACCTTAAGTCCCGTTGTAAAAGGATTGAGGCAGTCTCTTCCTGGCGCATTTATCATCGGAGTGAACGATGGCTCCGGCGACGGAACTGGCGCGCTTCTCAGATCAGTCTGCGACCGAACGATCGAATTTCCGGCCAACCGCGGAAAGGGCGCGGCATTGAGAGCCGCGTTCGCTGCAGCTCTCGAAAGAGACTTCGAAAAAGTTCTTACGATCGATTCGGACGGTCAGCACGATCCTGCGTTTGGTCCGTCGATTCTGAAGGCGCTCGACAACTATCACATTGCAATCGGAACACGCGACCTGACTAACGAGCACGTGCCGAAACACAGGCGCATGGCAAACTTTCTTTCCAGCGCGGCGACTCGACTGGTCTCCGGCGGTGCAGTGCGCGACAGTCAGTCGGGCTATCGCGGCATCAGGCGCGAAGTTCTCGAGGAAGTAAAAGCGCAGGGTGATCGCTACGAATACGAAACAGATTTCATCATTCGCGCTGCTCACGCAGGATTCACAATTACGAACGTTCCGATTTCGACTATCTACGGGCCGCCGAGTTACTTCCGTGAATTCCGCGACGCAATGAGAGTTATAGGTACCTTGTGGGCGCACCGCTCCGGGGTTTTCAAGAAATACAGTCCCCGCAGTGTCGGGGCCGGAGAAAATTGATGCGTCTGCTTTGCACTAACGATGATGGAATTCTTGCGCATGGATTGAAGTGTCTGGTGCAGGCTGTCGAGCCGCTCGGAGAAGTGACTGTAGTTGCTCCCGATCGAGAGCAGAGTGCCACGAGCCACTCGCTCACGCTGCATCATCCTGTTCGGCCAATCGCCCGAGGAGAACGCCGGTGGCAGCTCGACGGGACACCGACGGATTGTGTGATGCTCGCTGTCGAAGCTCTGATGGACGAGCGTCCAAACTTCGTGCTGAGTGGAATCAATCACGGGCAGAACATGGGCGAGGACGTACTGTATTCCGGTACAGTAGCGGCTGCGATGGA
>JBKPNY010000130.1:0-21515 GCA_046732835.1 Gemmatimonadota bacterium | reverse complement strand
ACTGTCCTCAAGCCACACTAGCCTCGTTTGATTATGCATACACTCGCGCACTACGCCGTGGCATTTGTCGGACTGCTGCACTTTTACTTTCTGGTGCTCGAAATGTTTTTGTGGACCAGGCCCGCGGGCTTGCGAGCATTCGGATTGACTCCTGAGCGTGCGGAGGCGTCGAAAGTTCTCGCGGCGAATCAGGGTCTCTACAACGGAATACTTGGCGCGGGCCTTATATGGAGCTCGCTGATCAGACGTGACTTCGACGTGATGATCTTTTTTCTTGCAGCGGTCGTAATTGCCGGATTCTACGGCGCTGCAACGGCGAACAAGAAAATTCTTTACGTGCAGGCCCTGCCCGCGATCATAGCGATAGTTCTGCTTCACATTCGCTGACTCACGTCCGCCTACAACTTCCGGAGGAGCTGAATGACCCTTGTTCGTCAGTGGATCAAGACCGGTGTGGCAGTAGCCGTAAGCGATGGTCTGTTTGCATCAGCAACAGGGATATGGATCAAGCCGTACGCAACTCCGTTTCGCGTATTCCGGGGAGTTGCCAGCGTTCTCTTCGGGAGGGGGGTGCTCGAGGGCGGAGTACCGTGGGCGCTCGTCGGCATGCTGATGCATCTGACGGTCGCATTGTTCTGGTCGGGCCTGTTCATTCTTGCGCTCCAGAATTCGGAGAAGCTGCGCGCTGCGATTCAGAGGGCGCCGACTGCGATTCTCGTTGCGCTTCTCTATGGAATGATGATCTGGCTGGTCATGTCACTAGTCGTCATTCCAACGCTGGTGCACCGACCGCCAACGATGACGCTCAAATGGTGGGTGCAGTTCATCGGACACCCATTGTTTGTAGTGACTCCCATGATCCTCCTGAACCGAAAGTTCATGAAAGATCGCGGAGCTGCCTCGGCGTAAGTAACCAGAGCAGAGTGCCAGCATTGCGGCGGGGCGCAGATTCGAACTCGAGAAGACACGCCCCGCCTTTCTTCAGCTGAATTCTCGATTCCTGCATTCCCGTCATCAGCCATGTGACAAGAGTGCTCAGGTGCGGCTCGTGGCCGACGATTGCGAGAACATCTACATCGGCACGGTCACGAGCCCACTCCTCGAACTCTTCGAGTGCTATGCCTGGAACCAGAGCAGCGCAAAGCTCGGCCTGATCGATTGAAAAAACCTCTGAGACTATCTCCGCAGTCTCGATGGCGCGTGTGAGAGGGCTCGTTCCGAATTTGTCGATGCTGTCGACCAGAGTGCGAAGTCCTTTCGCGTTTTTGCGCATTCTCTTCGCGCCATAGTTGGTGAGCGGACGACGATCATCGGGCTCGCCGGTGTCTGCAAACTCGTCGCGATCCATTGAGATTGCATGTCTGATGACGAGGAGTTTCATCGTAAGATTCCTTGCTGGTTTGTGATGATGAAGTCGCCTCAAACATACGCTTTCAAGGCCCGACGGGTGCGCGATGTGCAGGGGAAGCAGCCGAACCATTTCTCAAAGGGAGGGAGAAATGCGACTTGCCGCCCTCACACTCGCCTTTATCGGCGCAATGGCCTGCTCGCGCACACCGAAGGTCGAAGTCGACCCGAAGACAGGCCGTACGGATGTAGACATTCAGGCACCGGGCGCACCCGAAACCTGGAAGGCAACACTAAGCTCGGTTGGCGGATCAACCGTTACCGGCACCGCATCGGGAACAACAGCTCATGATTCGACAAACGTCACTGTCACAATCAGGGGAGCAACTCCCGGCGCGACTCACCCGTGGCACATTCACGACGGAAAGTGCAGTGACTCAGGTGCCCCAGTCGTTGGTGATGCGAGCGCATATCCGCCGCTCGTCGTAGGAGCCGATGGTTCGGCAACAGCCTCAGCCCACATTGCAGTAAAGCTGAACGAGGCTCGCAACTACATAATCAACATCCATGCGAGTCCTACGAACATGGCGACGATCGTAGCGTGCGGGGATTACAACGACTAAACGGACGCCAGACGCCAGTCGCGGGTCTCCGGTGACCGGCGACTGGTGACCCGCGTCCCTTAGTTGTTAATCAACTTCGCCAGATAAGTACTGTCGTCGTCCCAGTTGGACCGCGGCTCGGCGGCGAGGCGGGCGAAAGTCCACAGGCGCAGACGATCGTAATCGACTTCGCACAAGTCGGCCATGCGACGCATTGTCGAATCCGGCTCGAGGCGGAGGCGGCTGCGGCAGTTCAACAGATGTTGAGTTGCATCGAATGCGCGATCGCCCACGAACGGCTTGGGGTCGATCACAAGCCACGGCTCACGCTCAGCGCGCAGCACGTTGCCCGCATGGAGATCAGTCGCGAGAAGAACGTTGGACACATTGCTCGCGGAAAGATTCTCCAGAAGATAGAGACCCTCATTCACCAGAACGGAGTCATACCACAACGACTTTGTCTTGAGCGATTCCTTGATCCAGTGAGTTGTCATGTCGGACAAGGGCCTGAATCGATGCGGGTCGTCTACCGTTCTCCAGAATCTCTTCAGCAATCCGGCGATGACGACGTCCTGATCCGGCTGGAACATCTCACGAAGGCTCGTGCCGGGAGTGCAGCGCTCGAGAAGCATAGCGTTCGACCATTCATCCCATTCGAGAATGCGAACAGTCGGGTCACCATCGAGAAAGCGAAGTGCTGCTATCTCGTGATCGCCTTCCATGTGTGGCATTCCCATCTTGAAGATGGCAGTGCTTCCATCTGAGCGTGTGGCAACCGAAACCCACGCGCAGCTCACGTCTTCACCTTCGAACGGCTCATCGAGCTCGATCGACCACTTTGCGGAAAGATCAGCGATCGAGAGTGGAAGCCTGTCGAGCCAGACCTTTCGTTCAGCGTTTCCGGCGCATGATGCGGCCAGTGACTCCGGTATCTTGATTAGGCCGGTACCGCAGGTTCAGGGATTGTCGGAATTGGAGCCGCGACTGGAGCGAAGTTGAGACGGCGGCCGAACTCGCGCTTCAGAAGAAGCATGCTCAGCGCCAGCTGTACGACGACTGAAACCACAGCGAGATACCATACCCACGTGAGCGTGAAGCCCGGCATGTGCGACAGAATGATCGCAGGGACCGCAACGATGAGAATTCGTGCCGTCGACGTGATCAGCGACGGTATTGTATTGCCCATTGCCTGGAACATGCTCGCGTTGACGAATACGAGCCCCGACGCGACGTAGTTGTACGAGATGATGCGCAGGTATTCTTCGCCGATGTCCACCACTGCGGGATCTTTTGAGAAAATCCGCACGAGTGCGTCAGGGGCGATATGACATACTATAGTAAAGAGCAGCATCACAGCTGTTGCCATGATCACCGCACGCCTGAACGTCTCCTTGACCCTTTCCGCGTTTCTGGCGCCGAAGTTCTGTCCGGCAACCGGAGCTACCGAGAATCCAAGCGCGACGACAGGCATGAAGCCAGCCTGCACTATGCGGCCCCCGATTCCAAACCCTGCCTGCGCAGCTGCACCGAAAGGCCGCGAGATCGCATAGATGATTACGAGGTACACCGCCATCAAGCCAAACTCGAATCCGGATGGAAGTCCGATTGCGAGCATCCGCTTCCACGTTGCGAGCCTGGGCTTCCAGTCTTCCGTCATGAACCGCAGATACGAATCGCGCGGAAGGAAGTAAGTCGACATCCAGATCACGCCGACTATCACCGCGATAAGTGAAGAAATCGCTGCACCGGCAACACCGAATGCATGTCCTGTGATCCATCCGAAGATCAGGATTGGAGCCAGCACCATGTTGAGGATAGTTGTCGCTGATGCAACGATCATGGTCGGCTTGAAATTGCCGACAGCGCGAAGAGCAGCACCCATCGCAACCATGGCGAACTGCAAAGCCATACATGGCAGGAACCACAGCAGATACTGCTTTGCGAGTTTTGCTGTCTCTGCATCCGCGCTCATCGACGTTGCGTAGCTGTTCTTTACGACGAGTCCGACGATGAGGAACAACAGGCCGACAACAACTGCCAGCACCTGCGCCTGATTGAACAGGAGACACGCTTCATCGTGATTCTTTCGGCCGACTGCATGTGAAACGACAGTCGTCGTACCGACGCCGAGCATCTGCGTCAGCGCGAGGTTGATGAAGGTGAGGTTGCCTGCGATTCCCACTGCCGCGACTGCATCTGTGCCGAGTCTTCCGACCCAGTAGAGGTCGATGAGGAAGTAGAGAGTCTGGAAGACCATCGTCACGAGCATGAAGCTCGCGGTCTTCAACAGATGCCGGTTGAGATTGCCGCTTGTGAGATCCTGCATGCGTTCAGATACTAATAACGGTTCGTTTTTTCAAGGGCGATGAAACCGGTACTGATGCTGCTGCGGCACCTGTTCGCGATTCTTGTCCTGCCATTCGTAATGACGATTGTAATCCCGCGTTGGATAATTCGCGGTTACGGTCTCGTAACGCCGTGGCCGCCCGGATTTGCAGCTTTCACTGGTCAGATTCTGGGTGGCATCTGTTTTTTGATCGGGCTAGGCCTTTTTCTATGGTGTCTGTACCTGTTCGCGATGCGAGGGAAAGGCACTTTGGCTCCGTGGGATCCGCCGAAGCATCTCGTGGTCACCGGTCCCTACCGATACGTACGGAATCCGATGATCAGCGGAGTACTGATGATCCTTTTGGGAGAGGCATTGTTCCGCGGGTCGGCGTCACTTGGTGCCTGGATGCTGACCTTTTTTGTGTTCAATCAGATCCATTTCCTGATTTTCGAGGAGCCCAATCTGGAATCTCGATTTGGGGAGGAGTACAGAGTCTACAAGTCTCACGTTCCCCGGTGGATACCACGATTGTCACCCTACCTCCCAATCCACCAGGTACCTTTAATTACGAAGACGTTCTCAGGCTGGGTATCCCACAAGGCATCAAAGTCCCGGCCGAGCTCGAAGTTACCCTGACCAATTGAACCGGCACGACTCTGCTGCCAGACAAAGAACAGGGCAGAGCCTGGACGATACTCCCATCTCAAAACGGCATTTCCTCGCAGCGACCGGAAGTTGAAGTCGCGATCACCAAACGCGAACGTCGGAGCAGGGCCGGTTGCATCAGGATCGACTGTGTATGTGCCAGTCGCGTCGTCGCGTGAAATCGTTCCCTTGTCCTTGCCGTAAACATCGAAGAGGAAGCGGCGCGGCTTTGCGAACTCCTTGTAATCCCTGAAGTCGCCCGATGAGATGAGCGGCTGAGCAAAGAGCTGCAGCGAAAGAGTCGGAGTGAATGTCCAGTCGACGCGCGTGACCATCGCGAGCTCGCGCTGATTGAGCGTTGCGAACACATAACGCGTCCCGTAGGTATCCGTTGCAAGAGGATCAGTTACGCGAGTGACGAACTGACCCATCGCGTGCGTGCGAGTCCACGTTGGGTTGAAGGTGATTCGCAGCGCTGTTGTTGGACGAAGTGTCGTGTAAGGTTGAAGGCTGACCCCTACACCACCTTCGACGTTGTACGAATAGCGCGCGAAGACGCCTGCCGTGTACCGCTTGCGCCGATCCGTGTCGATCTGGATCTGCGCACCGCCACCTTCGACAGCCCGTGCAACCGGACCGCCACGCGTCAAACCAGTGTCATAAACCTTTGGGCGCCAGTCGAAACGTACGAAGTAGTTCCAGAAGTTAGGCAGCTCGGCGACAGTGATCGATCCAACCCCCATATACGTCGGATTGCCATCGAAATCCCATGATGGATTCCAGAAGAGAAAACTCCCCCAGTTGCGAATGTACTTGCTCGGCTTGTTCTCGTTGTACAGAATGATTGGCGAGATGCTGCGCATGTCGGTCGAGCCAAGAAAACCGGATTCGTTGATCTCAAAATTCGGATTGTATTCCTGATACGTAAGCGTTCCCGTCCAATGCTCACCGGAAAGTTTTGCCAGTGCTGCCTCGGCGACATATCCCGTGAGCGACGTTTTTGTTGGATCGCGACGAAAATGTTCTCTGTCCGGCCGCTGCAGATATCTCGCAGGCGATGTCTGGAGCGCATCGATGGCTTCGGCGCTTCCGATATTGTGTGTGAAGGTAACCGCTCCATCGAGTGACCATGTGCGATTTGCCCATGCGTGCTGCCAGTCGACTCCACCAGCGTACGCCGCGCGTCTAAACAACGGCTCGAGCTCAGGTTCGGTCAAATCGCGATTGACTGCGGTGACTCCAACGCCGACCGTGCTAGCACCACTGCGGAGATCGCGCTTCACACGGCCGATGAAATAATTCGCGCGCGGCTCGACAATCGCCTTGTGATCATCGCCGCTCAAGTCACGATAGCGCGCTTCTTCCTTCATTGTCACGGCATCGAGCACGCCCATCGACCAGCCGCCGCGACTGCGGCCAGTGAGCTTCGCTGCAGCCGCGATGGTTGTCTCGAGCGGTGCATCGACGAACGTGATGTCGGGACCACCGATGAATCGCTGCGGCTGACGACCGATGCGACGCGTGTGAAAGAACGTGTAACCGTTGGAATTGTTCTGCGATCGAATATCACCGTAGGAGAAGATGCTTCTGCCTTCGATGAAGAATGGCCTGCGCTCAGGAAAGAAAGTCTCGAACGCGGAGAGATTTACGACTGCGGGATCAACTTCAACCTGGCCGAAGTCGGGATTGAATGTCGCGTCGAGCGTGAGATTTGACGTGAGTCCAATCTTCGCATCGAGCCCCACTCCCGGCTTTATCTCGTTCCTGTCGACGAATGGATTGTCCTTCGATACTGTGGGATTTGTTGTCTTTGCCAGTACGTATGGAACAAGCTCGATTTTCTTTACGGAGCGAAGACTGCCGAGCCCGGTGAGGTGTCCGTAGCGATTGACTCCCTGCGACTGAGCTTTCGGTGTAAACGAGAACTGGTCTATCTCCGCTTTTCGCGCAATCTTTCTCGCGAGCTGAAGACCCCAGACCTGGTCGGGAACATTTCGCGCGTAGCGAAGCTGTGAAAGAGGAATGCGGAATTCGGCCGTCCATCCCTGTGCGTCGACGCTTGCGCTTCCCTCCCAGACTGCGTCCCATGAATTGTCGCTGTTTCCGTTGGCGCTGATCGTTGCGTCGCGTCGCGCACCGCCCGCGGAAAGGCGGAAGAGAACTGCGCTCAGGTGATCGTGATAGCTGTCGAAAGTGAGCTCGACCAGATCGCCCTCGATCGACTCGTCCCGCCGTGCGAGCTGCGACTGAATCAGATTCGGCTGGCTGTCGAACATTCGCATGCCGACGTAGACGGCATCGTCATCGACGAGAATTCGCGCTTCGGTTTTTTCAGAAGCCGGCTGTCCTTCGTGCGGATCGTATTGAGTGAAGTTCGTGACTGGAGTGGCAGCCTGCCATGCCGCTTCATCCATTTTTCCGTCGATCGATATGGATCCATTTTTTCGGGCAGCGACCGCAGTTGGTGCGCGGTCATGCGGAGTTACTGCGGGAGCGGGGGTCTGGGCCGAGAGAGCTGTCGCCGAGACGAGGAGAAGGACAAAGGCAGTTTTCATAATTTTGAGGCTCGAAGGCGAAATAAGGGCTTCACTTCGACAACTACGGCGAGTCAAACGTTTGGTTTTGAGTTAGAAAATTTCAGTTATGCTGACTTTTCAGCAGCCAAGCGGACATGAGTGATACTTTTATGGTATGAGACTCACTGGCAAACGTATCGCGATACTCGTCGCGGAAGGGGTTGAAGATCTCGAGTACTACGTTCCGCTCATGAGGCTGAAGGAGGCCGGAGCGGATGTGTTCGGCGCCGGCCTCGACCTCAGCACCGTCCGCGGAAAGAACGGGCTCGAGATCACCCCGACGGTAAAGATCGACGCACTCAAGGGCACTGATCTCTTCTCACTCATCATCCCGGGTGGATGGGCGCCCGACAAACTGCGGCGTCACGCAGCAGTGACGACGCTCGTAAAAGAGATGAACGTCGCTGGAAAAATCATCGGCATCATCTGCCACGGCGGACTGGTTGCGATCTCCGCGGGAATTGTGAAAGGGAAATCGGCGACAGGATCACTCGGCATCAAGGATGATCTCGTGAATGCCGGAGCGAATTGGGTGGATGCGTCCGCATTCCGTGACGAAAACAAAGTCTGGGGACGAATCGTCGCCGACATTCCGGATTTCTGCCGCGAGCTCGTGGCAGCCCTCGAAGAAAGAGCGAATCAATAGGAGCCTTGTTTCATGTGCCGTAACATCAGACCTTTGTACAACTTCGAGCCCGCAACCACGCACGACGAAATTCGTAACGCCGCCGTGCAATTCGTTCGCAAGGTGAGCGGCATGACCAAGCCGTCGAAAGCGAATGAAGAAGCATTCGAGCACGCGATTCATGAGATCACACACTCAGTCGAACATCTGCTTGGATCACTGGTAACGACTGCATCTCCGCGGAATCGTGACGTCGAAGCTGCGAAGGGCCGAGCTCGCGCTGATGCACGCTACGCGCGAATCGCTCAGACATTCGGAAAGGCTGGGGCGTAATTGACTGCGGCAGTTGCCGCAGCGCCCGCACCGGTAAAATCACGGTACGATCGCTCGATCATTGATGGACCTCTCCTGCCTGCTGTCTGGAAGATGGCCTGGCCGACAATGCTCACGAACATCTTCGGCGGTCTGCAGGGACTCGTCGATCACGTCATGGTCGGACGGCTCGTTGGCTTCGATGCAAACGCAGGCATCGGGGTCGCGACCCAGATCTGGATTGTCGTAATCGTTTTCGTCATGTCGGTGTTCACCGGCATGAGCGTTCTCGTTTCACGTTACGTGGGAGCGGGAAACGAAGAGATGGCGGATCGCACAGTCTATCAGGCATTCCTGACGGCCGCTGCGCTATCGCTCGGGGTGCTTGCTCCGATTGGATACTTTGGTGCTCCCTATCTGCTCAAGATGGTGAACGCAGCGCCCGAAGTTCAGGCGCAGGCGCTTCCGTTCATGAGGATCATGTTCGTTTTCTCAGCGGGAATGCTCATGTTCTTCATGCTGAGCGGAGCGCTGCGCGCAGCTGGTGATGCGCGTACTCCGATGATCATGGGCATTGTCATGACCCTCCTGAACATCGTGCTCAACATCGTGCTGATTCGCGGGTTGGGTCCCATCCCCTCATATGGAACTGCCGGATCGGCAATTGGAACCGTGATCGCATCGAATCTTCTCGGCGTTTACTCGCTATGGCGATTGTGGCGCGGCGGATGGGTTGTGTCGTTTCCGCGAAAACACGGATTCGCACCGAATTTTGGAATCATCAAGCAGCTGTTCCGCTTTGGCTTGCCGACCGGACTTCAGGGAATCGCGATGAATGTCGGCGGTCTTCTTTTGCTTTCCTTCATTGGATCTCTGGCAAAGAGCGCCGAATCGCAGGCAGCATTTGCAGTCTCGTACTCTCAGCTTTTTGCATTCATAACGTGGACGTCGATGGGATTGATGGGCGCGGCGGGCGCCGTTGCAGGCCAGAACCTTGGCGCAGGACATCCCGATCGTGCAAATGAAGGCGTGCATGTCTCGGCGAGAATTGCAATTGCGGGCGCTGCGGCGATTGGTCTCCTGTTTCTTCTCATTCCGCGGCAGCTGCTGGGAATTTTCGGCATCGACGATCCGACCGTTCTCCACATTGGCGTTCAGCTGCTGCACGTGCTCAGTCTGTCAGGACTCTTCGTTGCCACCGCGCTTGCGTACACCGGCGGACTGCAGGGTACCGGCGATACGAAAAGTCCTTTCTACATCTCTGTCGTCTCGCAGATTGTCGTTCCGCTTGGCGCGTGCTTCATCATCAAGCGGGTCAGCACGCTTGACCCGCTCGATATCTGGCTCGCAATTCTCGCGGGGCATATGACACGGTGCGCACTCAGCGTGTGGCGCTTCCGCCAGGGTAAGTGGCGAACTATTGAGGTGTAGACGGAGCTCTTAGTTTCTGAGATTTCGCCATACAAAGTCCTTACACGCTACTGACGTAATTTCGCGCTAGAATTTTGCGATGAGAATTCCTGCCGCTGTCATCGCCTTCGCAGCAGTCACTGCTCGGGCGCAACAACCTCAAGCTCGCGTAACGGGCAATCACGATCAGACTGCCCCGCGCGCCACCGCCACGAGACTGAATGGAACGCTGCACATAGACGGCGTTCTGAACGAAGCTCAGTGGCAGACCGCACAACCGATCGGAGCGCTGACGCAGCTCGATCCTCAGGAAGGGAAGCCATCGAGCGAGCGGAGTGACATTCGATTCATGTACGATGACGATGCGCTTTACGTCGGCGCGATGCTCTACGATCGACAAGCAGCTCGCGGAAGACTTGGGCGTCGCGACATGGACATGACCGCGTCAGACTGGCTGACAGTAATCATCGACACAAATCATGATCACATCACGGCAGTCGGCTTCGAGGTAAATCCTCTTGGTGTGAAGCGCGATCAAACGCGATCACCAACTAATGAAGATGATGGCTGGGAGCCGGTGTGGGATGTTGCAACGAATGTCACCGATTCCGGCTGGGTAGCGGAGATGCGGATTCCGTTCAGCCAGCTTCGATTTTCCGGAAAATCGAATCTTGTGTGGGGTCTTCAAGTCGAGCGACAAATCGCGCGCAATCAGGAATTCGCGAACTGGGCGTTCACTCCGCGCGAACAGGCGGGAGGAATTCCAAGATTCGGACACCTTGTCGGAATCACAGACGTCGCTGCAGGAAAGAAGCTCGAGGTAATGCCCTACGTTGTCGGGCGATCGGAGAACACCAACAGCTCGGGAAATCCATTTCGTGATGATCATGAGCTCGATGGAGATGTCGGGGTAGACCTGAAGTATCGAGTCACAAGCAACATGACTCTCAACACGACGGTGAATCCGGATTTCGGCCAAGTCGAAGTCGATCCCGCGGTCATCAATCTCACCGCATTCGAGACATTCTTTCCGGAGAAGCGACCGTTTTTTGTCGAAGGCTCCGAGCTTTTCAACTTTGGAACAGACGGGACTAACAGTGTTTTCTATTCGCGACGAATTGGTCGCCCGCCCTCACTCGCTCCGCCGTATGCGGAAAGCGATGTTCCCGATGCAACGCGAATCCTTGGGGCAACGAAGCTGACAGGCAGAACAGCAGGCGGATGGGCGATGGGTGTGCTCGATGCGGTTACGCAGCGAGAGCGCGCAAGATTCCGAGCGCCTGACGGGACCGACGGCTCGCTGGTGGCCGAGCCGCTTACGAATTATTTCGCTGGGAGACTGCGTCGCGAAGTTCGAGGTGGATTGACTTCGGTCGGAACTTTCGTTGGCGCAGTAAATCGCGGTGAGCTCGAAGGTGCCTTGAGCTCTGTGCTGCGGAAATCAGCGTACACCGGCGGTGCGGATTTCTCACATCAATGGTCACAGCGAAACTGGACTCTGCGCGGCTTCATCGCGTCGAGTCATGTGACGGGCGATCAGGCTGCGATCATTGCAACCCAGCGACTTCCGTATCACTACTTTCAGCGCCCGGATGCAACGCATCTCGATCTCGACAGCTCAGCCACATCGCTCACTGGTTTTGCGGGATCTGCAATTCTTTCGCACCGAATTGGCCGCCACTGGAACATGAGCGGCAGCTTCAACACGATCAGCCCGGATTACGAGATCAGCGATCTTGGATTTCAACGTCGCGCGGACAGACTCGATCTTCAGGCTCAGGCGAGTTATGCAGAAACACGTCCGGGAAGATTCCGCCGCTACAACATTTCAGGAACCGCATTGTTCGAGCACAACTACGCGTGGGATCCTATTTCGAGCAGACTGTTCCTCAACGGAAATCTTCAGCTCCTCAATTACTGGACGACAAGTCTCAATCTCAGCAGCGGCTTGCCGGGAACGATTGACGATCGACTCACTCGCGGCGGTCCGCAGGCTGAGCGTCCACCGTATTTCTCGATCAACCCCGGACTTTCAACCGATCCGCGAAAGCCGATTGTCTTCAATTTCGCGAACTTCACACAATGGGGTCCGGGAGAGGGAAGAAACTTCGACTGGTTCGCAGAAGTTCAATTCAAGCCGCGACCAAGCCTCGAGCTCTCAGTGGGTCCGTCGCTGAGCTTTGATAAGTCCGAAGCGCAATTCCTCGGACGTATTACTGATCCGGCTGCGACGAACATGTACGGCGCGCGTTATGTCTTTGCGAGTGTCGACCAGACAACGCTGTCGCTCGACACAAGAATCAACTACACGTTCAGTCCAACTTTGTCGCTGCAGGTATTTGCGCAGCCATTCATCGCAAGCGGGGAATTCGGCGCCGTGAAGGAGCTGGCAAACCCCGGCACATTCGATTTTCTCACATATGGCCGCGACATCGGCGTGGTTCAGGATGGGCGGATCTATCCGAATGGAACCAGCGCTGGCACTGTATCGTTCGCCGTTCCGCACCCTGATTTCAACATCGGCTCGCTGCGCGGCAACGCGGTTGTGAAGTGGGATTGGCGGCCAGGCTCGACGATGTATCTCGCGTGGCAGCAGACTCGTGACAGCTTCAGTCCAGTCGGCAGCTTCGCGCTGGGCAACGATTTCGACAATCTGTTCGGTGCCAGACCCGATAACATTTTCCTGGTGAAGATCAGCTACTGGCTCAATCCGTAGAGGTGGACGCCGGTCGTCGTACGCCGGTCATTGGCGACCGCTTCAATACGACCAGAACAATCGTGCCTGTTGCAAGAACTAATACGGTCGAGACCATCGCAACGAGTGCGAGAGATCCGGTGAACGCGTCGCGGGCAGTCGCAATGAGATCTGTCCGCAGTGGTTGATTGACATTTGCAGCGGATGAAATTGCGCCACCGATTGTCGCCATCGCTTTGCGGGCGATTTCGGCCGGTACTCCCGCCGGAATGTTGTCCCGCAGCGATGATCGGTAGTACGCGGTCGAGATACTTCCCATAATCGCGACACCGAGCGCAGCGCCCAGCTCGGCGCTCGTCTCGGAAATTCCTGATGCAGCACCTGCACGCTCAGGCGGAGCAGCCGTCATGATCATATCGGTAGTAAGCGTGATGGCGATGTTGATGCCGAAGCTCATCACCATGTAAGCGCCAACCACCAGCGCAAGATTCGACGTAGGCTTGATCAACGCTATGGCGATCATGCCAATCGTTGTGAAGAGCATTCCGGCGGGCATGATCGTACGAGCGCTCACTCTTTTCACAATTGCAGGCGCTGCGAATGTCCCAAAGATGCCGGCCACTGTTGCAGGAAGCAGCGCCATTCCTGCGCGCAGCGGGGAGAGTCCAAGCACAAGCTGAAAATATTGCGATACAATCAAATACAATCCGCCGAAAGTAATTGTCGCGATCAGCTGAGTCGCTACGGACGCACTGAACTCCGGCTTTCCGAAGAGCTCGAGATCGATGAGCGGATGCTCGAGCTTCCGCTGACGTGCGACGAATACCGCACCGAGTAACGCACCGAATGCGATGGCACCGATCGTGATCGTGCCCGCGCCATCGGTGGCGATTCGCTTGATGCCATAGATAATCGACAGAATGGCAAACAGTGAAAGTGCAGCACTGGCAACGTCGAGCTTGCCAGGATCAGGATCGCGGAATTCCGGAAGAAGAATTGGTCCAACAATCAGCAATGTGACCATGACGGGAACGTTCAGCAGGAATACCGAGCCCCACCAGAAATGCTCGAGCATTATTCCGCCGAGTATTGGACCGACTGCTCCGCCCACTACGAACGCATTGATCCACATTGCTATCGCGAACCTGCGCTGATGCTCATCGTGGAACATGTTGCGAATGAGCGCCATCGTTGAAGGCATCAACGTTGCGCCGGACACGCCGAGCAGCGCGCGTGTCGCGATCAATGTCGATGCACTGCCGGCAAATGCAGCGATCGTCGACGCTGCTCCGAACGCAGCCGCTCCAAACAATAGAAGTTTTCGTCGACCGATTCGATCGCCAAGCGTTCCCATCGTTATGAGCGAGCTGGCGATGAAGAATCCATAGATGTCCACAATCCATAACAGCTGCGTGCTGCTTGGCTGCAGATCTACGGTGAGCTTCGGAACCGCTAGGTGAAGGACTGTGAAGTCCATCGAGAGGAGAAAACATGGAAAAGCGAGGACGGCGAGACCGATCCACTCTCGCTGTCCCGCCTTTTCATTCATGGTGCAATCTGCTCGTAGGGGATTTCGGTGAACATTGGCAGACCAGCGGCGTCGATGACGCGAAGAAGTCCATCACGCTCGTGAAATTCAATTCCGTCACGATCGAGCAGAACGGTATTGGGTTCCGTTTTCGCCAGCCGGCGGAACTCAGCGTCGATCAGCCGAAAGCGCCGCACCATGTTCTCGACCTGCTCATACGAGCGCCGGCGCATTCTAATGTGCTTTTCTATAGTATCGGTGCTCGATGTAAGAACAATCGTGCAGTCAGGCTTCCAGCGATCGCCGATGTTGATCGTGCGATGCAGAGCTTTGTGAGTCTCAGGCGGGTACTCGACGATGTGCGCTTCGAGAGTGATCCTCGCACCCTCGATGAAAATCACACGATTGGCACTATCGTGCTCGGCGGCATCTCTGTAGTTCGCCTCATACAGCTCGCCGAAATACGCGGTGACGCCCACGGCATTGACACCTGCTTCGATGTCCATGAGCACGCGCGGATCCCATACGCCTTTCTCGCCTTCTCCGTACGACCCGTGGTGATAGAGGTCGCCAAGCTGGCGAACGAGTGTGCTCTTTCCAACTCCTGGTCCGCCAACAATCGCAACGCGCATTATGCGCGGGAGATTGCAGGCGGTTGCCTCAGTTCGCAAGTGCGCGCAGTATTGCACGCGTGAGGAACTATGAGATCACCGTCGACATCGACGCTTCGCCCGAGCGAGTGTGGGACGTCATGGTCGACGTCGAGAAATGGCCGGAGTGGACGGAGTCCATGTCGAGCGTCAAACGGCTGGACTCGGGAGAGCTGCGCGAAGGAAGCCGCGTACGCATCAAGCAGCCGAAGCTTGCACCGGCAACAATGACGGTGACTCACATCGAGCCGGACAAGTGTTTCACGTGGAGAACAAGCGCGCCCGGAGTGGAAGTGACGGCGACGCATACAATCATGCGTGAAGGAAAAGGATCGCGTGTAGTCCTTTCACTTTTCTTCGATGGACTGGTTGGCGGAATAATTGCGCGAGCGACTCGAAGGCTTAACGAGCGCTACATCGCGTATGAAGCCGCGGGCCTCAAGAGGCGAAGCGAGCATCCTCCGGCGACGGCGCGTTTGCGCGGATAGCCAAGCCAGGAGAAACGTTGCAACGGTTTGTCGATTTTCGTCGCGCCCGTTCGACGTATTTGTAGAAGCCCTCCAGCGGGCACTAACTCGAAATCGACGAACAGGAGATACTCAAATGCGTGTAATGGTGATCGTAAAGGCGAGCAAGGAATCAGAGGCTGGCATCCTGCCCAGCACTGATCTGCTCGCGGCGATGGGAAAGTACAACGAGGAGCTGGCAAAAGCGGGAATCATGCTGGCGGGTGAGGGACTTCACGACAGCTCCAAGGGAAAGCGGGTGCGATTCGACGGGAAGAAGCGAACGGTGATCGACGGACCGTTTGCCGAGACGAAAGAGCTGATTGCAGGCTTCTGGCTGTGGCAGGTTCGCTCGATGGACGAAGCCGTTGAATGGCTGAAGAGAGCGCCATTCGAGGGTGACGAAGTCGAGATTCGTCAGGTGTTCGAAGCAGAAGATTTCGGTGAGAACTTCACTCCCGAGCTGCGCGAGCAGGAGCAGAAGATCGGCGAAATCGCGAAAGCGAACGCTAAACGATAGCGCGCCTGCTCAAGGCAATCTCACATACGAGAAGCTGACCCCAGTCTGGAAGCCGGTCTTTGCCCTGAAGAGTTTCTGCATTCCGAAGTAAATGTCGAGCGAGCGGTTCCCAACCTGCTGCAGTGCAACACCGAAATCAGTTTTCCAGGTGTTCCGGGCAGGCGGACCGCTCGACCCGCAATTGAAATCCCACACAACCCCGGGACTGACATACGCGACAAGACGCGGCCGCTGACGCCGCTTCGCGATGGAAAGCGGAATTCCAACATCGATCGCACATGCATTGAGATCTCCGGCAACCTTGGGGGCGTAGCCGATTCCAATCTCAGTTCCAACCGTGCTCGTCGCCGTATTGTCCTTGAGGAGACCCGCGAAGATCGATCCGCCGGTCATGAGATTGATCTGCGACCTTACGCCGATCAATGCGTGACCTCCGCAGCCTGCACCTACAGTTCCACAGTCACGCCGCTGGTAACCTGCCGTCACACCGATTGTCGATCCACCGCGATACTGGAAGTCGAGACCTGCAGCGAATGCAGGCATCGCATCACCACTTGGGCCTTTGCGATATCCCGCCTGAACTTTTCCAATGAAATAGTTGTGATTTCTGCTTGCCGGCATCGGCAGCGAAATAGGAGGAAGCGCAGAAACGGGAACGCCGAGTAGCCGGAGAGTTGCCAGATCTCCGTCTGACGTCTGGGCTTTGACAAGGGAGGGGACAATCATCGTGATTGCCGCAGCAGAAACAACAATAGCGCGCGGGATCATCTCACCTCCAGCCATCGCGAGAAGGGAGCGCCCGGAGCACCGCGGCTGGAGAAGTCGAATACACTGAGAAGAACACCTTTATCCTTGAGAATGTCGACACGCATGAAGCCGCTTCGATGCTGGCTCACGTAATAACTCTCACGCAGATACACTGCGCACGCCGCCTTGTCTTCCGATCCTGCTCCACTTACAGCGAGATACTGCACGTTCGGCGCGCCCTTCATTACCTGGAGATTGTGATCATGTCCCGCCGCGTAGAGCAGGGGAGGCTTCACCTTGAACGCTGACTCGAGTGAATCACGCATCGTACGATTCAGTCCCGACAGGATATCCTGAGCATTGCCGCCGAGTCGCCGGAACGGACCAGTAACTCCGCAATATCCGCCGTGCTCGCCGCCAGTCATCAATGGATGATGGCCTGCGGCAATCACAACGCGTCCGGGTTGAATTGATTTGACCAGGTCTCTCAATGTCTGAGTCACGACGCCAACATCAGTGTTGCATGTCGACTTCTCATCGCGAACGATGAATTCGTGCAGCCACCATTGCGTGTCGAGCCCGATCAGTCGAAGACGTCCAACTTCAAATGCAACAGGACCGGGACATCCGTTGCCCGGAAGCATTCGAATGTCGCGACCGCCTGCAAGCGACGCGATCATGCGCTCCTCGAGTCTCACCGCATACAGTCCGTATGGTCCACCCTGATTCCAGTCGTGATTTCCCGGAAGGAAAATCGCGCGCGCACCGGGAGGAACAGCATTGATCTGATCCTGAAGACGACGGCGGGCGTCAGGCCATGTAAGCGTGCTGTCGAGAGGCACACCGTTTGGATAAACGTTGTCACCCATGAAAACGATGATCGTCCGTCCTGGTGCTTCCGCTGCCTGTCGCCTCAGTGAATCGAGAGATCTCGGATAAATGCGGGGATCGGGCTCGCCTGCATCGCCAATCAGGAAAAGAGTCGTCTCGATTTCCTGCGGCTCGATGTCCTTTACATGAATGCGATGAGCGCATGCAGACAGACTGCTCAATGCAGTCGCGCACAGGAACAACCGGTAGAAGCTGAGTCGCATCAGAATGACATTCCTTTCTGCAGATAGAATCTGTTCGAGTCGCCGTGCGCAAATGAAACGCTGAACGTCTGCCCTAGAGCAGAGATCCAGACACCTGCACCATATCCCGCATGCCACTTTCCGGGGCTATCGCCGTCGAGCCAGACACGTCCGGCATCGACAAGTCCGAATAACCCGGAATTCCAGTTGATCAGAAGAGGTACGGTTCCAAACGGAACACGGATCTCTGCAGATCCGAATCCTGCAGCGTCGCCAATGAACCGGCGCGATGAGTAGCCGCGAACAGTAGATCTTCCACCAATGAACGGCGCTTCCTGAACCGGAATGTCCCCCGATGCAGTGGCGCCGCCGACTCTGAATGCAGCACTCAGGCCACTGGACCCAATCGGTACGTATGCGGCCGCAGAAGCTCGCGCAACTGACGCGATTTCGTCGATATCGAAAAACGCCGGATACCCCGCAGCCGTCGCAGTAATTCTGAACCCATAGTCACTCGGCGCAGTCGCTGTTGTCTTGTCCAGATCCAGTGCCACAACTCCGCCAGCACGGGCAACCTCTTCGTCGAACAATCCTGGAAGAGATCCCGATGGGAGGTGTGCTCTGTTCCATCTGAAGACAGGTCCCGCTGCAATTCTCCCGACGAGAGGGCGCAGCCTCGACGACTTTTTCCTTGCCGCGCTGTCATTTCCGCTTTTTCCAAACCCAGTGTCGAGATCCTCACGCGAGCGCCAGCCAATCTGCCGCGCGAACATTGGCTCTACTGCAATGAGGTCCTGATCAACCAGTGACTGTGCGCGAGAAAGCTTCGGGGAATTGTTTCCGTAGCCAAAAAATCTGAACGCCTCGAACCGAGTACCTCTCGCTTCGAGCGTAAGGATATCCGGAGAATTCTCGAATCGGTAATCGGCGTATGCATCAACACCCGGCAATCCGTTTCCCGTACCCAGCATTACGTTCGCGCCGGCTTCGAGCTTGTGCGGGAGATGACGGAAACCAGATACGCGATAACGCGGGCCGGCACCGACAACGAGGCCACCGCCCTCGACAAAGTCGAAGGTCGGTCCCCAGCTGATGCTTCTTCCCCAGTCGGGACGCCACGGCGCATCGAAGCGAACACCGCCGCCCTGTCGCGGAACCTTCCATTCTTTTTCACTGACGGTCGTGCCGTTTTTTCTTACGTATTCGTTCTTTCCTTTTTCGTCGTAGAAGTGCGTTCCACCACCGCCGGCTGAATCAGCGAGAAAGTCGTCATCACCGCCGCCGATCACGCGTACAGCTATGTCGCTGACCGCAGCCCCACGTACAACCGCGACGTCATTCCCTCCGTGGAGGAAAATTCGAATGTCCCGGGTTTCGCCTGGAAGAAATGTTCGAATGAAAAATGGCGTATCACGAGGAGAGTCTTTTTTGCCGTGGAGTATGACAGTCACCCGGCCATCGCTCAGCCGCTCGATTGTCGCGCGCTCAGCTTCATCAGTGCCGTGGAGATCGACTTCAGTCGCAAGCCAGTCGTAAAAATCGGCGGCGGTTTTCGGAATGAGATCGCGGCGAGCGCGCAGTCTCGAGCGAAGCTTTGAAACATCACTTGTGCGAGCGCGCCATTCAGCTGGCAGAGCTGCAATCGCTTTCTCGATAACTGAATTGTCGATCGAGCTTCTTACCTTGAGTCCAATCTGCTCGGCGTCTGATCGCGTAAGTCGCTGAAGGAGGCGTCTGTCGATGTTGTAACTCTCCCAGACCAGACCCTCCATATCGTACTTGCCCTTGAACTGAATCAGCTTCGGATAGAACGGATGAACCAGGAATCTGAACAGCCATCCGTCGGCATTCGAGAACGCCCGATCGCGATCGCGGGGAAGCGGTCTCCATGTGTAATTCGTGCTGTCGCCATAGCGTGCAAACCGCATGTTGTCTGTTGTGCGGTCATTATCGTTCACGAGGAAATCGACAAGGCGCACAGCGAACAGCTCACGCTCATCGAGATGATGAATTCGGCTTTCCTCGATGTCCTTCAGGAACTTGTCCGCGCTCTTGATCTTGCGTGATCCTGCAAAACCCGGTTCGTCGTTCTCATCTTCCTGCGGACTCAGCTCTACTGTGCCGAGCATTCCCGCAAACTCCTTTCGGTATTCGCCAAGGCGCGGGTCATCGGGCATTACATAAAGTTTCGGGACTACGTGGAGCGCTCCGATTGCATCGAGAAACGCAGGAACCATCAGTGCGCCCGCCGGAAACAGTGTGCTCACCTGGTCCTGGACAATGTCGCCAAGCGTGCTGTTCCGAATGGGAGCGGGCATCGCCTGTCCGACTGGATACTTGTCGACGGAGCGGAACATGATCTCGCGGCCGTCGCTCGTTGCGAATCGAAGCGTACGCGTCTGATTGCCGCCGCCCTTCTTCGAGACGGTCAATCCGCCCGCATAAGTGCTGATGTTGAACATCGGCACCCGCACCGGCGTGAGCCAGATCGATCGCCATCCGTTGCCGAGGAGCTTTCGGGCGAATGGACCTGCGTCGTAATCGGGCCCCGCGACGATCGTTTCGGTGGACTGAGCACCAGCCCGGCCCGAACCCAGGCATAGGAGTCCAACGGCAAGTAGCAGTAGTCGCTGCCGGCTGTGTCTGGTCATCCGGGGTGGATGGTGCCAGAAATGTTCCACCGGCGCTAGGGTTGAAACTGAATACGTTTCTACTGTGCTCCAATCGGATACCCACAAAGCCATAGAAACAGTCTGGCGGATTGAATCGCCGAAGCTCATAGCGGGTCTTACGCGCATGGTTCACGACGTTGGACTCGCCGAAGACCTGGCGATGGATGCGCTCGTAGTTGCGCTGGAGAAGTGGCCTGACTCGGGCGTCCCGGACAATCCCGGCGCATGGCTCATGGCGACGGCAAAGCATCGTGCGCTCGATGCGCTTCGGCGCGACAAGATGCTCGACCGCAAGCACGCGGAGATGGTCCCCGAGATCGAGCGTCAGCAGGACAGGTCAGTCGACGATATCCACGAATCCATTGACGACGACATCGGTGACGATCTGCTGCGGCTTGTCTTCATGACGTGTCATCCAATTCTGTCCACTGAATCGCGTGTCGCGCTGACTTTACGCCTGCTCGGCGGACTTACAACAACGGAGATTGCCCGCGCCTTCCTCACTTCCGAGCCGACGATTGCTCAGCGGATTGTTCGAGCAAAGAAAAGTCTCACGAGCGCTGCTGTTCCATTCGAAGTACCGCGCGGAGAGGACAGGAACGAGCGTCTCGCTTCGGTTCTTGAAGTCATCTATCTGATTTTCAATGAAGGCTATTCCGCAACTGCGGGTGACGACTGGATGAGACCTGCATTGTGCGAGGAGGCTTTGCGACTCGGTCGCGTTGTCGCCGGCCTTGCGCCTGATGAGCCTGAAGTGCACGGACTTGTCGCACTCATGGAGATTCAGGCGTCGAGAGCGCGTGCGCGAGTTGGTCCTTCTGGCGAGGCAATTCTGCTTCTCGATCAGGATCGATCGAGGTGGGACCAGGTTCTCATTCGACGAGGGCTCGCTGCACTGGATCGCGCTGTGTTTCTTGGCGGAGAGAATGGACCGTATTCTCTTCAGGCTGCTATTGCCGCGTGTCATGCTCGGGCGCGCACGGCTGAGGAGACGGACTGGCCGCGCATCGCACAACTATATGGTATGCTCGCTCGCGTTTCTCCTTCGCCAGTTGTGGAATTGAATCGCGCAGTAGCAGTTGCCCTGGCATATGGACCGGCTGAGGGTCTCGCGATTGTCGATGCATTGAACAACGAGCAATCACTTCAGGATTACCATTTGCTGCCGTCTGTTCGCGGGGATCTTCTTGCACGGCTCGGCAGAAAGGATGAGGCGCGGGAAGAATTCGAGCGCGCAGCATCTCTTACTCAGAATGCTCGCGAGAAAGACGTTCTTCT
>JBKPNY010000129.1:0-3084 GCA_046732835.1 Gemmatimonadota bacterium | reverse complement strand
TCCGTTCTGTTCCTTCGGAATGGCGGCGAGGTAGCAGATACGCTTGCGAGCCAAGGAATCGCGTGCGACGTCTCACGCTGGAACGGCAGTCTGAGTGATGTGTCAGGTGCTGCCCGATTCATGTGGAACGTCGCTACGGGCAGATACCAGATAATTCATTTTCACGCGGGCGGAATTGGTCCGCGGCTTCTCTCGAAATCCGTCAGCCGGGCGCGCGTTGTCGCGCACTATCATTCGCTCGCAGAAGAGAGCGGCGTCAGGAAGCCTAAGCAACGGAGCGGCAGCTTTGCGGATCTGCTCGTTGCAAATTCGACCGCAACTGCGCGTACGATCCGTGACAAAGGCGTTGTAGTGATTCATCCGGGAATTCCTTCACGGCGAAACTGCCGGCACGACAACAACGGGCGGAGCGCGGTCAACATTGGAGTAGCGTCGCGCCTTGTCTCGATCAAGGGAATCGTCGACCTGATTGCCGCAATTGCGCTGCTCGCGAAGAACGGCCTCGATGCACAGCTCGACATCGCGGGCACAGGGCCCGAAGAGAATGACCTTCTCGCAGCATCCGCGAGTCACGATGTGAGTGAGCGCATTCATTTTCTCGGGTGGATCGACGATGTGCAGGAGTCGATGTGTCACTGGGATATCTATGCGCAGCCGTCGCGGGCAGAAGGGTTCGGTCTGTCTGTTCTCGAGGCAATGGCCGCAGGACTTCCCGTGGTAGCGACTTCTGTCGGCGGGCTGCCGGAGATTGTTCTCGAGGGAGAAACCGGATTTCTCGTTCCCCCTGCTCAGCCCGCCGCGCTTGCGGAAAGAATCGAGCGTCTTGCGAGAGCTCCCGAGCTGCGCACGCGCATGGGTGACCGCGGCCGTGCACGCGCACTGGGTCAATTCTCCGCCGAGCGTGAATCATTCGAGATACAGTCGGCATATGAGAGCCTTCTCGCTTGATCGTCTTAGGCCTCACTTACTGGAGTAAAAGTCACGATTCATCCGCGGCGATAGTTCAGGGCGGCAGACTCGTCGCCGCCGCGGAAGAAGAGAGATTCACGCGACAGAAGCACGATGGAAGCGTGCCTCTTAACGCAATCGATTATTGCCTGAGAGAAGCGGGCATCTCGATGCGCGACGTCGATGTGATCGCATTCCCCGACATGCCTTACCGAACGGGCCGCGACTCGCAGATTGCCGAGCTCGAGGCGGAAACGCTCGGGAAGATTGTATCGACGGGCAAGGCGAGAAAAAGGTCGATGCTGCACAAGCGCGCGCTCGATTCTGCTTTGAAGATCGGCATTGCCCCGAACTTCGGAATGAATCCGGAAGTGGCAAAAGCGTTTGCCATTCTCGGGGAGAAATACGGACAGCTCCCGCCGGTTCGCTATTACGGGCATCATCTCGCGCATGCTGCAGCGGCTTATCTGACGTCGGGGTTCGATGACGCGGCGATAGTTACGCTCGACGGGCGAGGCGGACCGTTGTCAGGCGCAACGTGGAGAGGAAGAAAGTCGAAGATCGAGAAGCTCGAGGAGGAGCCGTACACAAATTCTCTTGGCTGGTTCTATCGCGACTGCACGCGATACGCGGGACTCGGAGACTTCGGTGAAGGAAAGCTCATGGGTCTCGCGCCTTACGGAGATGCCTCGGCGGAAATTGGCCGCATGAATCGGTTGATCGATACCGTCGAAGCGAGGTGGTTCGACTACCGTGATGAACCATCGCCGCAATCGTTGTCGTTCGAGAGACGGGATTCGGAGGAAGTGCTGGAACAGCAATGGCCGCATTTTGCGGCGGCGGCTCAGCATGCACTCGAGCGCGGGTATGAGCGTGCCGTAAGATCGGCAAAGGGCGGAGCCCATTCAAACAACCTCTGCCTCGGCGGAGGGGTAGCGATGAACTGCTCAGCGAATGGACGGTTCCTGAGCAGTGGCGTCGCCGAGAGTGTGTGGCTTTTCCCCGCGTCGGGTGATGCGGGGCTCAGTGTTGGAGCTGCGCTTCTCGCTGCTCGTGATCTCGGTGAGTCCGTTGCTTCTCGAGTGGAATCACCGTACTGGGGTCCGTCATTCGATGATGAAGAATGCGGGAAGGTTCTTCTCGAAGAATCAGGGCTCTCGTTCTCGAGGCCGAGTGACCTGTCGCATGAAGTTGCGGTGGCAATTGCGAATGGGCAGGTGGTGGGATGGTTTCAGGGAAGAATGGAGATTGGGCCGCGCGCGCTGGGCAATCGAAGCATTCTTGCTGACCCCAGAACTATTGCGATGCGAGACAAAGTGAATCGCATAAAAGGTCGTGAGATGTGGCGTCCTCTGGCACCTTCGATTCTTGCAGAGCGGACCTCAGATTGGTTCGAGGTGACACCACCTAACGCGTTCATGCTCTTTGCGATACAGTCTTTGCCTGTGACTCGAGATAAGGCGCCTGCAATCGTGCATGTAGACGGCAGTGCGCGACCGCAGCCGGTAACGCGCGAGCTGAATGCGCGGTACTACGATCTTATTGCGGAGTTCGAGCGGTTAACCACGATTCCCATACTATTAAATACGTCATTCAACCAGGCCGGCGAGCCAATTGTTTGCACTCCGCGCGATGCGATTCGGACATTCAAGTCGATCGACCTGGACATGCTGGTACTTGGCTCGTTTGTGGTGAGGAAAAAACCCTGAGCTGGTATAAGGACAAGGATCTTGTCCGCCGTTTGCCGATGCGATATCGCGCTTATGCGATGTATTCGCGAATCGCTGGATCCTCGAGTGGTCGAAGGGTGAGAGGCGGAACGTTTCTTCTAAAGTTCCTGCGCTGGGTTTCGCGCGGTACCGGACTTGGATCTGTTGCGCCGATCTCGGGAATGGATGGACTTCAGGTATTCGCGGACTTCAACGATGAGCGAATACTCGATGTGATTCACGAGATTCGCGGTGAGAATCCTGAGTATCGAGTGATGTCTGCCCTGCTCTCACCCGGCGATACCTTCGTCGATGTCGGCGCGAATTTCGGGACATTCTCACTGCTTGCGTCGCGGCTGGTGGATATTGGCGGGACGGTCATTGCGATCGAGCCTCAGCCGCGGCTCGCTGCTCTCATCGTGAGATC
>JBKPNY010000128.1:0-21923 GCA_046732835.1 Gemmatimonadota bacterium | reverse complement strand
GCTGCAGCAGGGTCGGGGTCGCTTATCGCTTTTGTCAGCGCAATCGGAGTAATCTGCCAGGACAATCCCCACTTGTCCCTGCACCATCCACACATACTCTCCTCACCGCCATTCCCGACGATTGCGTTCCAGTAACGATCGGTTTCTTCCTGATCTTTAGTGGCGATTTGAAAAGAGAATGCTTCGTTGTGCTTGAACGCAGGTCCGCCATTGAGACCGATGCACGGAATCCCAATCACGGTAAACTCGACGGTCAGCACATCTCCTTTTTTTCCTGACGGAAAATCTCCGGGTGCACGGTGCACTGCTCCCACAGTCGAATCTGGAAACGTCTTCGCGTAAAACCGCGCTGCCTCTTCTGCATCGCGATCATACCACAGGCAGATAGTGTTCTTTGCTGGATTGCTCATTCTTCAATTGCCTCTATCCACGTTGTTTAAGGTTTTCCCTGGATACAGCAAGCTCCGCACCCTCTATATCGCAAACATTCAGTGCTGCGAAGAAAATGAATCGAGAGCAGGGCAAGCTTCGTTAGTGATTCATAGCTTCGCGCGTGTATCTAAACACAACAAGCCATCGGTCGATATGCTCCGCCACTTGCTCTATCCGTTTCTTCCGTACCGCAGTCTTGCCTTTCCGATCCTTGTCCTGAGCTTGATCGTCTTTCCATGCTGGTTGGTCTTTCGCGTTTACCGCATCAGGACGTCCAGGCGACCGTGGTCAGCCTCCCGCGAAATCCTCCTGCTGATCTTTGTGCTGTATCTCTCCGGCCTCGCCGCTGTCACGCTCGTTCCAAGTCACCCGTCGCAAAGGGTTGCAGATACGTCGGCCGGAATTCAGCTGCGGCCGAATCTTGGAGCACTGACCTGTTCTCCCACAATTCTGCCAGGAGGCTCGGCCGAAAGAGGGTTCTGCATGCGAAACGCGCGAGGCAATCTCCTGCTCCTTTTCCCGTTCGGTATCCTGCTCCCGCTGGTCTGGAGAGCTGTTCGATTGTGGAGAGGGATACTGATCGCGATTGCTCTTTCATTAAGTATCGAGATCCTTCAGTACCTTTCCAGATCTTTCGGGAGCTATCGAACCGCAGACATCAACGATCTCATCCTGAACGTTTTGGGGGCGTCACTCGGTTTCGTCCTCATGTCGCTCTTGCGGTTGCGGCATGCTGTGCGCTCTTGAATCCCGTATATTTCACTCGTACTTTGCATCACAAAGGACTTGGCGTTCGTTAAGTTCGGAGGCGATCATGCAGAAGTTGCTGCGGCGTATTCGCGGTGCGATCGGTATGGGATTGACCTGGGCGGCAGCATTGTTCGTTATCGGCTTTGTGCCACGCTGGGTGTTAGGCATTAATTCCGGCGACCTTCCTTACCCAATCCTGTTCGGTGGTCTTGGCTTCATCGCCGGCGTCGCATTCTCCGGGATCCTCGTGCTGACTGAGGGGCGTCGCAGATTTGATGAGATGTCGCTTCCGCGGTTTGCTGCGTGGGGCGCCGTGGGTGGTCTCCTCCTCTCCGCCCTCTTCGTAAGAGGCGCCTCGCTTGGATTGGCTGAATTGGTGGTGATCCCGGCCACGTTCGCCGCTGCGTCAGCAATCTGCGCCTCTGGTTCGCTCGCTCTTGCGAGGCGAGCAGTGACGCGAGAATTGCCGGGCGGACGTGAGGACACCGTCGAGCCAGGGCGGCAGTCAGGAGAAGGCAGCTAGTAGTTCTCGAAACGACGACTTCCGGCGATCTGCTTCGCCTCCACGTCGTCCTAAACCACCGAATTCCGCGCAATCACCTCGCGATAAAAATCTGCGCTCAGCTTTGGCGTTCGCTTTTGTGTCTCGTAGTCGACGTAATGCAGCCCGAATCGGTTGGTGTATCCATCTGCCCACTCGAAATTATCCATCAGGCTCCAAAGGAAATAACCGCGCACTGGAAGGCCCTCGACTGCAGCCCGTCTAAGCTGACCGAGATAATTACGCAGGTACATCACCCGATCGGTGTCGTACACCTTTCCATCCTTATCCGGAATGTCGGACGATGAGCAGCCGTTTTCCGTGATATAGATGGGCTTGCTTCCCCACAGCTTCGTAACGTGTCGCGAGCCCCAGTAGAGCGCTTCAGGACAAACATTGAGCCAAGGCGACGCCATGTGCGGATATGACTTTGGATTGTCAACCACACGGTAAGATTCAGGTTTGCTGGAATCCGAAGCGACGTAGTATCCGGTGTAAGTATTCAAGCCGATAAAGTCGAGCGGCGTCGAAATGATCTTGAGCTCCTCCCCCGTATACTTCGGCGCGTCGGCCCCGGCCTCGCGCAGAAATTTGTCGGTGTACTTCCCTTCCCGAATCACCGTCATCGCTTGCGCATTTGATTCGCGAGTCGCGCGCTCAGCTGCCTTGACGTTCTCCGGCGTTTCGATCACGGGAATACCTATCGAGGTGCTGTCGGCGATTCCAACTCTGACCGTTCCCCTGGCATGTGCTCGAATTGCCTGCACTGCGAGTCCGTGTCCAAGGACAGCGTTGTGCGAAGCCTGATTGACGCGTGCATTCGACAGCTTGAGACCAGGCGCATGAGATCCGAATCGATATCCGAGATTGATGAATACCCAGAATTCATTCACAGTGAACCAGTCGTGCACGCGGTCGGACAATCCTGAAGCAACGTGGGCAGCGTAGTCGCCAAACGCTTTTGATGTCTCACGTGATTCCCAACCGCCACCATCATCCTGCAGCGGCTGAGGAAGATCCCAGTGATAGAGTGTCGCGAACGGACGAATCCCATTAGCGAGCAGCTCGTCGACAAGTCGATTGTAGAAGTCGAGACCTTTCGGATTGGGCGTGCCGCGGCCAGCAGGAAATACGCGCGGCCAGGCGATCGAGAATCGATAGCTCTTGACGCCCAGAGCCTTCATCAGTTGAACATCCTGCTTGTAACGATGGTAGTGATCGTCGGCGACATCACCGTTGGAGTCGCTGTTCACTTTGCCGGGCGTGTGCGAGAAGGTATCCCAGATGGAAACTCCGCGACCGTCTTCCTTTACTGCACCTTCTACCTGGTATGACGCCGTAGCCGACCCCCAGAGAAAACCCTTTGGGAATGCCTGCGCCGCGGCCACCGCTTCCTGTTCATCAGTCTTCGACGGACCGACAAGGGCTGCGGAAGCAATTGCCGGCTGCATCGTTGCAATCCCGGCCAACTTCGTGAACCCTCGCCGCGTCATGTCGCTCAAGGTGATGCCTCCGCAGAAGTTGGTTTTGTTCGCACCTTGTTATACGGAAGGAGGTACTGCGTGGCAAGGCGGCTTTCATTGTCCCGGATGATACTTTCGCTCTGCGTGCGCTTCGATGTCGCGCGGATAGAAATACACCTCACGCAGCGCACCCATCGAGTATGCAGCAGCCTGGTCCGCGAAGTGAGGTGAATCGGCGTGACCGCTCTCGCCTCCCGCAGTGACTGCGCGCGCGCGAACGCTGTCACCGAACTCGACGACAGCAATGAAGCTGTTGCCACTAGTTCCATACCACTTCTTCGTGTTTGGATAAGCACGAGCGCCAAACGAAGCGAGTGATCCCCATCGCGCAGATGCGAACGGTACGGGAATACTGTGTCTTGTATCGTCGAAGTGCGGACCAATCTCGGCGCTTATTCGCTGAAAGCGGTTGATCTCGCCCCACGGAGTCTGCCAGCTGCCAAAATCGTTCTGCAATTTTTTCAACGCAGCGGTCAGCGACTGAAGCAGGTCATCGGGACTCGCGTGACCTTGCGCGACGTAATCGTCCCCGGAAAGATTCGCAGCATTTGCCGCGCTCGAATCGCGACGGAGCACGTCTGTGCCCCAGAATACAGCAACACTTGTCGCGACGGATTGCACGGTGAATCGATTATCCCATTTGCGCAGAACCTCGATGGGTTTCGCAAGCGACGAACGACGCTCGTCTGCCGTGGACAACGCATCGTATGCCTTGAATAATTGAGGCAGCATCATCGCGAAAGACGGAAGCCAGCTGTCGAATCCAGCTTCGGTGAGGGATGATGGAGTAAAGTCAGAACGGCCGGGAATAAGCTTCAGCATGTGATAGCCGCGCGGCATCTCCCATTTTCCCTTTTCGACATAAGTGGGGTAATCCGAGCGTTTTGGGCTGTGCGCTCCTGCCGCCGACCATGGCCAGTTGTTCGAATTGTATACCCAGCCCGACGCGGGGTTGATCGCATTTGGAGATTCCTTCACCGAGAGCAAACCGCTGTAATCAGTTCTTGGGTCGCTGCCATCAACCGGCTTTGTCCAGTCGAATGAATTGTCGCGCCGGGGGATATAGTTCGAATGCAGGTACGCGATGTTTCCATCCGCGTCGGCAAATACGGTGTTGTTCGATGAATTGGTGTGCAGATCGAAGGTCTTCAGGAATTCAGCGAGGTTGTGCGCCTTCGTGCGCGTGTACGACTGAGTTAGCGCGTTCACCGGGTCCCACATCATGCTGATGCTCAGCCACTTATCGCCTTGCCGTCCAACGACGGGACCGTGCTGCGTGAAATAGACGTTGAACGTACGCTGCGACATTCCGCTCGATGTGCGATACGGGATCGTGATGGTGCGGGTCTTCATCGGGATGACGTTGCTGCCGTGACGATAGCTCCATATGGCGCCGTTCTTCACCGGCGTCTCGAGAAACGTGTCGATGTTGTCGACGCCGCTCGTGGTATGCATCCACCCCGCACGCTCGTTGAATCCCTGGTAGATGAAGAACTGTCCCCACGTAGCAGCACCATACGCGTTCAGCCCTTCGTCGCTCGACATCTGAAGCTCGGAGCGAAAATAGAAACTCGTATGCGGATTGATGTAGAGCAGGGCGTGCCCGTTCAGCGTGTTCTTGGGCGCGATTGCGATTCCATTTGAACCGCGCGGTTCTTCCAATGCATCAGCTGTCGCTGACGCCGTAATGGTTGAGTCACCACCATAGAAAGCTCTCAGCTGCCGAAGCTCGATTTTTTCGATGTCGCCACCGATGCTGCCCTCAGTGAACGACAGTGCCATCCACGGTTCGTACCGTGCGATTGCACGCGGCTTCACATTCTTATGAGTGTACAGGTAGTAGTTCAGACCATCGGCAAACGCATCCATCAGCTTCTTGAGTGACGCCGGACTTCGCTGGTACGCAGCTCTCAGTGAATCCGGGTCTGCGTATAATCGAGCGCGCAGGTCGCGCCAGACCGCCGAGTCTCCTTCTGCTTCGGAGAGCCGTCCAAGTGAAAGCAGATAGTTGGTTTCGATGCGGTTGAAATCGTCCTCGGCTTGTGCGTACTCCATTCCGAAAACCGCATCAGCGTCGGACTTGCCATGAACGTGCGCAATACCCCAGCGATCGCGGGTGATGGTGATGTTTTTCGCGTGCTGTTCCCAGCGCGCAACATCTGAAGCGGTTGGAGCCTGAGCGCGGACAGTCAGTGGAAGCCCCACGCTGATTGTGCAGGCGAGGAGGGTCGCCCATTGGTTTCTGATCAGAAGCATGAACAACAGAAGCCGACGCATCAAAAAATTGCAATCTGCCTCGACTTTGACTCGCGATTGACCAATCCATGACGCACGGGTGACGACGGCCCACTAGCCTCGAGTCAAATACCCTCTCGAGGAATTCATAAATGAAAAGAAGAGCCCTGATTCTCGGCCTCATTGCCCTCGCGTCAGTGGCACGGATGTCTGCCGCTCAGGGCAAGGGAGGTGGAACCAACTCCACAAAGGTCGACGCCGTCACTGGGATCAACATTGTCCTGCTCGACCGGGGTGACGGCACTCCAATGGCTCCCCAGATCACGTGGAACGCCATCGACAAGGCCACGTACCAGGTCCAAAGATCAAAGGCAGGCGACAGCTGCTGCAACAACGCATCTGCGTCTGGACTTACCGCAGCCTCATGGCAGGATTCCCCACTGCCTTCTTCAGGCGCGTACGTATATCGCGTAACCGCGACGCTGCGGTCTGGACAAGTAGTCGGCTTAGCTCAGTTCCCGTATACCGCGCCGACGACGAGTGCTCCCGCACCCGCACCCGCACCGAGCCAGCCGGCACTTCTGCCGAGCGGACGTTATCGCATTTCGATCAGGTCGATTGAGGTGGTGACACCAACAACTGATGATGCGACGATGCGTGATGGTGTCGGCGACGAGATATATGCCGCTGGAGTCGTCGCTCGAGTGGACAGAAATACTGGCGTGAAACTGGGAGCGACCGTCGTCAGGTCGAAGGAGTACGGCGACATTGGCAACAATGGCTCGACCTACCCTAATAGAATTCGCGCGGGAACTGCTTCTCCTGACGGCGGGCTGAATGGCGGAAGCAGCGTCGGGCAGCCCGGTACACCGGGCGCGGAGACATTCCCCTTCGTTCTCTGGGAAGGCACGCTGACTGGTGGCGGTGAAGCGGTGGTAGTGCTTCCATCGGTATGGGAACGAGATACAGCCGATTTTATTTGGCGAGATTACAGCTCGAACTGGATGAGCTCCTCAGCGCCACTTCTAGGATCCCAGCTCCTCAAAAACCTCTACAGCAGCAACACCCTCACTCCCGTTGTCGCCTCAGCCGAAACCGGAGCAATTCAGCAGGGCGTCACCGGACCGATCTATGGCAACTATGTCATTGGGTCGACCTGGGTGTCTGGAGCAGATCGAATGATCGGGATGGTAAACGGGAACGGCCTACCAATTTATTCGGAGCGAATTCTGGTTCTTACTCGCGAGAACCTCGATGGTATGGTCGTCGGCGGTGTTGCCGATCTGAACGTGTCCCTCAATGAAAACATTACCGGGGGTGGCTTGTATACAGTGATTCTCCGCATTGAGCGCATTGGATAAGTGTTGCACTGTGAAAACTCCGTCGGTCTTATTCGCCGGCGGAGTTTTATTCAGACGTTCGAAAGAATGCCAAGCAAACTTGCATGCGCATCCAGGGTGGAACGGTCCGCTTCGCGAAGGCTGCTCAAGTCAAAGACAATACGGTCGCCCTTGATACGCGCGAAACGATCCAACGTCAGATGATGCGGTCCCGGTTGCGGCACGATAACCACAGGCTCATGAGCGCAGCAACCACTTCACGCTGATAGACAAAGCTTGCCGGCGAGCGGCGGGCGACGATTTCGCAGAAGACACAGCTCATCTTTCAGATCAGTGGGAGAACGGCGGCACGATCTCCAGCTGAACATTCGGCGGAACGGCACCGTACGGAATCGCAGCAGTGGCGCGCGATGAAATTCGATCAGCACTGCCGCGAACAGAGAGATCGAAGAAGCCTCGCGTGTACTCACGGATAATTTTGAGAAGCTCCTGCTGCGAGCGAGCGCGCTCCGCGACAGCGGGCGCGGAAGTCCATAGCAATGGCAAATCGCTGAATGACATGTGTATCGCACCATCAACGGTAACGAGGTAGCTCGACGCAGCCGAGCTTCGAATCACGCGACGTGCGCGCAGCTCGAGTGAATCGCGATTCGCCGCCCACGCGGAAGCCGACATCTTCCATTCCTTAAGCATCGAGTCGGTTGGCTCAGGACGAAATCGGCGGATCATCATGAGGGGCTGGCTGAGCACACCAGCAACCGAGTCAGCATAAGCACCGCCATTCAAGTGATTCCCGTCGTAGTTCAAACAGCCCCGCAGACGAGGCTCTCGCTTGCATGCTTCTGCCGCTGCAAGCCCACCACGGGAGTGTCCGAAAGCGCCGACACGTGTCAGATCCAAATGACCACGAATGTCGGTTGCAGGCCGGCCCGTGTTAAGGCGGTCGAGCTGCCTTAGTGCGAACAGAAGATCGAGCGCGCGCGCGTCCGCGCGATTACGGCTTTGAATGACGCCGTCCGCAAACGAAAACTCCGGGTTAATTGCTACGCGTCCATCGGAGAGCCGAACCGGATATCCATCGAAACTGGCTTCTACGCCGAGTACGACGTATCCGTGACTGACCAGATCTTCGATGATTGTGAGATAATTCATCACACTCATCCCAAGCCCTGGCGAGAACAGGAGAACTGGAAGAGATCTCGCCTGCGTCTCGATTGGCGCGTTCGCGAAGCCGTGTTGATGAATCGATGTCATCGTCGGATAGAGCTGGAGATAACCCGATGACAAAATCGACGAGTCCGGGACATACGACGCATGTGACAGCTGTTTTTTGGCGGCGGGATACCACAGGTAGGCAGCTACTTCACGGCGATCGTCGAGCCTCTTCGTCATCGGCTCGGCGCGACTTGAATCGATCCAGTGGAACGATCGAAATCCGATCGACGCAGGTCCGGTCGGCGGTGGAAGCTCTGAGACCTGGCCTGACAAAGAGTGCACAGGAATCGCGGCGAGCAATGCAAGCCGGACAAAGCGTTCGACGATCTTCTTACCGGAGGATGCGCGTCGCTCATTCATGAAAGCAGCTCCAGTTGGTGTGCGTCCGGACCGTCAGCAAAAGCTGCAAGCCAATCACGGAAAATGCGAGCGAAGCGAAGTCCGTTTTGAATAGTTGAGCGCATTGCCGCCGGCACTTCGCAGTGGCGCAACCGTCTATCGACTTGACGTGAAGAAAGGTTACGTGCTTGCGCATCGCGGCACGGGTGGCGTCACGTGCCTCGTTCAGCGAACTGCGTGGGAACAGGCAGACTTTCTCGACGACATTTACGTGCCGCGCTGCTATGATGCCGCGGGATCGGCCACATACCTGGAGGTGCACGAGGACGCGGAAGCGCTACGCATTCGCGGCATGACACCGAAAGCGTTGAAGGTCGAGATCGAGCACCGCTACAAGACAAAGCGTTACCGTGCACCGGAGAAGGCGGGTCTTTCCTACATGTTGTCGCCGGTAATGCGAACGTACCTCCCGATGGAACCGTCAGCACGATGAGCGTTCCTCACGTGATGTTCTATGCGCCGGGAATTACCGACAAGGATATCGGTGCGCTGCCGAACCTGTCTCATGGATCTCCATTCATCGTGAGTGAAGGCATCAGTGAGCAGAATTTCATGCTGCAGTCGGTTGGGAAGACGGAGGCGGCTGCGATTATCGCAAATGAAAGTGCATTGCTGCAGGAGCTTTGTGCCTATCGCGATGTGTTGTGCATCACCTGAGGGGCGGAAACTTAGGCATCGCAAACTTCGGCACCGGTAATACAAGTCGTGGCGGCAGTTTGGCCGTATTGCCCGTCCGCACAAACTCCATCAGTGTGCTTACCGTTTCGGGTGCTTGTTCGACCATCCGCTTCAGCGCGGCATGCTTTCCATGTTCCACGATCAGCACTCGCCCGTTCTTGAAATAGGGCGACACGCTCAAGGTATTCTCGACGGGTGTCGATGTATCCCAGTCTCCGTGCACAAAGACTACAGGAATATCGCTTTTGATTTCATTGCGAAATTCGTCGCCTACATCCGTGCTTGGCCAGATTCCGGCCGTTGCGAGATAGCTGCGAGAATCCCATTCGCCCAGGAATTCGATTGCCGGATCACTGCTCAACAATTGCTTCCGCCCTGGAGTAACTCCCAGGCTCGTATCGATGAGCGGGCCGATGATCGCTTCTTCAGCTGCGTGAGCCTGTCTGAAAGCGAGAGCCGATTGCGCCAATTCGTCATAGTGTCGGTAGTAAAGTGAAAGAATGAAGGCAGGCTGGTCTCCCCCTCGTTCTGTAGCGAAGCTTCTCTGGAAGTCCTCCTTTCCCAAAATGATCGTTGCCGTCTTGCCGGTCTTTCTGTTTTTTACGTTGACTCGAACCGGCGCCTTATCGAGCCGCCGCAACACATCTTTTGCGGCCGCCATCAGCCCACCTTCTGGTAAGTAAGGCTTCAGTCGCGGATCTTTTTCCGCTTCCCGCCACATTCGCTTCACTGCGGAAAGCACGTCAGACGGCATGTCATAGCCAGAGTTGAGAGGCTCGACTCCGAACAGAAGCGCTCGCGCTACGATTTCGCGATGCCGTCGCATCACGGCAAAAGCCCATTGCGATCCGAAGCTCTGTCCCACCAGGATGATCCGCTGATACTTCAACGCCTTTCGCAGGTCGTTCACATCGTCTGCGCATTCCCTGATGTCGTAGCCGCGCAAGTCGAATCCCCTACGCGTGAACGCATCGACGGCCGCTTTGGAAATCGCGACATAATCAGCCGTGTAGCGCGCGATACTAGTCGGTTGATCGAGGGGATATGCAGTCGTCGAGTACTTGAACTTGAGAACATCGCCACGTTCGCTGTATCCCCGCTGATCGATGAACACGACATCGCCGATGCCGCGATAGAGATCGATACCGGGCACAGGCATGTTGTTTTTGCCTGGCTTCAATCCTTCCAGAAAGGAGGCCCCCGGACCACCGTCCAGCTGAAAGACTGGAGGTACACCAGTCGAATGAGGTGGACGAAAGCGTGCGAACCCGACTCCAATGATCCGGGATTTTGGATCAGCGCGATTCTCGGGAACAAACAGCGTCCCCAGCTCGAAATTGATTTTTTCGCCTGCAGGTGTCGTGAGCGAGGCGGCCTCGATTGCGATGTCACCTGCTTTTCGAGGGCGCGGTAAGGCGCTCTTCGGAGAAACGAGAATCAACACCGAGACGATAAATATCCCAGCTCGCAAACGCATTCTCTTATTCGCTCCAGGACCTAGAAGGCATAACGCCTTCCTGATCTGCGGAGTTTCAGCGCCGACTGCGACTTGGGGTGGGCACCTTCACTTGCGGAACTATCGTCTCGCCGCGAGCGAGCATCGCAACGAGCGCTGCAATTTTTTTTGCGCGGCCCGCGGGTGTCTTCATGTTGTTCGTGCGAAACGCAAGCGCGAACAGGTTTTGCTTGCTGAGCGTCGAGAACGTTTTCAGCGCGCGTGCGTTGGCTTCGATCGCGGCGAGGAGATCAGCGGGTATTGTCTCTTTGGAGATCTCGCGGATTGGCGCATAGGCCGCGTCCCATCGCCCATCCGCTTTGGCCGAGTCGATCTGCTTTTGACCGTGAGGCGTCATGCGCCCGGCGTCTATGAGGCGCGCGACGTGCCCGCGGTTCACCTGACTCCACATGCTCTTCGCGGTACGGGGAGTAAAGCGCTGCAGGAAGGATTGCTCGTCGAACGACTTTTTTATGCCGTCGATCCAACCCCAGCAGAGCGCAACGTCGAGAGCCTGGGCATAGTCGACGGTCGGCAATCCAGAGCTCTTCTTGTGAATCTTGAGCCAGATCTCCGATTCACTCGCGTGGTGCGCCGCCATCCATTTCTCGAAGGCGCCGGCGGTCTTGAAGCTCTTGATCTTCCTGGGATCAGGAATGACGGGAGGCATGTCGAAATATGCGCGCCGATTCCATGTCTTGTACTCGCGGTCTCCGCCCCCGCATAATATTCAATTGCGGGGCTGCAGTCTTCGACGATTTCCACTGTCTGTCCCCTGAGGAGGGTATCATGCGATTTCGTTTGGCCTGCACAGTTTTCCTGAGCATCGTCCTGCTGCCGTTGTTCACATCGAGTACGATAGCGTCGGGGCAAGCATCCGGCACGTGGGTGTGTACCGCTCGCGACACCTCGAGACAGGCCGGGTTCGTGAGTCAGCTGTTCAATGCGCCGCAAGCGGATGGGGCCAGGATCAATGCCGCGTGGAACGCTGCAATCAAGCAGTACGGTGTCACGCCGTCGATGCCGCCGGCATGTCAGGTATTCGCCAAGTTTGCCGCCGCCGACAGTGCACGAAAACAGTTCATCGCGTTCGTGACTAATTCGCTGGAATATCGGATTGACCAGATGCGTTGGACATATTCCGGCGCGCCACAAGCCACAGGAGCTTCACCCGCCCTGGTGAGTTCAAGTCCAACGACTGTCGGATCCAGTGCCGCGCAGTCGGAGATGAGTAAGGCGAAAGCGTATTGCGTGCAGAATCATTCGGGAATGTACGATTGCGACGGTTACGCCAAAGCTGTCTACGACCATCGACGAGCGCATCCTGATGAATGGATCACCGACATAGATGGTCGACGCATCGTGCCCATTCACGATCTCGAGGTCGGCATCAAATATCATCTCGATTGCACTGCATGCCTCAATGATCAGATGCTCGCGTCGTGGGCGCGTCAGCAGGTGCGCGACAGCTTCAGCGGCGCGGTGATTTCAAAAGCAATCACGCAGCCCAAGGTCGACGTATATGCGGACTGTGTTGCCAAGGCATTTGTACCGAAGATGCACGCGCGACCGAATGTTGAAGATTACCAGAAGAATTTCAACGAAGTGTCGGTGGCGTGTGGCAGTCCGCATTGATCTCCAGCGGTAGCTATGGGGCGCGGCAGTAGCCCTCCCGTTGACGCAACGCGATTGCAGAGGCAGCATTACCGCTGACCCTCTTCTTTCACGGCGACATAATTTATGGAACGGCGAGAGCTTCTCCGCGCGCTTGCATCTGCCGCAGCGCTTGCTTTGGTCCCTGACAAAACCATCGCCGCGTGGTCTCGAGTCGCGAGCAGCATTCCACTGCAGAATGCACTCAGCCCCGCGCATCTCGCCCTCGTACGAGCGATTGCGGATACGATCATTCCGCGAACTGATACGCCAGGCGCAACTGATGTCGGCGTGCACAAATTCGTCGACGTGATCGTGAATGAATATCTGACCGACAAAGAACGGACCGCTGCGCTCAGCGGTCTCGATGCGATCGACGCTCGCACTCGCAGCGAATCCAACGTCACGTTCGCGGAATTGAACGCTGATAAGCGGAGCGCGATGATCGACACCTTCGAAAAGAGCGATCGCAGCGCCGAGCCGTCGCAAACTTACTGGAGGCTCAAGGGACTCATAGTGCACGGCTACTTCACCAGCGAGCGTGTCATGAGAGACGTGCTCAAGGTGAACGTGATGCCCGGGAAGTTCGAGGGCGCCGCGCCAGTCACCATCAAGAGAAGGCCGTCGGGAACTGCGTTGCCTAAAAGCGAAGTGAATGAAAGTGCGGAGGGACACGCGCATGCCTGATGCGAATAACTACGACGCAATTGTCGTCGGCTCGGGAATGAGCGGTGGATGGGCAGCGAAAGAATTGACGGAGCGCGGCCTTCGCACACTGGTGCTCGAAGCGGGCGGTCCGATCGATCCGGGCAAGGATTATGTCGAGCACGTACAGCCGTGGCAGATGCATTTCCGCGGCTATGGAAATCGTAAAGAGCTCGAGCGCGACCAGCCCATTCAAAGCCGCTGCTACGCATGCGACGAGCTCGGCCACAAGTTCTTTGTGAAAGATTCAGAGAACCCGTATACAACACCGGATGACGCACCATTCAACTGGCTTCGCGGTCGCCAGGTTGGCGGACGCTCCATCATGTGGGGACGGCAGGTTTATCGCTGGAGCGATCTGGATTTCGAAGCGAACCTCAAGGATGGACATGGGACAGACTGGCCGATTCGGTATCGCGACATCGATCCCTGGTACGCCCACGTCGAGCGGTTCATCGGCGTGAGTGGCAGACACGAAGGGTTATCGCAGCTTCCTGACGGCGTGTTCCTGCCGCCGATGCAGATGACCGCTGTAGAGGCAGACGCGCGTGGAAAAATTCTCAAGGCATTCGGCGGCGAGCGCGTGTTGACCATCGGGCGGTGCGCGATCCTTACGCAGAATCATGGAGGCCGGCTCGCGTGTCACTATTGCGGTCCGTGCGAGAAGGGCTGCATCACGAACTCTTACTTCAGCAGCATCGCTGCGACTCTTCCCGCCGCGCGGCGAACGGGAAGACTCACACTTCGGCCGAACAGCGTCGTTGCTGAAGTTCTTTATGATGCGACGAAGAATCGCGCGCGCGGCGTGCGCGTGATCGACGCGCTCACACGTCGCGAGACTGAGTATACAGCCCGAATAGTTTTTCTCTGCGCCTCAACGATTGAGTCGGTTCGTCTACTGCTGAATTCGAAGAGCGCACAGTTCCCTGACGGCCTTGCCAACTCGAGCGGCACGCTCGGCAAATACGTCATGGATCATAACTTTGGCTCAGGCGCGTCAGGTTCATATCCGGGCTTCACTGATAAGCGTACAATCGGCAACCGTCCCAACGGTGCTTACATCGCGCGCTTCCGGAATGTCAAAACCCAGCATCCTGATTTCGTTCGCGGGTATGCATTCCAGGCGTATTCGGGTCGTTCCGGCTGGGATCGCGGTCAATGGATGCAGGGTCATGGCGCGAAGTTCAAGCAATCATTGATCGACGAGCTTGGCGGCTGGTATTTCTCGGGATTGGGTTTCGGGGAATCTCTGCCTCGCGAAGAGAATCGTGTTACGCTCGATCCGGTTGTAAAGGACAAGTGGGGGATTCCCGCCGCTCGCATCGAAGTGCGCTGGACTGATAACGAGCGCGCGATGGAAAAGGACATGGCGAAGACGATGGCCGAGATGCTCGACGCGGCGGGAGTAAAGGATGTTCGGGAGGACAACGGTCTCAATCCGCCGGGGCATTGCATTCACGAGATGGGCGGCGCTCGGATGAGCAAAACTCCCAAGGAAGGAATTCTTAACGGCTGGAATCAGTCGTGGGATGTGAAGAACCTGTTCATTACAGATGGCTCATGCATGGCGAGCACTGCGTGTCAGAATCCCAGCATCACGTACATGGCGCTGACTGCGCGAGCAGCGGCGCACGCAGTGGAGGCGATGAAGCGAAACGAGGTTTGAGATGCTCGACCAGCTGACGGCTGCGCTTGCCGATCGCTACCGCATCGAACGCGAGCTTGGCGTCGGCGGCATGGCGATCGTTTATCTCGCGCATGACTTGAGGCACAACCGCCAGGTCGCGCTCAAAGTAATCAAGCCCGAGCTCGCCGCTGCCGTAGGCGCGCAGCGATTTCTGAGAGAGATACAGGTCACGGCGAACTTGCAGCACCCGCACATTCTTGCGTTGTACGACTCCGGCGCTGCTGATGGTGTTCTGTACTACGTCATGCCGTTGGTTCAGGGTCAGTCGCTGCGCGAACGATTAACTAGCGAGCACCGGCTCCCGGTTGACGAAACGATTCGCATTGTGACACAAGTGGCGGGCGCGCTCGATTTTGCGCACCGGCAGGGTGTGATACATCGCGACATCAAACCTGAAAACATTCTGCTTCAGGACGGCGAAGCATTGCTTGCCGACTTCGGCATTGCGCTGGCGGTGGGCAACGCAGGCAATGGTCGAATTACCGAGACAGGGCTTTCGGTTGGATCGCCGCTATACATGAGTCCGGAACAGGCAATGGGCGACCGCGACGTTGACGCGCGTAGTGACATTTTTTCCCTTGCAGCGGTGACGTACGAAATGCTTGGTGGTGAGCCGCCGTTCAACGGACCAACGGTGCAGGCGATCATTGCAAAGCTGCTGATACAACCACCAGCCTCGCTGCGGCTGGTGCGCGACACCGTAACCCCTGGAATGGACGCGGCAATCATGCGCGGGCTTGCAAACTCGCCCGCAGACCGGTTTGCAACAGCGCGTGAATTCGCGGATGCGTTGACGAAATCGACTCCGCCGCAGAAACCGAGAACTAAGCGTGTCGTTGCCGGCGCAGTTTTGATCGCGGCGGCGGGCGCCGCGCTGGTCGTGTTGAAGATGCTTCCGAGCAATGCCGCGGATGCGCGCGGTGATTCGTCGGCAGGTGCAACCGTGGCGCACATTCGATCAATTGCGATTTTGCCGCTCGATAATTACTCCGGCGATTCGACGCAGGAGTATTTTGTCGAAGGAATGACAGACGAGCTCACCGCTGATCTGGCACGCATCAGCTCACTGCGAGTCATATCCCGCGGCTCGGCATCTCAGTTCGGTGGAAAGAACCGCCCGTCTACACCGGAGATCGCTAAAGCCTTGAACGTTGACGCAATTGTAGAGGGCTCGGTTGTGCGCGTGGGTGACAAGGTGCGCATCACTGCGCAGCTCATTAATGCGCGTCTCGATCAACACATCTGGTCCGACAAGTTCGAACGCAGCTCCGGCGATGTGTTTGTGCTGCAGGCTGATCTCGCATCGGCGATTGCGAGCGCGATCAATGTGGCGTTGACGCCAGTGGAGCAGTCGCGGCTTGCTTCGGCGAAGAACGTGAATCCCAAGGCGCACGATGCGTATCTCAAGGGGCGTTACTTCTTCAACCGGCCCAGCGATGAAAATTTGCAGAAGGCGATCGAGCAGTTCGAAATAGCCGTGAAGCTCGATCCCTCATTTGCACCAGCGTATTCAGGACTCTCGGATGCGTACTTATGGGCGGGGTATAATGAGGGGCGAATGACTGCGACTGCGGCGCGCCCTAAAGCTCGCGATGCCGCGCTAAAGGCAGTGCGGCTGGACAGCGGCTCTGCCGAAGGACATGCGTCTCTCGCTACCTACAAATTGTTCTATGAATACGATTGGGCGGGATGTGAGCGCGAATTCCGGAAGGCGATTTCACTGAACCCGAACTACGCATTCGCCCACGATCAGTTCGGCATGGCGCTGGCTTTTACCGGGCGCTTCGAAGAATCAATTGCCGAAGGGAGGCGCGCCGCCGAGCTCGATCCCCTGTCGCCGCAGATACTGATTGATGCAACGTTGGCGTTCTTGTTCAATAAGAACTTCGACGGGGCCAGAGAATTGGCGATGCGGGCAAAGCAGCTCGATCCCAGCTATTTCTTTCCAGTGATGATCGAAGGGTGGATCAAGCTGGACAGCAAGAATCCGCGTGACGCTATTCCGTTCCTGAAGAAGTCGGAGAGTATGGGCGCGCCGCCGTTTGTGACTGCGTATCTCGCCTACGCGCGCGGCGCGTCAGGTGACCGAGCCGGCGCACTCGCTGAGCTTGACGCATTGAAGAAGATGGCCGGCAGAGAGCCCGTGCTTCCATTCAACCTCGCGATGGTATACCTGGGTCTTGGCGACAAAGCCCGTGCGATTGACAATCTGGAAAAGGCACTTGCCGCTGATTCACAGATGCTCGCCTGGCTTGGGCGCGATTCGATTTTTGATTCGCTCCGCGGCGAGCCGCGATTCATCGCGTTGCTCAAGCGTTTGAACTTTGTGAAGCGGAATGCGTCGGCCTGAGGCCGCGGCGATTGTTCGCAGGGCGGAAATCACGCATGTCGACTAGGCGTCATTGCGGAGTGCTTGGGATTCCACCTGATTGAGATAACGCAGCATCACAACTCCAAGCATGATCATCCAAGTGGGCAACAGGTAGTTGTTGACTGATGCTACTATGGCGACTGCCGACGTTACGTTCCGAAACATTCCAATGAGTCCCGCCGCGCCCGTAACCAAGCCGATCGGTGCGGCCCATCGCGGAGCAACGGGTGATTTTCTCAAGGCTAAAGCAGATAGTAGAAAAAATATGCTGAAACTCAATTCGCCGAGAAATTCACCGAGATAGTTTCCAAGATAGGAATTAAGCCCATCGAACACAGCGGCGAGGACGGCGCGCTGACCTGGGTCCGCTACGGAGTACGCCTCAGCGAGTCGCCAGTGAATGCTTGGCCATCGCATCAGGCCAAGCATCATACTGATTGATGCGATGACCGCGAATTGAAGCGCGAGAAGCATTGTACCTGGGGCAACCCGCCTCAGTGCAGTGTACGCACCAACGCCTGCAGGCAACCAGATGAGCGGCAGCAGCGCGTAGATTGCCCATACTGCCCGTCCCAATTGGCCCGTTGCAAGAAGCTGCGGAAATACCTCTTCAGCTGATCCGTCCAGAACAGCCGGATAGTTGAAGCGCGCTGCTAGAAACGCAAACACACCCATGAACGCTAGAGCGCCCAATATCAATGCCCATCCGCCGGTGCGGACTGTTGCTCTAGAGTTGATAAGCTTCTCTCATTACTTACGGTATGACCGTGAGCGGCACACTGATCTGACGAGTATTGAATACAGCGACAACCTGATAATTACCCGCCGGGTAGAGGCGACCTGACATGTCGAAAACGAGCCATCGAGTCTGGTTAGCAGCGAAGGGAACTCGCCCGTCTGGCGCTGTCAATACGATTCCTGTCGAATCGACACTAGTCAGATCTGCAATCGGTAGTGTCTGTTCAGCGGGTACAATCCGAAAGCCGATCCAGTGAGCCGCAGGGGGCGATACACCAATGGTAGGTGAAAGCGCTACCCAAACGGGATGGTTGGCAGGATTGGTTGCGCGAAGCACAACTGGAAGTGCGCGATCGGTTCCGCTCCGGGACACTTGCGGCCGTACTTCGACGCCAATCTCTAACGCTGACACGGCAACAACTGGGGCACCGGGTGGCGCAAGCGTCGGTGCAGGTCCTGCGTCTTCACAACCTTGATCACAGTAGACAACCCCAGCGCAAAGACCTCGAAAGTATTTCGGCGGATGGCTTTTTGCGGAATTCCCGCGTGCGTACTCTCGACCCAGGATTGCATGTAACATCTCGTGTCGAACGGGACCTGGGTTACTTTCGACGCCAGTCTCGAAGACGATTTGACGGCTTTCTACGTTAGCGTATGCCTCCGCGTCACCGTACCCTGCCTCGCGAAGTGCGCCTTCCGGCACTGTGTAAAAAGTCCAATCGTGGAAATCGGCGGTGCGTTTAGAGCAGGCTTCGACTATAGACCAGTATGTCGAATAAAACGGAGGCGGCTCGAGCTGAACGGCACTAATTGGAAGCGGCGCGGTAGTGTATTCACAGCCCGCAGCGATGGCGCTGATGAGACCTGCTGCCACCGAAACGCCGCGCGGAGTGTTACGCATCCGAACCAAATAATATGCGAGCGAAGCGAGCTTCAGTAAATCGCTTGTCAGCTTCAGCGTGTGTTAAGGCGCTGGAGGCAGCACTTTCGTAAGTCGAACCCCTGAGGATTCATACCCGCGACTCTGGTAAAACTTGTGAGCCCCGGCGCGATGATTTCCTGAACTCACAGATATCCTCACTGCTCCATTCTGACGCGCCCATTTCTCAATCGCTGCCACTAGTTCACCACCCACCCCAAGGCCGTTATAGCTCCCTCGAACTACGAGGGTCGTCAGCCAAGCAACCGTCTCCGTCGCGTGTATCGAAGAGAACAAGTGCCCGGTTACTAGTCCAACGACTTCATTTGCCCTTTCTGCAACGAGTACCAGACAGTTCCCCGTCTTTTCTAGTCGATCGAGTCGCAGGAAAACTTCTTCGGAAGTTGCAGGATAACCAAGTTCGCCAAGCAGCGGCGCGATCTGACTCGCATCAGACATCGTAGCCGATCTAATTCTCGTGAGCGCAGCCATGGTCCCCGTGCTTGGGTAGATGATGTTGCCCTAACGCTTTAGCCAAGCTGCAAGGGACTCATATAAGAGTTTGTGGCGCAGCCGCAAACCATCAATTGCTCCCTTGTCACCTTCAGCGTTCGTTAGCCGCACGCGCGCCGGTAGTGCACGGCGAAGGCGCCGTTGCGGAACGGCTTCGCCGAGACCAGCTCAAGCCGTCGCGTACTTGGGAGCCCGTACTGGTACAGGGTCGGGCCGTGACCGGCGATCCTCGGGTGGACGAGGAACTTGTATTCGTCGATTAGATCCAGCCGATCCAGCTCGGTCGCGAGCTTGCCGCTACCGAGGAGCACGCCGGCCGGGGTCGCGTCTTTTAGCTTCTGCACCTCCGTGCGCAGGTCGCCGGCGATGTGGTGGCTGTTGGTCCACGGGAAGTCCGTTCGCGTTGACGACACGACGTACTTCGGCTTGGCCTGCAACTTAACCGCCCACTCGCGCATCGTCGGAGGCGCCTCCGCATCGCCACGGGCGATTGCCGGCCAGTAGCTCTCCATCATCTCGTAGGTGACGCGGCCCCATAACATCGCTCCGCCCTCGTCCATGAGGTGGGTGAAGAAAGCATGTGTCTCGTCGTCGGCGATGCCCTCACGGTGGTCGACGCAACCGTCGATGGTAATGTTGATGCTGAAGGTCAAGAGTCCCATGGCGGCGAAGCTACTCCAAGTTGGTGGTCCCTGGGCTGTCGCATGTCGACTAGTACCTCGTGGCGGCTAACGCCTCAGAAAAGAAGTCGTCAGATCATATCAGTCGGAAATAGCCGCCTAACGCCTTCAGTCAAGCTGCGGGCGAATCAATGAAATGCGAGCCCAGCGAGCTTCACTGAATCGCCTGTCAGCTTCAACGTGTGTTAGGCCTTGACTCTATCGGAATCGGAAGCTCACAGCTTCGCGAGAACATCCAGCATCGCTGGGGAAGTGTCGGAGTGGTGATGGATCATCCGCCACGCTCCACCTTCTCGTCGGTAGATATTGGTGACTCGGTGCTTGAGTGCTACTGGATGCCCGCCAAGCTTGCACTCACCCTGCTCCACACCAAGTTCATACGCAACATTCCCCTCAACACGGATGACCTGATCCTTTAACTCAATGCTACCGTCCGTGGCGACCTGCGCGAAGCGTTCAAACGAAGGCTTCACCGCTTCCCAGCCAATGTCTCGACCGTCGATTGGGTGCAATGCTGTCACCTCTGGCCCGTGTGACCAACTGGCTGCCATAAGGCTGGCATTGCCGTTGGCCATCTGGGTCAATGCCGTGTAGAACTGCTTCGAAGCGTCGCGCACTTCTTCCTCTGATGACATGAGCTGCTCTCCTTTTTTTCGGTGATGAGGGGGTGAAGACGCAAAGGTACGACCAACTGAACCCCGCGGTTAAGCTGTTGGCTATTTTGTATCGGCGCCGCGAGAGTCGATCCGGCTTTCCCACCAAGCAAACATGCACCATGCTGGGAATGAGAGACAAATGCCTCAAAAGACCGCGGTGACAAGCTCCGAGACTAGGCCCTCAGTTCGCCGAATGCATGTCCTCTGCACTGGCCAGGCGGGTCTGCCTACGGAGTTGTTGCACTCCGGCGACCGCTACGCCGTGCAACTATATGAGAAGCGACGCGACTCCACGCGGACGCCGATGGTGTGGCTCGCCACCCGCTACGAATCCCTGCGCCACGTCCTCTCGATTTCACCGCGATTGTCTGCCTAACGCCTTAAGCTATGCTGCAAGCGAATGAAATAAGGGCGAGCGAAGCGAGCACACAATAGATCGCTTGTCAGCATCAGCGAGTGTTAGTCGCGTCCTGTCTCGTCAGGGGGAAACGTGGTTCGCCGTGATTTGCCAGCGTCCATCGTAAAACGCCCATGTCCTTGTGTGTCTCTGGATCGTGTCGGACTCCACCCCGCCACTAGTACGATGATATTTGATTTTTCCGGTTTCTATTGCGACACCATTGCCGATCGTTCGGACATGCTGTTCCAGGTATGCCACATCCTTTATGGAAACAGACGCAGTCTTCAACGCTTCAATCGACTGAGCCTTGTTCAAGAACACGCCATCAGGACCTGTGTAACTGTAGTCGTCAGCGAGTAGCCTTTCGAGAACGGTAATATCGCCGGTCTCTTGCAGGGCGCGATACGTGCGTCCGCTCTGGAGCCGCTGAATCACCAAGTTGTACTGCCGGGCAGCACGCTGGACACCCGACACCATCCATTCATCGTCATATATCTGCTCCGAGTCGTGTTCGGCGATAACAAGCCAGCGACCGTTCCGTTTCTCAAAGACGCCGGTATAACGTCCTCTGTCTGTGGTGGGTTCCGGATTTGTCGTATCCGAGGATGCCGTTTGAGCGATCCAGTCATGTGTAACGAGTGCCATGTTGCCAACGCCATGCACGGTCACATTTACGTGCTTGAGTGAAATACGCGTATTATCCGGGTGATCTCGCTGGTATTTGAAATGGCTCAACGCTCGGTCTCGAGTCGTCATCTTCCCGTTAGGACCAGTGTACGTGTAATCGTCGGCAATTACGCGTTCTAGATATTTGATATCGCGGCTCGCCACACCTTTGTCGTATTCGGTCAGGAAGCTGCGCACTTCCTGTTCGGTTGTGCGAGCCTGGCCTCGAGTTGTTGAGGTTAGAGTGATTAGCGCGATGACTCCTATCACGAACGCTTTCATTCGACAACTCCATAACTTTGCGAGAAGTGCCTAACGCCTTAAGCT
>JBKPNY010000127.1:0-1744 GCA_046732835.1 Gemmatimonadota bacterium | reverse complement strand
TGAACACGACCATCCTGAAATTTGGCGGCACTTCGGTGGAAGGGGCGACGGCTTTCAAGAACGCTGCCGGCATTGTTGCTGCTCGTAAAGAGTTACGACCGGTGGTTGTAGTGTCTGCTATGGCACGCTTCACCGATGCGCTGCTTGAAAGCGTTCGCCTCGCCGCCGCTGGCGATGTTGAATCGGCGAGTGCAGCTCTGGAAAAGCATTTTGAGCGTCATTTCCGTGTGATTGATTCGTTGCTGGTCAACGAAGCAGAAGCGACGCGCGCGCTGGTAAGTCGAAGTGAGAGCGAAATCCACGATCTACTGAAACACGTTGCGAGAAAGACTACTGAAGAGCGAAACGGTCTAAAGGCGTTAGAGGACAGCATCGTGTCCTACGGCGAGCGGCTATCGGCGGCGCTGCTGGCGGCGGTGTTAAGTGAAAATCGCGTATCGAGTACTGCTGTCGACGCGCGGCGCTGCGTTATAACTGACGAAGAGTTTGGCTGTGCAACGCCGTTGATGCCGGAAACTTTCAGCAGCGTGCGACAGCAGTTGCAATCCTTGATCGAGCAGGACGTGGTGCCCGTTTTGGGTGGTTTCATCGGCTCGACGCCTAACGGTCGGACAACGACGCTCGGTCGCGGCGGCTCGGATTACACTGCCGCGTTGATTGGCGCCGCGCTCGAAGCAAACGAAATTCAAATTTGGACAGACGTTCCCGGCGTCTTGACTGCAGACCCGCGACTCGTGCCACACGCCCATACTGTCCCACATCTCTCGTTCGAAGAGGCGGCGGAATTAGCCTACTTTGGCGCCAAGGTGCTGCATCCAAAAACGCTTCATCCGGCCATCGAGCGCGACATTCCGGTGCGTATTTGTAACTCGCGGGCACAGGAGAGCGGCAGCACACTCGTCGTCGGTGAGTCGACCAAGTCTCCGCAGACAGTTAAAGCCATCGCGCATAAAACGGGTGTGACGACGGTGCAGGTGACGTCAACGCGAATGCTGGGCGCTTATGGTTTTCTGCGCGCATTGTTTGAGGTGTTCGACGAAAACCGCACTGCGGTCGATGTAGTCACCACTTCGGAAGTAAGCGTCTCGTTGTCACTCGACAACACTGAGGCACTGCCGCAGATCGTTACCCAGTTGGAACTTTTGGGAACAGTTTCGGTTGAAGCCGAGCGCGCGATTGTTTGCGTAGTCGGCGAAGGGCTGCGCACGACGCCAGGCATCGCCGCTCGCCTGTTCTCGACGATTAGCGACATTAACGTGTCGCTCATTTCGCAGGGCGCTTCTCGTATTAATCTGACGTTTGCAGTTGAAGAGTCACGCATTCGCGAAACCGTCTGCCGGCTGCACAAAGAGTTTTTTGAAATTTCAGAAAGCGAAGACGCGCAACGCGAGTTGCAGGATCTTAATAGCCAGGTTCTGGCGTGATCTCTGCCCGACAAGCTTCAGCTCGTCGAGTGCGACAAACTAAAGTTTGTCGGACAGAAACCGCAAAATAACAGTTTGCATTACCAGTTCATGGATGTTAACGAGCTCACTCGAAAATTAATCGATATACCTTCCGTTACCGGTGACGAGCTGGCCCTCGGCGAGTTTCTCGAATCGTATTTGCAAGACCTCGGATACTCAGTCCACCGGCAACACGTCGAGTCAGGTCGCTTTAACATGTTCGCAACGACGAACGCGCCGCCGGGGATCGTGCTCTCCACTCATATGGATACGGTGCCGCCCTTCATCGCCTCACGCGA
>JBKPNY010000126.1:0-12120 GCA_046732835.1 Gemmatimonadota bacterium | reverse complement strand
GCGTCGAGAAGAGCACGAGCTTCGTCGCGGGTCACGCCGCAGACTTCAATCATGATTCGCTCGCTGCGGTCTTTCAGCTTGTTGTTCGTCGCTCGCAGATCGACCATCAGGTTTCCATAAGTCTTACCAAGCCTGATCATCGCGCCTGTGGTGATCATGTTGAGCACAAGCTTTGTTGCAGTTCCGGCTTTCATGCGAGTCGAGCCGGTAACCACTTCGGGCCCGACGATTGGGACAATTGCTACATCGACACCGTCGACGACTTCGTCCGGAAGCTTGCTGCAGGCAACAACCCCGGTGCTCGCGCCGAGCTCGGCCGCGCGTTTCACTGCAGCATGCACGTAGGGAGTGGTGCCGGATGCAGCGATACCAATCACGAAATCGTTCGCGTTAACTCCATTGGCGTCCATTTCTTTCGCGCCGTTCTCGACAATGTCTTCAGCGCCTTCCTGCGCGCGCGTCAGTGCGGGTAGTCCCCCGGCGATGATTCCCTGCACCATTACCGGATCAGCACCGAACGTAGGCGGAATCTCGCTCGCATCGAGTACACCAAGTCTGCCCGACGTCCCCGCGCCTACGTAAAACAACCGCCCACCTGCGCGAAAAGTTCGCTCGGCGAGCTCGATTGCCTTGGCGATCTGCTCGCGTTGCGTGGCGACCGCCTGGGGAACAAGGTGGTCTTCGGTGTTTATCAAATCGACGATCTCGAGCGCGGAAGCGAGATCGATAGAGGCGGTCCGCGGATTGCGACGCTCGGTCGTCCGTGGATCAAGCATTCGCAGCGCGATTGAATTGCACGAGGAGAAGTTATCCGGTGAAGAAACTTTTTGCAGTATCGATGCTTGTTCTACTCGCAGCTCCGGCTCAGTCGCAGGTGCGCCGAAGAGTGCCGCGAATTCCTGAGCCGTCGGCATGGGTGTCGGGCAGCATTGGCTTGTTCAATGGAAACGACGTCAGCGACGGCGGGACGAACAGCGTGTGGGATTTCGGCCGCGCGTCAGTTCCGCAGTATCGGCTGGCAGTGGAGAAAGCATTTCGTGGGAATGCCTCGGTTGGAGCAACTGCTACGTACCTGCACGCGCCATTCACTTACCTGTCAGACGGCGGCGCCAACAGCTGCACCCGCTGCGGCGCGCACCTCGACATGATTGGCCTCGGCGCTTCGTTCCATGTTGGCGGTGGACTTGGACTGCACCAGGTTCTCGAAGCATCGGCCGGCGCTGTTCAGTATCGTAATCTCAAGCGTGACGATGATGGTTCGAAGCTCGAGCCGCTCAATGGCAACATCGATCCTTACTTCACGTTTGGATACGGTTTCGGGTACACTTTGAATCCTTCGATGCAAGTCAGTGTCGTTCAGGATTTCGGCCTTGCCATTCACGAACGGAAAGGGCTTACCAGCGAAGACAGTAATACACTGACCCAGAGGACTTTGCGGCTGAACTTCCGCTACGGATTCGGAAATAGAATTCGAACCACGCGCTAACTGCTCTCAGCATTCGGCAATCAGCGAGAGCTATACGCAGCCGGCTGACAGCAAACCGTTTCAACGGCGGGTAGCTGACAGCAGGGAGCTCTCGCTGAACGCTGACAGCGGACGACTGATAGCGCTTTTCTGTAGTTTCAAGGAATGCGAACACTCCTTGCTCTGCTTACATGCGTCACAGCAGCGAACGCTCAAATTCCACAAACGTGGCAGTACCCTGCGTCAGTTAATCGAGCGGCCACCGCGCAGCACGCAATGGTCGCATCCAGCAACCGACTCGCCGCACAAGCCGGCGTCGAGATTCTCAAAGCGGGCGGAAATGCAGTCGATGCCGCAGTAGCAGTCGGATTTGCTCTAGCCGTGACGTATCCCGAAGCCGGCAACATCGGCGGCGGAGGATACATGGTCATTCGCATGGCAGACGGCCGCACTGCGGCGCTCGATTATCGCGAGACGGCACCCGCTGCAGCATACCGTGACATGTATGTGGACGCCGCTGGAAACCTCACGATCTACAGCATCAATGGCCGATCTGCCTCAGGAGTTCCCGGCGTTGTTGGAGGACTCACGGCAGCACAGGCGAAATTCGGCGTGCTTCCGCTCTCGAAAGTAATGGAGCCGGCGATCAGACTTGCATCCGAGGGCATCGTCGTCGACTCGATCCTCGCGCGATCACTTCGCGGAAAAGATTCGCTCATCATGCATTACGCCGGTCGCGATGTCTTCTTCCCCGACGGCAGGCCAATAGCGATCGGCGCGCGACTGATTCAGACTGATCTTGCGAATACGCTCCGCACAGTCGCGCGAGAAGGCACAAACGGATTCTATCGGGGAAAGATTGCAGCGTTGATCGCGGCTGAGATGAGGCGCGACTGTCCGCCGCAGGTGTCGCAGAAGGCGAGAGCATCGCACGGATGCGGACTCATCACTGCAAAGGATCTCGCGAGATACCAGCCGATATGGCGAAAGCCCATCACGACTGGCTTCCGTGGATATTCATTGATCACAATGCCGCCTTCATCTTCAGGTGGAATAACAATCGGCGAAACTCTCAACATTCTCGATGGAGTCTCGAAGCTTCCAGACCCCGGGACCGCGCAATATGTCCATCTTCTGGCGTCTGCATTCCAGCGCGCATTCATCGACCGCAATTCTCTGCTCGGCGATCCCGCATTTGTGAAAATTCCTCTGGAGCGTCTGTCGAGTAAGAGCTACGCCGCACAGCTTCGCTCTACCATCGACTCCACACGCCATACTCCGACCTCGAGCGTGGTGATGCCGATAAAAGAAGGAACGGAGACAACACACTATTCGGTGGTGGACGACAAAGGAAATGCGGTTTCAACGACGACGACGCTGAACGGTTTGTACGGCTCCGCAGTTTTTGTGAAAGGCGCGGGCTTCTTTCTCAACAACACGATGGATGATTTCGCATCACAGCCCGGCAAGCCGAATATGTTCGGCCTGGTTCAGGGTGAAGCAAACGCAATCGCACCGGGCAAGCGCATGCTGAGCGCAATGTCGCCGACAATTGTGCTCGACCCGCAAGGCAAAGTGTTCATGGTGCTCGGAGCTCGAGGCGGTCCTCGAATAATTACCAGCACAGCGCAGGTGATTCTCAACGTGATAGAGCACGGCATGACACTGAGCGATGCGATGAGCGCACCACGCATTCACCATCAGGCGCTTCCCGACGATATCAGAATCGACGACGGCGGATTCGAGCCTTCGGTTGTCGACAAGCTCAGGCAAATGGGATACACGATTGTGCCGCAGGGCTACATCGGCGGATCTGTCGTCGCTATTAGGCGAGTTCCTGGAGGGTGGGAAGGAATGGACGACCCGCGTGGGAGAGGGGGCGGAGCGGTCGGGTACTAACTGGAATGCTGAATGCTGAATGCTGACCAACTACGCACTTAGTCAGAATTCAGCATTCAGTATTCCAGTTGTCAGCATTCAGCATTCAGCATTCGCTTTACGCTTGTACTGTCGCCGCGTTATCCAGCGTAATCGTCAAACGTCCGCCTGACGGTACGCATCCCTCATAGTTCGCGGTCGCTGCTGCTGCCGCTGTTCCTGCAGCTGCGCCTGTCGCCGCGCCGATCACGGTTGATTTGGTATCCTTGCCGAGTACCTGGCCGATGATCGCGCCAACTGCGGCGCCGCCGATAACCTTCTGCACGTCCTTGCTCTTCGGCTGATTGCGCACGCGGTCAACGTTCGCGTACGTCGTCGTCGCGTCGATCGGATATGTGCGACCGCCAAACGTCACTGACACAACACGGAATCCCATGTTGATGCGATCGTTTGCGTTTTCACTGCGGCTCAGCTCGGTGATCTCGACAGTCGCAGTTGCTCCCGCAGGAATCGTTGCGCCGTTGGATCCCGTCACAGTGTTGCTCACCGTTGCGCTGAAGCGCTGACCGACCTTGTGCGTGTTGGTGCAGACGCGCGAATTGGAGCTCAGATTGATTTCCGTTCCAGCAGCAATACTGCCAAGCCGGCCTTCAGATCCGGTGGATCCTTTGGTAACCGTGTTGCCGCTTGCCGTTGTGGTCGTTGTCGGCGCACTCGGCGTAGTGGCTCGAGGAGTTGTGCGCGGCGGTGTTCTTACGACTGTTCCGGTCGATCGCGGGCGGCTCGTGGTACGCGACGGCGAGCTCGTAACCGGAGCGCTTGTGCTTGGCGTGCCTGTAGTGGGAACGTCCTGCAGCGCGGGCTGCGCGGTTGTGTCCTGATTCGCCATCTGCAGATCGCGATTCAGTGAAGTGTCCTGAGCAAGCGTGTCACTCTTTTTGTCCGAGCATGCGCCAAGAAAAAGCGCTGCTGAAAGAGCGAGCGGGCCTGCTATACGAGCGATATATTTTGACATCCGGTTCGGCCTCCGATTGGGACGATTGCCCGAAGCTGTTGTGGCACAATTGTTTAGACGTCTGAAAGGGGGCAATCGTCGTGCCATCCAATGAAACATCTCACACGACTCTTACCCTACTATACCCCTTACCGGGCTGATCTCTTCGCGGGACTCATCCTCGTAGTGATTTCGACTGCGATGACGAGCGCGATTCCGTGGATTTTGAGACATGCGATCGACGGACTAGGCACTGGAGCGGCAGTCAGATCCACGGTCGTGTTCGCGGCTCAAATCGTCGCGGTCGCGGTGTTCGCGGGATTCCTTCGCTATGCAATGCGCGAGATTCTCAACCGCGTCAGCAGAAATATCGAGTACGACCTGCGAAATGATCTATTCTCGCACCTGACCACGCTCGACGCGGGCTGGTACGCACGAAATCGCACTGGCGACATCATGGCGCGGCTGACCAACGATCTCGGCGCCGTGCGCATGGCTGCGGGTCCCGCCATCATGTATCTCGTGAACACAGTTGCCGGGGCGCTGTTCGCGCTGGTGTTCATGCTGCGCATTGACGTTCTGCTCACCGTGCTCGCGCTTCTTCCGATGATCATCCTGCCCGCGATCACCGCGTATCTCGGGGGGGCTATTCATCGAAGATTCGAGGCTGTGCAGGAACATTTCTCGACGCTCACAACGCACGCGCAGGAGAATCTCACCGGCACCCGGATCGTGCGTGCATATCGTCAGGAACGTGCGGAGATCGCGCGCTTCGGTGAGCTCAACGACGAGTACATGAAGCGCAACATGTCGCTCGCCAGACTTTATGGCACGATGCACCCGATGTTCGCGCTCCTTGCCGGTGTCGCTGGAGTCATTGTGCTCGGCCTCGGTGGACTGCTTGTCATTCGCGGAACGATCAGCGTAGGCTCGTTCGTGGCGTTCGGACTTTACCTCGGCCTGCTGACATGGCCGCTGATCGCGCTGGGGTGGGTCATCAATCTCTTTCAGCGTGGAAATGCGTCGCTGGTTCGTCTTACGGAAATTCTCGACGCGCGCTCGGTTATCACTGAGCCTGCTGTGCCGACTCACCTTCCGCCAGCCGAAGGTGGAAGATCCATCGAATTTCGAAACGTTGGCTTTCACTATCCCGTATCGTCGGGAAATCAGCAGCGATGGGTTCTTCGCAACGTGAGCTTCAAGATTTCTGCAGGCTCGACTCTGGGTGTTGTCGGAGCGACAGGCAGCGGAAAAACCGCGCTGATGGATCTCATTCCGCGACTACATGATCCGCAGGAAGGCGAGATACTCATCGACGGAATTCCGGTCAGGAATATTCCTGTGCATGAGCTGCGGCGTGAGATCGGATTCGTTCCCCAGGAGAGTCTGCTTTTCAGTGACACCATTTCGGCCAACCTTGGATATGGGGCGAACGACTCGAGCGCTGTAGAATGGGCGGCGCAGACGGCTCAGCTCGCGGAAACAATTGAGAGTTTTCCGGGAAAGCATGAAACGATGCTCGGCGAACGTGGTATCAACCTGTCGGGCGGACAGAAGCAGCGGGCATCACTGGCCCGTGCGCTGGCGCGGATGCCGTCAATTGTTCTGCTGGATGATGCGCTGAGCGCAGTTGACACACATACTGAAGCAGAGATACTTGGCGCTCTGGGGCATGCGCTGACCAGGCGTACGGCGGTAATTGCGTCGCATCGGGTAAGCGCGATACGCGACGCAACGTGGATCATCGTGCTGGATAAAGGTCAGATCGTAGAGCAGGGACTTCATGACCAACTGATGATGGCCGAGGGACGCTATTGGACGCTTTTGAGAAGGCAGCAGCTCGTGGAATCGATCGAGTCCGCGGAAGAATCCGGGCTCATTCTCGAGGGGACAAGTGATGAGTGAGCCGACGACGGCTGATTTCCAGCCAGGCTTCGGACTCACCGGAGAGCGTATTTCCGCGCTCGAGGCTCAGCTTGTCGAAGCACAGCGGCTGATCAGAGACCTGGAAGAGCGGGATGCGCTGAAGACCCAGTTCCTTTCGAACATCTCGCATGACCTGCGCACTCCGCTGACTGCGATCATCACTCACGCCGAAATCCTGAGAGACGGAATTCTCGGAAGCGTTTCGTCGAAGCAGCGCGAGAGCATCAACACGATCATAACCGGTGGACGACAGCTGCTCGACATGATCGCCGAAATCCTGATGCACGCGCGCGATTCGAGTGAGCCGCTCACTCTTGTCGAATCTGAGTTCAGTATTCATGAAGTTGTCGAGCAGGTGACATCGCTGAACGAATCGCTCGTCGCGCGAAAAGGACTCACGCTCGAGCGTTATCTGTCGACGGAGCTGCCGCAGGTGCGCGGTGATCGCGACAAGGTCATTCACGTTCTGACCAATCTTCTCGGCAACGCGTTCGAGTTCACGCCGAGTGGCGGAAGAGTGTGGGTGAATGCGAGCATGAGTGCAGACGAAGCGGATCTGGTGATCATCGAGGTGGGCGACACGGGACGTGGAATCGCGCCCGATCACCACGAGCTTATTTTCCGCGAGTTTGCGCAGGTCGACTCATCCGCGTCACGTGCACATCATGGCACGGGTCTCGGTCTCACAATTGCTAGACGATTCGTAGAGCTCCATGGCGGCCGGATATGGGTCGAGAGCGAGCTTGGATGCGGAAGCCGGTTTTTCTTCACGCTGCCAGCGAATCGAAGGAGCGAATGAGCGCGAGAGTCCTGCTTGTCGAAGACAGCCCAATGATCAACGGAGCACTGAAGCTGCTGCTCGAAGCGGGTGGCTTCGATGTGACTCTCGCAACAACTGCAGCTGAAGCAACGGAGTTTGGCTCAGCGTTTCGCGCCGACGTGATGCTGCTCGATATTTCTCTTCCGGATGGTGATGGCCTCGCGGTTCTCGAGCAGCTTACTGCGCGCGGAATGAAGCCGGTCACCACTTATGCGATGACGGGACACGGCGACCCTGCAACGCGCGATCGCTGTCTTGCGGCTGGCTGCGACGATGTACTGCTCAAGCCGGTGCCCGTGCAGCAGCTTCTCAGAATCGTATCAGAAGCGGTAGCGTGAAAGAGCGCCGCAGCCGCCCGCGCGCGGGCCCGCTGCTGCGATTCTACTACCGAAACAAGTACAAGCTCTTTCGCCGCGAGAAGCGGCCGCACGACGGCCGCCGCGGTCTCATCATGCTGCAGATAGACGCGCTCGCATTCTCCGATCTCGAGCGCGCACTCGATCGCGGTTACTGCCCGACGATCTCACGGCTTTTGAGTGAAGGCGACTTCGAGCTCCGGAAGTGGTTCTGCGGTCTTCCTTCAGCGACTCCGTATTGTCAGGCAGGAATTTTTCACGGAGAGAACTCAGGAATTCCGGCGTTTCGTTTTTACGACAAGCCGGCGCACAAAGTCATTACCTGCAATCTTCCTGAAGGAGTTCAGTACATCCGGGACAGGATTTCGATTCCGGGCGCACTCGCGGGCGGCTCGAGCTATGTGAACCTCATAGACGGCGATGCACAGACAGTCGCGTTCACCGTTGCTACGCGCGAGAAGATGTCAGTGTATCAGCGGCTTGGCGGCAAGCGAATGGCGACGCTCATTCTTCTGCATCCCATTCGGGTTCTGCGAATGCTCGTGCAAAGCGTATTCGAATACCTGCGCGAAGAATGGGAGCGTCTTCGCGGTGAGATCTCGCGGCGGGTGACTCACTCCGAAGGGATTTTCCCCTTCATACGAATCCTGAGCAACGTGATCATCCGCGAGCTGCAGACGATGGCCATCCTGCTCGACGTCTATCTCGGTGTGCCCGTCATCTACAGCACCTTCATGCAGTACGATGAGCTCGCGCATCATTTCGGTCCGTCCAGCAAGCAGGCGCTCGGCGATCTTCGCCGTACTGACGCACGTATCGCCGAGATCTGGCGCATGGCGCGAATCGCAGGGGGAAGACAGTACGACCTGGTGATTCTCTCCGATCACGGGATGACTCCTGCTCACAGCTATCGCGTTCGATTTCGCGAATCGCTTGGTGCGACTGTGGAGAGAATTCTCGATGCAGCGATCCTGTCGAGTCATTCGGAGCGCAGCGAGTACGCTGATATCGGATCGGAGGTTCTCGAAGCTGTTGCCGTCATCACGCCACCGGCGAGCCGGCGTCGCCGAATTGTGCGGCGGGCGAGGGACTGGCTTCGCAGTCGTTATGGGCTGCGGGAGATAATCATCCCGGAGAAATTTCGCGTTGCCGCGACGCATGACGTTGTGGTGACGTACAGCTCATGTCTCGCGCTTCTCTATTTTGCCGATGACGAGAAGCAGCTCTCGCTTTCAGATATTCTGGGAGACGCTCGACGAAGCAGGCTGTATTCCGGACTGCTCGCGCACGATGGAATCGGATTCATCGCGACCCGCTCGCCCGAAGGCGTTCACATCCAGAGCAAGCGGGGCAAGGCGATCATCAGGGACGCACAGCTTCAGGTCGTCGAAGGCGAGAATCCCATGTCGCTGTTTGGAACCGCGGCGTACGAGCTCCGCGCAGTCGAATCGCTTGTGCTTCAGCCGAATGCAGGCGATTTCGTTCTCTTCGGCGCGTACGATGGGTCAGACATCATTTCGTTCGACGATCAGGTTGGAGCTCACGGATCGGCGGGAGGAGATCAGACGTATCCATTTCTTATTACCCCTGCCTGGCTCGGCGCTTCGTCCGAGACCCTCGAAGATGCACGAGATATACACAGGGCAGTGCTTTTGAAATACGTCTAAGACCACCAAATGGGTTTAGGTGTTAGAAAGTACGCCGACGATTGTCTTGAACTCCGATGCTGTCAGCTTTTCAGGCTCAAACGGCTCCCCTGCTCTTTTCATCACTCCCTGCACGACTGCGTCGACGGTAATCAGCGGCGCATCAGCTTCGGCTTTCACTTCCATCTCCCACTTGCCGCGCTCGGGACCTTTGAGAGTGTTGCGATAGCTCGCGCTGTAAACCGTGTGTCTGTCCTGCAGAGGAAGACTTGCCGCGATTACAGCAGCCCCGGTCTCCACACCGCCCTGTCGAATTGGCGGAAATAGATGGACGGTCTCGACGTATTCAGCGCCGATCTTGTCGGCAATCTCTCTTAGGAAGCGTTCTGTAGTTTCAATCATGTATAGTGAGTCGTTCGAGCTGTAATCTCGCGCTCGACGTATAGTCTGAGAATGTGCATGAAATCCTGGGCATTTGTTACGACGCCGAATGCCTGGTGCGTGCCGCGGTCCTTGAGCTTGCTCACGACGAACTCCGACGAATCCACACAGATGGTCGCAAGCTCGCGCAGTGAGCCATCGGCATTCGTCACGAATGCGGGAAGCATGTTTCCAGTGGCAATGGCATGGAGCGCAGTGGCGACAAGAACAGCCATCGTCGCTTTCTTGGTGTGAGCGCGCATGGCGTCCTGCGCGATGAGGGTGTCCGTGATCACTTCAGGCAACGGACCATCGTCGCGAATTGATCCAGTAAGAACGAATGGCACTTTGTGAGTCACCAGCGCGTGCATGATTCCGTTCTTCACTATACCCGTCTCCACGGCCGTGGCAATCGAGCCTGCGGCGCGAACGTGGTTGATCGCGCGCATGTGCAAACCATGACCCCCGCTCGACGCCACACCAGTTTGCGTCATACCAAGCGTGGTTCCATAAATGGACGCCTCGATGTCGTGCACGGCGACTGCATTTCCCGCGAGCAGCGCACCGACGAAACCATTTTCAATGAACCACACCATGTCGGCACGCGCGCGTGAATGAACGAGCGCCGGTCCGGTCACCCAGATTGGATAACCTCCCCGGTCGCGTTCATCGATGAGAATCTGCGCCATCAGCGAATAGTCGATGGGCTTTTCGCGTGAGACCTCGCTCGTCATGAACTTGAATTCACCGGCGTCGTCATCGTCGTCGAGCGAATGAACGTAGATGCCTTCCGATCCATCTTCAGCTTTTCCAATCGCGACGTTGTCGCCGCGCTTCACTCTCCGGCCTTCGCGAATCCAGACGACGCCGTCACCATCGAGCACGAGCGCGGCATCCATGCGAGGCTCCAGCGGCATTCTCCATTTCCCACCCACCTTCACCCAGGTTGGAAGATTTGTCGTGGAGAAAAAGCTCTCGGGCAGAACACCGTCGGCCGGCGCGGCGACGAAGCTCGCGTCAGGAGCACTGGAGAGCGCAGCTGTAGTAAAGTCGGGAGTGCTGAGATTCGACACGCTTAAAAATGTCGAATCACGCTATAGCAGCGCCACCGGATCACGGTCCAGAGTGACACGAAGGGCAGCCGGCACTTTGAACCTTTCCATGAAATACCGGCTCACTCGTGTCAGCTCGCCAGCGTTCTGTGATTTGAGCAGAATGTGCCATCGCCATCGCGTTTTCACCCTCTCAATCGGACAGGGCGCCGGTCCAATCAGTGCGATATCACCCGCAGTGTGCGTCTTGAGCAGGCCGCGCATCCAGTCTGCGCCGCGAGTGGCGAGATCGGCCGTCGCCGAGCTGTTCGTTCCGCTGAACACGATGTTCACAAGCCGCAAGTTCGGCGGATAGGACGGATTCACGCGCCCCTCGAGCTCCTCTGCAACGAAAGTCGCATAGTCGTGATTCGTTGCGCATCGAACGGCATGGTGTGACGGTACGCGCGTCTGAATCAGAACCCGTCCGCCTTTCGGGCCGCGACCCGCGCGGCCCGCGACCTGACTCAGAAGCTGGAAGCATCGTTCAGAGGCTCGGAAATCGGGCAGGTTGATCCCTACATCAGCGTCGACGACACCAACGAGCGTGACGTTCGGAAAATCGAGACCCTTGGCTATCATCTGCGTGCCGAGGAGGATGTCGACAGCGCCGCTCGAGACGCGATCGAGAATTTCAGCGTGCGCCCATTTCCCGCTCGTAGTGTCGACGTCCATTCGCGCGATTCGTGCAGAAGGGAATCTTTCTGACAGAAGCCGCTCGACCTGCTGCGTACCCAGGCCTCGATGCTTGAGCGTCTCGCCGCCGCATCGTCTGCACTTTGAGCGCAATGGTTCCTGATGCGAACAGTAATGACACAACAATCGTTCAGGCGCGCGATGAAGAGTCAGCGTGATGCTGCAATTCGGACAGACGACCACATCGCCACAGTCGTTGCATTGCACGAACGACGAATACCCGCGACGATTCAGCAGGAGAATACTCTGCTCCCTTTTCTCGAGCCGCTCCGAGAGTGCTGCATCGAGCTCTTCGCGAATGATTCCGTCATATCCAGTGTATGGTCCGCTGCTTCCTTCCGGCGGATGTGGCCGGTGACGGAGGTCGACAACTTCAACGCGTGGGAGCTTTCCTCCACCAACACGGTCTGGCAGCGAGAGCAGCTTGTATTTGCCGGACAGCGCATTTGTCCACGATTCCAGCGACGGAGTCGCGCTGCCGAGGACAACTACCGCTCCCTCGAGTCTGGCGCGGACAATTGCAACTTCGCGTGCGTGATATCGCGGATTCTCGCCCTGCTTGTAGCTCGCTTCATGCTCTTCGTCGACGATGATTGCTCCCAGATTTTCCAGCGGAGCAAAGATCGCCGAGCGTGCGCCCACAACAATGCGCTTGTCTCCTCGCTTCAGTGCAAGCCACGCGTCGTAGCGCTCACCGTCACTCAACGCGGAGTGAAGCACGGCGATTCTGTCGCCGAACACAGCGCGAAAGCGATCCACCGTCTGCGGCGTGAGGGCAATCTCAGGCACAAGGACAATCGCAGTTTGCCCGCGCACGTCGACGATCTC
>JBKPNY010000125.1:0-8868 GCA_046732835.1 Gemmatimonadota bacterium | reverse complement strand
AGAAGTACCGCCGGGTTTTCGCGGGGTAGATCGTGAAAATTGAGATCGTCACCATTGGAGACGAGCTGCTGCTCGGATTCACGGTCGACACAAACTCCGCACACCTGGCGCGAGAGCTCGCGGCAATTGGCGTGGAGATCGTGCATCGCACATCAGTTGGCGACAATGCGGATCACATCGCTGCTGCTGTCGGTGAAGCTCTCGAGCGTACGGGCGCGGTGATAACAACCGGCGGACTTGGCCCCACCGCCGACGACATGACCAAACCTGCGATCGCGAAGCTTTTCGGCAGAGGCATGTATCGCGACGAGGGAATCGTGGAAGCCATGAAAGCGCGATGGGCCCGCCTCAAACGGACTGGACCGTTTCCGGAATCGAACATCGCGCAGGCAATGATCCCCGACGGAGCGACAATTCTTCCCAACCGGCACGGAAGCGCTCCGGGAATATGGCTCGAGGACGACAAGCGAAGATGGGTTGCAATGCTGCCGGGAGTTCCTCGCGAAATGCGAGGTCTGCTTGCTGATGAGCTGCTTCCGAAAATTCGCGAGCGTGCGGAGATGCAGTCTCCTGCGACCGTGATCAGATCGAAAACGCTGCGCACGACGGGAATCGCTGAATCGGCGCTGGCAGATCTTCTTGGGCCGCTGGCGCAAGGAGTAGATGGAATGGGTGTCGCATTTCTTCCGTCAGTCGAGAGCGTTGACCTGCGCATCACGGCTCGCGGAGTTCCATCCGTTCAAGCGGATGAAATGCTTGAGCAGGCGGCGTTGAAACTTCGCAACTCTGCGGGACGGTATGTGTATGGAGAAGAGGGCGCTGATCTCGCAGAAGTTGTTCTTGCTGCGTGTCGCCGAATGGGACTCAGGATCGCAGTCGCCGAGAGCTGCACAGGAGGAATGCTCGGCGAGAGATTGACTGCGATTCCGGGTTCGAGCGATGTATTTGTGGGCGGTGTCATTGCATACGACAACGCAGTCAAGCGAAAGGTCCTCGGCGTTTCGGATCACGATCTGGAGGAATTCGGCGCAGTTAGCGAGGAAGTTGCATCCACCATGGCAAGCTCGGTAAAACGAATGCTCGGGACCGATATTGGTATCGGAATTACTGGCGTCGCAGGACCGGGCGGTGGAACAGCAGCAAAGCCCGTCGGGATGGTGTGGGTGGCGCTGGATGGCGCCGAAAAGCAGGCGAGATGCCTGAGACTCTTCGGTACGCGCGAGGAGATCAGGCAGCGGGCAGCGCAGGCGGCGCTGGACATGATCCGGCACTCCCTCTCAAACGGTTAAATTCACGTCATGAAAAGAAGCAGGGGAAGCATGAGAGATACGCAGCTGACAGATGAAATCGTCGACGAAGCCGAGGAAATTCCGGCTGCGTCTGATTCAGGGAATGGGGAAAGTGTTGCCGACGAAAGCTCGACGGCAACCGAAACCGATGACCGCATCGGTGAGCTCGAGCGCGAGATCACGCTCGAGCGCGACAAGTATTTGAGACTCGCTGCGGAGTTCGACAACTTCAGAAAGCGGATGACAAAGGAGCGCATCGAAGCAGAGAGCCGGGGTCAGGCTGATCTCGTTCGGCATCTGCTCGATCCGCTGGATGACATCGCGCGGTTTGCACACGTCGATCCGCAGACAACCGACGCTGCGACCGTGGTCGAAGGCGTTGAGATGGTGGAGCGAAAGCTCGAGAAGTCACTCCGCGCGGCTGGACTCGAAGTCGTAAATCCAGTGGACCAGAAATTCGATCCATCGTTTCACGAAGCCGTTGCGACAGAACCAACTGACGACCCCGACCTCGATCACACCGTTTCGCGCGTTTATCAGGTTGGCTATGCGTTCAAGGACCAGCTGCTGCGCCCGGCTCGAGTCGTAGTCAGACAGACTCAGTGAACTACATGGCGAGCTGAGAGTTCATGGCGCAGACCAAGGACTTTTATGCGGTGCTGGGAGTTCCATCCACCGCTACCCAGGACGAAATCAAGAAGGCGTACCGGAAGCTCGCGAAGAAGTATCATCCGGACGCCAACGCCAGCGACCCGAAAGCTGCGGAGCGCTTCAAGGAAGTTTCCGAGGCGAACAATGTTCTCGGAGACGCCGACAAGCGAAAGCAGTACGATGAGATGCGTCGCCTTGGCGCGTTTGACGGTTTCGGGTTTGGGGGCGCGGGATCAGCGCGTCGCGGACCATCTGCACGCGGTGCGTCAACATCCGGCGCGAATCCCAACGTCAACTATCAGGATTTCGACATCGGGGGTCTTGGCGGGCTCGGAGATTTGTTCGGCTCGATCTTCGGCAATGCGCGCAGTCAGGGTTCGCGACCGTCGGGACCGCAGCGCGGACAGAACATCGAAACAAGTCTCGAGATTCCGTTCAGGACAGCTGCTCGCGGCGGAAAGGTTCCAGTCGAGCTCGAGGTAAACGAGGAATGCGGCACCTGTCATGGCAGTGGCGCAGCCCCCGGCGCAACGATGAAGACATGCCCCGAATGTTCGGGGCGCGGCGTGGTTTCATTCGGGCAGGGCGGATTCGCGGTGAATCGTCCATGCCCAATGTGTCTTGGCCGCGGTCAGGTTCCGTCGCAGCCATGTCCGACTTGCAACGGCAGCGGTGAGGTGAGAACCAAAAAGAAAGTTCTCATCACCGTTCCACCGGGCGTGGATACCGGATCGAAGATTCGACTGAAAGGACAGGGTGGCAAAGGCTCTTCGAATGGGCCGCCTGGAGATCTTCTCATCACGTTCAATGTTCAGCCTGACAAGTTCTATCAGCGCGAAGGACTCGACGTGATTGCAGCGCTGCCGCTCAACATCGCGCAGGCAACACTGGGCTCGAAGGTGAGCGTCAACACCCTCGACGGAAAGAAAGTCGTAATTCGAATTCCGCAGGGCACTCCTTCAGGGAAACGGTTCCGTGTGAGAGGGCAGGGAATTCAGAAAGGTTCGGATCGCGGCGACTTGATCGTGGAAGTGAAAATCGAGGCGCCGGAGAAGTTGTCAGAGGAACAGGAGCGGATCATGAAGGAGTTCGCCGCTGCAGGGGGAATGAAGTATTAGCGACCGCCTGAGGACGTTCGCCGCAACGTTCTTTGGCGCGTTCACCTTCGCGCTCATCTACCAGACAAAACCGGACAGTAGCGGAGCGGTGACGGTGGCGCGGAGCGGGAACGCTGCGCTCGTGATCGATACGACCGCGCGTGACTCAGCGGGTTTCCCCTCTGCTGTTGATACGTCTGTGCTGATTCCGCCGCGTGATACGTTCGCCGGTCCTCAGCTCGCGGTCGGCGGCTCATCGACACCGGCTGTTGTTCCAGCGGACCTGGATGATCTCCGCAGGGAAGGCCTCATAATTCCGGTTGCGGGCGTTGCTGCGAAGGATCTCATCGACAGCTTCGACGACATGCGCGGAGGAACGCGTCACCACAACGCGCTCGACATAATGGCAAAGCGCAACACGCCTGTGCTCGCCGCAGTTTCCGGGACTGTCATCAAGCTGCACAACAGCGCAGCGGGCGGTCTCACTATTTATGAAGCAGATCCTGCTTCACGATTCGTGATGATGTACGGCCACCTCGACAGCTATCGGCCAGGACTCGCGGATGGCGCGAAAGTTACGCGCGGCGAAATCATTGGATTCGTTGGATCGACAGGCAATGCGAATCCGCTCGCGCCGCATCTTCACTTTCAGGTCACGCGAAACGACAACATGAAGGAATGGTGGAAAGGAACTCCAATCAATCCTTTCCCGATTTTTCGGCCGACGGGGTGACCGCCTGCCCGGGTTCTGGCAGCGTACAGAATTTCGACTCGTACTCATCGAGTCGTGAAATCGCAGTCTCCACTTCGCGGTGTACTCCGCGAAGCGTGATGAATTTCGCATTGTTGCCGCTGTAGACAGCCGAGCCATTCGTTCGCAGGTAGGGTGTCACAATCGATATTGCGACATCCGGCTGAGTGCATTTCGGGATCACCATTTCGGTGACGAGCTCCGGACGGTTGGGAATTACGCGATTCTCCATCACGTAGGTTCCCAGAATCAATGCGCCGAACGCAAATAGTCCTCTCCGAAACCACGTAGCAGCATTCCTGCGCCGCAGCTTGGCTGCCCCCGCGATCGCGTCTGCAGCAACGACACCTGGCGGCAGCGAAGAACCAAGCTCTGACAACGCGAGCGCAAGCTTGTGCTCGGCATACTGGAGATCGGCCGCAACGCGCGAACAGTTTTCGCATGTGGAATAATGCTGCTCGATCGGCGAGCCCCTGCCGATTTCCGACAGGCGCATAGTCGACAATGCTGTGAGACATTCGGCGCAGGTTGTCATCGCGTTATCTCCCGCCACGCGGGGTGAAGTTCAAGTATTCGCTCACGAATTGCTGCCCGCGCCTTGAAAAGATTTGCCCGCACAGTTCCGGCACGCACGCCGATCATGTCCGCGACTTCAGCGGGATCATGTCCCTGAAGATCTACCAGGTCGAATACTTCTCTTTGTCGTGCAGGAAGTTTTGTGAAGAAATGGTGAATGAATTCCGACATTCGCTCGCGGTCCACTCGCGCGCCGGGATCTGTCGTGTACACATCTTCGCCAAATGAAAATGATCTTGCTGATAGAAGGTCACGACGCCGCCTTCTGCGATGTCGCTGGAGCGCAACTCTTCTTGTTATGAGATAAACCCATCCCTCGACTGCGGAGTCTCCGCGATACTGATCGAGTTTGCGATGGACAAGCACGAAGGTCTCCTGCGTAATTTCGTCAGCTTCGTCAGGATCGCGTGCGAACGTCAGCGCCCATCTGTAAACGCTCGGCTGCAGCGCTTCAACGAGATCGTTGAATGCGAGCGCATTCCCGAGATTTGCCTGTTCGACGGTTTTCGCTAAAGGTCCCAATTCAATCATCCTGGCATGATGATGTCAGGAAACCTCACGGCGTTAACTTCGGGGTTTGCCCGTCAGGCTGCGAGGATTGGAAGCTTGCGCTGTGACTCGCTGGAGACAGCTGTCTCGATGAATCCGCCGCCAAGAACAGTCTCGCCGCTGTAAAACACAATCGACTGACCGGGCGTGATCGCGGAGACAGGTTCGTCGAGTGCGATCTCGATCTCGTCGTCCGTCAATCGAATGATCTCGCCCTTTGCGAGTGTCGCGCGGTGGCGGACTCGAACGCTGACTTCGGTGCCGACAACCGGTGCATCAGCAAGCCAGTTTACCTGGCGCGCAACAACACCACGGCCCATCAGCTCTTCGCGCGGACCGATGATCACAGCGCGATCATCAGGTCTGATGCCGACGACATACATCGGAATTCTGAAGCCGCCTGGCAGACCTCGGCGCTGGCCTATTGTGTATCCGGCAAAACCTTCGTGATATCCGACGTGTCTTCCATCGCTCGTGAGAATCGGACCGCGCGTGAGGGCAGGCGAATCGCTGTCGAGACGACTGCGAAGGATCTTCATGTAGTCGCCGTCAGGAACAAAGCATATTTCCTGACTTTCAGGCTTCTCGGCAACGACTGAGAGTCCAAGCGATCGCGCAAGCTCCCGTGTCTCTGCCTTGGTTGACTCGCCAACGGGCAGAAGCATTCTCGACAGAACCGATCGATCGATTCCCCACAGGAAATACGTCTGGTCCTTCTTGTCATCCCGCCCGCGATGGAGCTCTCCATCAACTATCCGGGCGTAATGGCCGGTCGCAATCCACTTTGCGTCGATCGAGTCGGCCTTCTTAACGAAGTCGCGGAACTTCGTAAACGTGTTGCACCGTACGCAGGGAATCGGTGTGCGCCCGCGCGCGTACTCGTTGACGAAATCGTCGACTACGTCTTCGCCGAACCTCGTCTCGAGGTTGATGACATAGTGGGGAATTCCGAGCTGCTCGCAAACGCGTCTCGCGTCATTCACTGAATCCAGTGAGCAGCACGGACGATCAGGAACGTCTTCACCGTGACAAAAGAGCTTCATTGTCGCGCCGACAACGTCGTAGCCCTGCTTCACCAGCAGTGCTGCTGCGACGGAGGAATCCACACCTCCGGACATAGCAACAAGAACCCGCTCCCGCATTGTCAGCTCGCTTGTGCGAACTGTCGCGCCTTGTTGACCAGCGCGGGGAAAACGGTCGCTACGCGATCGATGCCTTCGTCAGTGGTAAGCGCGCCGAGGCTCATGCGCACGGCAGCCGAAGCGAGGTCAGGTCGAACGCCAATCGCTTCCAGCACGTGCGAAGGAGCAATACTTCCGCTCGAACATGCCGAGCCGCCTGATGCTGCAATCCCCTGTAGATCGAGCACCATCAGGAGTGATTCACTGTCAGTTCCAGGAACAGAAATGTTGAGCACGTGCGGCGCTCTTTCCGCACCGCGACCGTGAACTACGGCATCCGGAACCGCAGCGACAATTGCAGCCTCGAGCCTGTCGCGCATTGCCCGAAGGCGCTCGCATTCCCTCTCGTGTTCTGCAATTGTGAGCTCGGCTGCGGTAGCGAGCGCTACAGCGTACGCAACGTTCTCGGTTCCCGGACGGCGACCGCGATCCTGCATGCCGCCGTGCATCAAAGGCTGCAGCCTGGTGCCACGTCGAATGAACAGCGCGCCAACGCCCTTCGGCGCACCAATCTTGTGTCCGGAAATGGAAAGCAGATCGAATGACTGCGATGCAGCATCGATCTTCACTTTTCCAAAGGCCTGCACCGCGTCGGTGTGGAAGACGACTCCCTTGGACTTCGCATAGTCGGAGAGCTCGATCACGGGCTGAATCGTGCCAATCTCGTTGTTGACCCACATCACGGAACAGATTGCAGCGTCATCGCGAATTTCACGCTCCCATGAAGAGCGAGTGACTGTTCCGGTCTTGTCGACATCGAGCATTCTTTCTTCAGCGCCTTCGGCCTTGGCTTCGTGTACCGCTCCAAGAATCGCCTTGTGCTCGATGGGCGTCGAAACTACGGCGTTGCGGCCGGTTTCTCGTGCTTCCCGCCACACACCCAGGATTGCAAGGTTGTCGCTCTCGGTTCCGCAGGAGGTGAAACAGACTTCGTCTGCGCGTGCGCCAAGACAACGGGCAACTCGCTCGCGTGCCTCGTCGAGTGCAGCGCGGGCTTCGCGTCCCCAGCGGTGAGTGCTGGAGGGATTTCCGAAGCGAGGACCGAAAAAGGGCTTCATCGCTTCGAAGACTTCCTCACGCACAGGAGTCGTCGCGGCGTGATCGAGATAGATGGGTGCTGGCATCGCCTAAAACTAAGGCTGTGAAGGGGTTAATTACAGCTTAGCTGTCGGCGAAAAACTTGGCCCTGACCGCCCATAATTCGGGGAAAAACCGCTGCGAAACGGTTTTCTGCAGGTATTTCGATCCCAGAGTGCCGCCCGTCCCCGTCGTCGCCGGCCCAATGATCCGCTCTACGAGCTGAACGTGCAGAAATCGCCACATCGCAAATCCCTGCTCGTACTCGAGAAGACTTTCCGCCAGCATCTGAAGGGGACGCTGGTGTTCCTCGGTGTAGATCTGTTCCAGGGTCACACCGTGATGAGCCAGCACCCGATTGAACTGCTCCTGCAACGGAAGGGAATCGAGCGCCTTCTGGACCATGTCGGGAATGGGCCCATGCTCTTCGAGAACAGCGATGAAATGAGGATCACGCAATCCCGAAATCGCCTCGATGGTTCGAAACTGAACGCTTTGCGATCCGCTCGAAGTACCAAGGTACCCGCGAAACTGCGCGAATCTTTGCGGCGGCAGTGTCTCGAGCGCGTTTAGCTGCGACGTGACGATTCTAACGAGCGCATTCACACGCTTCACGGATGTGAGCGCACCGAGCGTATCGTTGTCCGACAGGCGCGATGTAAGCATGTTGAGCTCGTGAATGATGAGCTTGAACCAGAGCTCGCTCGCCTGGTGGACTATTATGAAAAGAAGCTCATCGGGATGCTCGGGGCTGGATCTCAGTCGCTGCAGGGAAAGCAGCTCATCCAGCGCGAGATATGATCCATAGTTGATCTCGTCGCTCAAAATGTTGCGACCTCGATTGACGCGATGTCATCCACGCGCATCGTTTCAGTGGTGTAGAAAGGCTCGCCGTATTTCGTGCGGATGAGCGATCCGTAGTGCGCAGCCTGATGGCGGATGATGTCGTACAACGGCTCACCGTTGGGAAAAACTTCGCCGGCCTGAATCGCTTCGTCGAACTGCGACGAGTAGCACTTCACAGCCTCGAGCTTCTTTTCGAACACGTCGCTGATGTCCACGACGAAGGTCGGCTTGATGTTGTCCTCGCGATAGGCAAGACAGTGAATCACTTTGCGCGGACGAAATACCGGAACTTGAGGCTCGACTTTCTTGAGACCGGCGACGAAGCAGGCATCGCGAATCAGCTGAGCCGACACAGTATGATCGGGATGTTTTCCCGTCATCGACGGAGCGATCACCACCTGCGGCTTGAATTCCCTGATCATCACCGCGAGTCTCGCGCGCGTTTCGGGCGAATTTACCACCCCGCCGTCGGGCAGGCCGAGATTTTTTCGGGATGTGAGTCCCATCACCTTTGCGGCTCTATCTGCTTCTTCACCGCGAAGCTCCGCCGACCCTCGCGTTCCCAGCTCGCCTGCAGTGAGATCGATTACCGCTGTCGTTCTGCCGAATGAAGAAGCCTTTATCAGCGCACCACCGCACGTGAGCTCTACATCATCACGATGTGCAGCAATTGCCAGAATGTCGACTTGAGTCATTGGCGCCGAATCTACCGGGAACTACGGAACTGCGGAACTACGGAACTACGGAACTACAGAGCCGCGGGAACTGCTCTGAAGCACAGATGACGCAGATGTTACGCAGATGACACAGATCACTACGCAAATACTTTTTTTTGACCTAGGACCGTATTC
>JBKPNY010000124.1:0-1666 GCA_046732835.1 Gemmatimonadota bacterium | reverse complement strand
CTTTTGCAGGGGGCGACCTGTCGCCGCCGATGAATCGTTAAATCTCGAGGTGGAGCGCGGCGACAGGTCGCCGCGAAAACAAAGCGGTGACAGGTCACCGCACTCCAAAAGTCTCGCGCGAATTTAGACTTTTTCTTTATCCTAGGGAACGCGCCGGCTTTCCGCGATGAGGGCGAAGAATCTTTCGCGGTACATCGACCGGTGCTTGTAAGAGACGATTACAGCACGGCGGCGTCTAGCCTTTCGGAGTGCGGTGACCTGTCACCGCTTTTGCAGGGGGCGACCTGTCGTCGCCGATGAATCGTTAAATCTCGAGGTGGAGCGCGGCGACAGGTCGCCGCGAAAACAAAGCGGTGACAGGTCACCGCACTCCAAAAGTCTGGAGAGGATTGTAGGGTTAATCTCTACCGGCAAGAGCGCGCAGGTCCTGCGCGATAAGTGGAACAATCTTTCGCGGTACATCGATGGCAGCCTTGATGTGCCGCGCGTGCGTGAAGTGGCCGACAACGTAGATTCCAGGAACGTTGGTTTCAAAAGTTTCGGGATTGTAGACCGGAATTTCAGTTAACTTTCCTGGTTCGCTCGTTACGCCCAGTTTCTTCAAGAGCGACAAATCCGCGTCGCTGCCGATCAGCACGAACGCTACCTCGTTTGGTATCGTCAGTTGTTCGTCTTCCTCAGTCAGCATCGTCACTTCGCGCTCGCTGATCGTGAGAATTTCTTTGTACAGGATCACGCGTAAGCGTCCGGCAGCGACTTCCTTTTCCAGCGGCATACGCACCCAGTGTTTCATCGCACCGGCTTTCGGATCGCGGTTCTCCCAATCTTCGCGCCAGATAGCAAGCACCGTGCGCGCGCCTTCTTCGGAGAGGAAGAGCGCAGCTTCCGCGGCGCTGTTTCCTCCGCCTACCACCAGCGCGTCCTTGCGAATATATGCGTAAGGCTCTACGAACAGATGATGCACCTTGGGTAAGTCTTCGCCGGGAATATTCAGACGACGCGGATGGGCCATGGCGCCGATTGCAAAGAGAAGGCGACGCGCCTCGTACTGACCTCGATTCGTGTGCACGCGAAAAGAGTGATCGAGATTCTGCACGTCCAGAACCTCTTCACCGGTCTCGATATGCAGGTCGTTATCGAGAACAAAATGAATGTAGTGCGACAGCAGTTCTTCGCGTGTGGGTTTCTCGCGGCAGGGTTGGAGGGCGCCTTCATACATCTCCAACTCGTTAGGCGTGGAGAATAGCGTTCGGCCCACCGGGTACTGGCGAATGGTGTCCGCAATCGTACCCTTCTCCAGCACGAGATAACTTAAGCCCTCTCGTCCTGCTGTCTCAGCCGCTGAGAGCCCTGCAGGACCCGCACCGATGATGATTAAGTCGAACATGCTGAACTAAAGTTTCAAGTTTCAAGTTTCAAGTTTCAAGTCCGGACGGCGCTTCTAACAAAATCGGCTCGGCGGCAGGACTCAATCGAACAGCACAAAGCGTCCGGACTTGAAACTTGAAACTTGAAACTTGAAACTTAGAAGAACACTTCGCCCGTCGCCACAACCACCGACCGTCCACCAACTCTTACTTTCTCAATCGCTCCGGCCTTGCCGGTAACTTCCAGATTGATCCGGCTGGGACGATGCATGAAGTCGCCCTGCTCTATAACAAAACGA
>JBKPNY010000123.1:0-4373 GCA_046732835.1 Gemmatimonadota bacterium | reverse complement strand
GCATGAGATCGAGACCCAGCTTGCCATATGACGGGTCAACGAAACTTTGCGTAGCTACCGCGCCAATTCCCGCTTCAGCCCACGGCACGATTTGACCGACAGCAAACCAGTGCGATTGCACAGCAACACCAATCTGACCCGTCGCCGAATCGCGTGCGACGATCGAGAACGTATTGACCGGTCGCATCTGCGCACTGACTGGCGCCGCAATCAGCAACAACACGATGTGCCTCATTGTGCGGTGTCTCATAGTTAGGGCTCCGTCCTAATGTCGCTCGGTATCGATGACCGTGATGCTGTTCGTGTCCTTGATCAAACCTTTTTCTGTGCGCTGAAAAGCGGTGTAGTCGAGAATTCCCGGTCCCCGTCGGACTTGAAGGTGAACGAGGAACGTCCCGTCCCTTTGCACTTCCGCTCCTCTCACGACTGTATCCATACCGGCGAGAATGTCGACCCCGTGCGTCCCCTTTCCCGGAACGAAGCCAGAGCCGTAAACCGCAGTGGAGTCGCCAGCCTGCACGATAGATGAAGGCGCTTTGCGATCAGAGTTTACTACCAGAATCAACGCGTTATCCGTGGGTAGCTCCATTGGTGGAGCGTCTCCACGCCGAGACGGAAACGCGCAGCGCGTGTTGGGAGATTTTTTTCGATCCACACTCAGTGTCCACAACCCGCGGCCATATGATGACATCCATATCTCACCCGTCGGCGGAAAATAGAATGAGCTGACATATGTAACGACCTCCGATCCCGTAACACGCTTCCACGTCAATCCTCCATCAGCAGATCTGATTACGCCATTCTGCAGAGTACCGATGAGAATATGACATGAGTTTGTCGGGTCCCATGCGATCACCGTTGCAAAGGAAACCTGGTCTTTCGCAAACATGAAATTGCCAGTGTCGGTGACCGCAGCAGTGAGTGCCGAAAGTGCGAACCAGCTTTTCCCTCCGTCTGTAGAAGCCTTCATTTGCCCGGAAGTAACGTCAGCGGCGAGCAGATGATTTGGATTAGACGGATCGACACCGAAAACGGTATATGTCGCCTGAAAAGTTCTGAGAAGTCCTATCGAGCCAAGTCCCGCGCTGTCAGCGGATCGCACCAGCGCCTGAGTCGCCACATCCTGAACACGGACAAGTCCTATGCGCGATGAAGGTCGCTTCACGCCGATATAGGCGACTGGATTGTCGAGGTTCCCGCTAAACTTTGCAACACCGATCGGTGCTGCCGTAAGTGAAAAAGCCGGAGTCCAGTTGCTGCCGCGATCCTTGGTGAGAAAGAAGTCATAGGAAGCCGGTGGACCCATTGTCGAGACGCTTTGCAGAAAGTTTGCGCCGACAAGCTGAACAGGAGGCGCTGCAGCAGGATTGGTGGTGCCATTGGGAGCGCTCTTGAAATCTGGCGGCGTCTGTGTGACGCCGAAATGATCACTGGCCTGAAACAGCTGGGCATCATGACGCCCGGTAACCGGACCGTCGACATGCGCCGGATTGGCAGCATCGGCATTGATGAAAGCTCCCTCGCTGCCGATCGATCCTTGCCAGGTATGACCACCGTCAGAAGACGCCTTGAGGTCATTGTCCTGCGTCGCATAATACAGATCGAGATGTGGCTTGCTTCCGCCGACAGCACGTCCCGTCATTTCGCCGATCTGCAAGGCCGTAAAACCACCGTATCCACTTCCGGTCAGCTTCCAGTTCTTGCCGTTGTCTGAAGTGAGATGCACACCTCCATCAGTTGCCAGCATCAGCGGTTTCTCGAAGCCGGGAGTGAATGCAAGGTCAGCAGGATCTGTGTGATCCGATTTCAGTTGCTTCCATTCATTGGTTCCCTGTGGCACTGCCGTAGTCACCGCTTGTCGAAAGATTGTGAATCCATCAGCGAAGTAGACATCGAAATGATTTGGATCTCCATCAAGACCGCGACCGACGCGTATCACGTGCTCCCGACCTCCTCCATGCGGAAGCGTCGGCATCGTGTTCCATGTCGCGCCAGCGTCAGTGGAGATGTAAACCTCGAAATCTCTGGCAGCGTGATAGAAAATCGGCTGGCCTGTCCACCACGGTGATGCCAGTCCATTGACAGCATATTCGGTCCCAGTGCTCGCTCCGCCTGACGCGACCTGCCACGTTCCGCCATTCAAGAACCACATCCGCTGATTGTCCACGGCGACACCGAGCGAGCGACTTACGACAAGGACGTCGCGAACTTTTGGGCGGCTCGGGTCGAGCACTACCATAGAGAACGAAGCTCCATCATCAGTGCTGACAGCTATTCCGCAGTCGGTTGCGACGTAAAAGGCACGGGTAAGCGGCATATGTGAAATGCTGCGCGCTTCAGGACGGTCGCACCCTGCTGGAGGCCATCCTGCCGGCCGCTTCCAGCTTGCTCCGTCATCTGTGCTTCGCCAGATGCCGCCACCAGAGACTGTCCGGAAATCGTCGCGCGCGGTTGCAATCACGATGCTCGGATTGCTCGATGCAATCGCAACGCCGAGCGGCGCAAATGTCGGAAAGGCATCGAGATGCTGGAAGCTCACGCCTCCGTCGAACGTCCGGAAAAGTCCGCCGCTCTCTGTGCCGACGATGATTCGCTTTGCGTCAGAGGGAGCGACAGCGATTGCAACCGCCCTACCTCCCTGCGGAACGCGCGGCGGAGCAATGGTCACGTCGGAGCTGCAGGTACATCCAGACCACATGAGCATGAGCGCGAGACCGCCAGCCGAGCGTTTCATCATTCCTCCCGGTCGATAAATCCGATTCCACCTAGGCGGCGTACCCAGCATATGCGCTTCATGCGCAACGCCGTCCACACCTCCATCCCCGGAGCAGAAATATGAAGAAGTGGAATCAATCGCGAGTGCCGCTGCTCGCACTCGCAACCGCTGTCCTGGCGACTGGGTCTGTCGTCGCAATTAGAGCCGTGATGGCATCGGATCACCAGGATACCCCGCTCGTAGAGATGTCACCGCGCTATGACGTCAACGACGTCTACGCATTCCCCGCCCCCGGCAATTCAGCTCACACTGTCCTCGTACTCGGCACAAGCTCGCCAATCACTCCCGCGCAGACACCGAGCTTCACATTCGGAACGAGAGATCAGGAGCTGTATCAGATCAAGATCGACAACACCGGTGACGCACGCGAGGATCTCGTCTTCCAGATCACGTTCACAGGAAAAGCAGGAAAACAGAAAGTCACGCTGCGTGGACCCGTCGCTCCAAACAGCGTCGGCACAATGAATACGCTCGTTGGTGGCAAGCAGATCAAGGGATACACCAACACTGTGATTCAGTCAGGCGATATCAAGCTTTTTGCAGGTCCGCGTGATGATCCGTTCTTCATCGATCTAGAGGCGTTCTTCCGAGTTCTTCCCGACCGGAAACCGGAGTCCGGTCCACTTTCGACCATCACGCAGGGTCCACTCACGTTCCGGCCCGTTGGACAGGCAGTCGATTTCGTCCGCGGCCTCAACGACATGGCCATCGTGATCGAGCTGCCGACGTCAATGATCGCAAAGGCATCCACGAACGGCCGCTTCGGCGTGTGGGGAACAACAAGCCGCGTCCGCAACTGACCCCATTCAAATCAACAGGAGCTACATCGATGCTGGAAATCAGAAAGGTCGCGGTCACCTGTGTCTTTGCGAGCATGATCGCACTCGGTGCATGCAGCGACAACAACCAGAAAGACATTGCTGGTCCTGCAGTAAGCCAGGTCAATGCCGCGGATGAAGACGAAGGCGACGACAACGCCGTCTACGAACAGGTTGAGTTCCTCGGCAATCCTCTCGTGAGTGAGGTTACAATCACGAAGGCAAATCACGATGCATACAATCGTACACAGCCCTACAACACCGCTACGTTCGGTCCGCAAAGTCTTGCCTTCATCAACGCATTCCGCGGTGGCCAGCCGGAAGTAGCAAACACACTGGGCGCAGTTCTCTATCCCGATATGCTGATCGTCGAGTCCTCGAGAAATCCGACGACTGCTGGATGGTTGTCATGGGCACTGGCAAATGGATGGGGTGGTCGCAAGTTGTCCGATGACGTTGTCGATGCGGGACTCACCGCAATCTTCGGAAAGCTGATCAGCGCGACTGGCGCCTACTGCGACAACTTCACGCTGCCACTCTGCACCGACAATGTTGGTGCGAACGACAAGGCGTTCTCGAATACGTTCCCGTATCTCGCGTCACCAACGCTCTGATTCATAATGTTGCGACGCGCACTTCTCTCTTTTCTGGTCGGAGCGCTTGGCTGCACGTCCGATTCGAAGCCTGCAGTCGAGTCGCCGCCTGTGCGGTATGACGAGAGCGAAGTGCGCGATCGCGACATCGATTTCTATTCGAAGCGTGTTGTCGAAGACCCGGAA